>NZ_JAMYRN010000002.1:0-415065 GCF_040321435.1 Mesorhizobium sp. M0410
GAGGTCGACCTCCATGATCTCCAGCGGCTTTCCGGCGGCGACAGCAACAGCGGCGCGCGTTTTCATCAGGCAATCCTCCCAAGACAACCCATAGAGTTTCACATTCGGCATTGCTGCGGATCATCTCGGAGTCGAAGACCGCAACACGCTCATTCACCGCCGTATTCCCACGAAAAGGCATAGGACTAAAGCAGACACGCAAGTCCACTTGCAGGGCTTTGATAAATCTTGTGGGGTCCGCTAAGCTCATTGCGGGCACCTTGAATTCGCGCTGGTCCGGGAACAATCGGACTTTAGTGCAAGAACAGGCAGTTTTATCGATGACGAGCGCGGTGCCAGGCACACTCGCGGCCTTTTTGTACCTATTTTTCCAGACCGCCGACATTGCGGACGTGATGGCCCAGGAAGTGATGGGCAAGCAACCGGTCGCAACCGACAGGCCGGAAAGAAAGATAACCGAAATCAGAATAGGTTATTTGCGGGCCTACGCGCCGCAACTGGCGCTTTCCCTGCTGGACCTGCCGCCACGCGACCAAGGTGTTGCCGGCGCCAATGTGGCGATCGGCGACAACAATACGACAGGAAAGTTCCTCAGCCAGAAATTCAGCCTCGACATAACCGAGATCAAGCCGGACGCCGACGCGGTACAAGCCTTCAACGATCTGATTGCCAAAGGTGACCGCTATGTTGTCGCGGACCTCTCGGCTAGGCAATTGCTGTCGATCGCAGACATCGCCCGCGACAAGGGCGTTCTGGTCTTCAATGTCGGTGCCACCGACGACAGCCTGCGCGAGGAAGACTGCCGCATAAATATTTTCCATATCGCGCCGACGCGAAGCATGCTGGCTGACGCGCTGGCCCAGTATCTCGTGGTAAAGAAATGGCCGAATTGGGTGCTGCTCTACGGTTCGCATGAGCAGGATCATCTCTACGCGGACGCGTTGCGCCGCGCGGCGGCCCGCTTCGGCGGTCAGATCGTCGCCGAGAAGGAGTTCAAAGACACCGGCACGGCGCGCCGCACCGACACCGGCGCCACGCAGATACAGCAGCAGATTTCCGTGTTCACGCAGGATCTGCCGGAGCATGACGTGGTGCTTGTCGCCGATGAGAGCGAGGTGTTCGGAACTTATGTGCCCTACCGCACCTGGACACCGCGGCTGGTCGCCGGCACGGCGGGCCTTGTCGCGTCGTCCTGGCATCCCGCGAGCGAGCAATGGGGCGGCATCCAGATGCAGAGCCGTTTCCTGAGGACGACCGGTCGGCGAATGCTGTCCAAGGACATGTCGGCCTGGACGGCGGTGCGGGTGGTGGGCGAAGCCAGCACGCGGACCAATGGCGACGATCCGAAGAAGATCGGCGACTACATCCGCTCGGACGATTTCTCGGTCGCCGCCTTCAAGGGACAGAAGCTGACCTTCCGCAAGTGGAACCATCAGCTTCGCCAGCCAATCCTGCTCGGCGACACCAAATCCGTCATCTCGACATCGCCACAGGAGGGTTATCTCCACCAAATCTCCGAGCTCGATACGCTCGGTATCGATCAGCCGGAAACGAAATGCGTACTTAAGTAGAACCAATCGGGAGGAATCTTCGTGCAGAGACGAGCTTGCGCACTCGCCATTCTCGCAACCGGCGTCATGGCCAATCCGGCGTGGGCTTACACCGTTTATGTCTCCAACGAGAAAGACAATACGATAACGGTCGTCGACACGGCGACGATGCAAGTGGTGAAGACCGTCGAAGTCGGCCAGAGGCCGCGCGGTATCACCATCTCGCATGACGGCAAGTTCATCTATTTGTGCGCCAGCGATGACGATACGATCGAAATCATCGATAGCGAGACGCTGCAAATTGTGGGCACGCTGCCATCCGGCCCGGATCCCGAACTGTTCGTGCTTTCGCCCGACGGGACCACGCTCTACGTCGCCAACGAGGACGACAATCTCGTCACCGCGATCAACATCGAGAGCAAGCAGGTCATGACCGAGATTCCCGTTGGGGTGGAGCCTGAAGGCATGGCTATCAGTCCCGATGGCAAAACCATGGTCAACACCTCCGAAACCACCAGCATGGCGCATTTTATCGACACCGACAGCCATGAGGTGACCGACAATGTCCTGGTCGACACGCGTCCGCGCTTTGCGCAATTCAAGCCCGACGGATCACAGATCTGGGTCAGCGCCGAAATCGGCGGCACCGTCAGCGTCATCGATAGTCTCAAGCGCGAGGTGGTGAAGAAGATCCAGTTCGCGATTGCGGGACTGCGGCCCGAAACCATCCAGCCGGTGGGCATCGCGATCAGCGCCGACGGCAAGAAAGCCTATGTCGCGCTCGGCCCGGCGAATCATGTCGCCGTCATCAATACCGAAACCTACGAGGTGGAAAAATACATCCTGGTCGGCCAGCGCGTCTGGCATCTCGACTTCACCCCCGATCAGAAGACGCTGATCACCACCAACGGCAATTCCAATGACATCACCTTCATCGACACGGCGACGGACGAGCCGGTTCAATCGGTTACGGTGGGCCAGCAGCCTTGGGGCGTGGCCATATCGCCCCACTAGACCGCAGCAATGATCAGGGAGGCCGACGTGATGAATATTTGCCGCGGGGATGTTGCACGTGCACTAGATAACCAGCGCGCCCCGAAGGAGCCAGCGGCATGCAGCATGTGAGGACAAGCGGAGCTGGAGACGAGGTGGCGGCGCTCGATGTTGCCGGCGTCAGCCATTCCTATGGTCCGAAGCGGGCGCTCAACGATGTCTCATTCTCGATCGCGCCGGGAACTTTCACCGTTCTGCTCGGCCTCAACGGCGCCGGCAAGACAACTTTGTTTTCACTGATCAGCCATCTTTACGGCACCCGCCGCGGATCGATCCGCATCTTCGGCCATGACGTCAGCCGCGCTTCGGGCGAAGCGCTCAGGCGTGTCGGCATCGTGTTCCAGGCACGCACGCTCGACCTCGACCTCAGCGTCCACCAGAACCTCTCCTACCACGCCTCATTGCATGGCATCGGCGGACACCATGCCCGGCAGCGCATTGCCGCGCTGCTGGATACAGTCAACATGCAGGGCCGTCAGCATGACAAGGCACGCAGTCTTTCCGGCGGCCAAATGCGGCGCATCGAGATCGCGCGGGCGCTGCTCCACCGCCCTTCCCTGCTGCTGCTCGACGAGGCGACGGTCGGTCTCGACATCCAGTCGCGTGCGGGCATTCTGGGCACCATCCGCAAGCTCGTCGAAACCGAGGGCATCGGCGTGCTGTGGGCGACGCATCTGATCGATGAGGTCGACGACGGCGACCATGTCGTCGTGCTGCGGCAGGGCGACCTGGTGGCCAAGGGTAAGGTGGCCGACGTCGTTGCGACGAGCGGTGCCAGTTCGATCCGCGACGCCTTTTCCAAGCTCAACCGCATCGAAACAAGCGGCATCGCGGAGATGTCGCCGTGAGCGCTCCCGCAATGCCCGCAAAAGTCGCGACCCTCACGCCGGTGAGTTTCGAACAATTTGGGCTCCGTCACTACCTCATTTGCCTCAAAGGGATCGTCGTGCGGGAGTGCCTGCGCTTCCTGCATCAGCGCGAGCGCTTCATTTCCTCGCTGGTTCGGCCGCTCGTCTGGCTGTTCATCTTTGCCGCCGGATTCCGGCAGGTGCTCGGCGTATCGATCATCCCGCCCTACAAGACCTACGTGCTCTACGAGGTCTACATCACGCCGGGCCTGTGCGGCATGATTCTGCTGTTTTCGGGCATGCAGTCTTCGCTGTCGATGGTCTATGACCGCGAAATGGGCAACATGCGCACCCTGCTGGTCAGCCCCTTCCCGCGTTGGTTTTTACTGATCTCGAAGATGCTCGCCGGTGTCGCCGTGTCGATCGCGCAGGTTTACGCGTTCCTTATCGTTGCCTGGTTCTGGGGCGTCAAGGCGCCGCCGCTTGGCTATCTCACCGTACTGCCTGCGCTGTTCCTGTCAGGCATGATGCTGTGCGCGCTCGGCATGCTTTTGTCCTCGATGATCAAGCAGCTCGAAAACTTCGCTGGCATCATGAACTTCGTCATCTTTCCCGGCTATTTCGCTTCTCCGGCACTCTATCCCTTGTGGCGTATCCAGGAGGCTAGCCCCCTGCTCTACAAGATCTGCCTCGCCAATCCTTTTACTTACGCCGTCGAACTGATCCGCTTCGCCTTCTACGGCCAGGTTGAGTGGCTGTCGCTAGCCGTCGTTGCCAGCTGCACGCTGCTGTTCCTTGCCGCCGCCATCATCGCCTACGACCCTTCGCGCGGCCTGATGACCCGCAAACAGGACACGGGAGGAAATACCTGATGGCACGAATGAGCCTTGTTCGCGGCCTGGCTCTGGTTGCCATGCTCGCGCCGGGCATCAACGCCATGGCGGCGAACCCCGATCCGGACTGGCCCTGCATGCAGCGCAAGGTGCCGCAACTCTCGCTCGGCCAGATCTGGAACGGACGGGACCTTCCTTCAGCGGCGAAGGACTGGTCGAAGGACCCCACCATCTCCGCCCTGATCGAGGAAGTGGCAGCTCGCCGGATGCCGATTGCGGAAGCTCAAAAGAAGATCAGGGATTTCGCGGCTTCCTTGCCGGCAGAACAGCTTGCACCCAAAATGGCGATGCTGGTGCAAGGCATGTTCGATCACCTGGACGCCGAGCGCTCGCAGGTGATTTCGGGCATTTCCCGCTACGCCCACAAGCAGCTCGAAATGGCCGCCGCGTTGCGCAAGGAAGGGTCCGATGTCGATGCGTTGCGGGCCAAGCCGGATGCAGATCCCGAAGAGATCGATCGGCGAACCGAAGAGCTGAAATTCGCAACGCGAATTTTCAATGAACGCGTCCAATCACTGACTTACGTCTGTGAAGTGCCGACGATAATCGAGCAGCGGCTTTATCAATTGTCCAAGGTCGTCTCGGAAGCGCTCGGCGCGAAGAAATAGAACCCCATTCGATCGTCGCGGCGGATATCACGAACCCCGGCCGGGCAGCACGCGCCAGCGCTGCACGAAATAACCGGGATGCGTCTCGATCCACTGAGCCACCAGCGGCTGCGCCTGCATGAACGCGGTCCCGGGATTCATCGCCAGGCCGTCCACCATCTGTTCGCGTTGTTCACAGGTCTGCGGCACAGCCGTCAGGCAGACCATCATAACGAGCGTGTAAAGCATTGCCCCTTGTCCCCATCGAATCCCGAACTCCATGCCGGGAGGTTTCCGTGATACCGACCCGTCTGCAGAGGTCGCACATACAGATCGCTTACGGGTGTGAAAGGACGTGGCCCCCGCTCTTTCGCGCCGCAACATAACATACCGCTAATCTAACGCCAACGACCGCAGGGCGTTCTCCAGAGCAATCGCGTCAGGTTGCGCCGCGCCAATGTGGTGACGATGGTCCAACGTCGATGATTCCGAGCTTCACGGGATTTCGTCGAGGTCATCAAACCGGCAGCCCGAGTTGCTTTCGCAGGCTGTTGTCGAATGCGGATGCGGGGACGAAACGGCGCAGGAAACTGACCTGGCGCGCCATTGTTCCAGCCGCATAGCGCCTCTTCGGAGCGGGATCGGTCGCAGCCGCCAAAACGGTCCTGGCCACCACTTCCGGCGCATCGCCTTTTTCCATCGCTTTGCGCACAGCTGCATTCATGCCGGCGCGCGCAGAGTCATAGATATCAAGCAACTGATCCGGCCTGGCGAGATTTTCTTCAAATGAGGTGCGGGTATAGGCGGGCTCCACCAAGACGACGCGAATACCGAAAGGACGCAGTTCGTGGTCGAGCGATTCGGAATAGCCTTCAACGGCATGCTTGGTCGACGAATAAAGCGCGAAATAGGGAGCTGGGATGAACCCCTGCACCGAGCTCAAATTGACGATTCTGCCCTTGCCTTGACGGCGCATTGTCGGCAGGACCGCTTTGGTTACTCGCATAATGCCAAAGACGTTCACGTCAAACAGCGACTTGGCCTGGGCCATCGAAGACTCCTCCGCGCCACCAAGCAGGCCAACGCCGGCATTGTTGACGAGCAGGTCGATGCGCCCGGTCTCGGCCAGCACGTCCTGTACAAGTTTCGCCACGGACGCGTCATCGGTCACGTCGCCGGTCAGCATGGTAATGCCGTCGGATCGTTCGGCGACTGCGCGACGGCTGGTTCCGAACACGCGAAAACCCGCGTTCTTCAGGGCTTTGGCCGTTGTGTGCCCGATGCCGCTGGATGCCCCGGTCACCAGGGCGACGCCTAGATTGGTCTTGTTCATGGAGGTCACATCCTTCTTCGTGTTTGGACCGGCGGGGGAGAAGCGCGAAAGGTCGGAGCGGAAGGCGTCAATCATGAGCGCCTCCGGTGCTCGCGCCGGCCAGATCATCCGTCCAGCGCCGGAACAGCGCACTGGCATTAACGCCTCCGAAGCCGAAGCCATTGGAGATTGCGTAGTCCATCGCCATCGGCCGGGCCTGGTTTGCGACGAAGTCGATCCCGTCGCCGGCCGGATCGGGAGCGCTCAGATTGAGGCTCGGCGGTGCCATCTGATCCCTGAGCGCCAGAATTGCGAAGATAGCTCCGAGCCCGCCAGCGGCTCCGAGCAGGTGTCCGGTCGCCGATTTCGTTGCACTGACAGCTATCGCGAAATCGCGCCCGAACACGCTCTTGATCGCTTCGATCTCACCCAGGTCGCCCACCGGCGTGGAGGTCGCATGGGCATTGAGATGACGAACCTCGCGGGGCGAAATCCCTGCTTGGGCGATTGCGATCTCCATGGCCCGGCGCGCACCGTCGCCGTCCTCGGGACCGGAGGTGACGTGATGAGCATCGGCCGTCGTGCCGTAGCCGACAAGCTCGGCCAGCGGTCTTGCGCCGCGCGCCAGGGCGTGGCTCAATTCTTCGATGACCAGCATGCCGGCTCCTTCGCCCATGACGAAGCCGTCCCGCGACTTGTCGAACGGTCGGGAGGCCTCATCCGGACGGTGATTAAAGGAGGTCGAAAGAGAGCGTGCCGCGGCAAACCCACCGAGGCTCACGATATTCATGCATGCTTCCGTCCCGCCGCACACGGCAATATCGGCTTCGTTGGCGCGAATTAGGCGAGCCGCATCGCCGATCGCCTGAATGGCGGCCGCGCACGCCGTCACCGGTGCACCGAGCGGACCTTTGAAGCCATAGCGGGTCGAGATGTGGCCTGCCGCGAGGTTCACCAGGAACGACGGCACCGTAAAAGGTGATAGACGGCGGACGCCGCGTCGGTCGACCGTGCGCACCGCCTCGGTTATGGCCGGGAATCCGCCGACGCCCGAGGCGATGATCGTGGCCGTGCGCAAGCGACCTGCTTCCGAGACGGGTGCCCATCTTGCTTGGGCGAGTGCCTCTTGTGCAGCCGCCAGCGCAAAGAGAATGAACCGATCTACCTTGCGCTGATCCTTCGGCGGAAAGACGGCACCCGGATCGAAACCAGCATCCGAATCCTCGTCCAGCGAGGGAACCACCCCTCCGATCTTCGCCGGCAGGTCTCCCACCACATCATCCGGAAGCCTCCGGAGGCCCGAGCGGCCGGCCAGGAGACGCGACCAGGACGCTTCGACATCGGCAGCAAGAGGCGTGACCGCGCCCATGCCTGTTACAACAATCCGTCGCATCTATTTTCCTATCAGTTTGGGTGCGCCGCCGGCGCTACCACGCCGTTCAAGCGCCGGCTGCTTCGCGAACCTGATCGGTCGCCGCATCCAGAAAGGCCTGCGCGAGGTCGGGATCGTTGACGACGCGCGATAACATCAACGCACCGACCATCGTCGAGAGAATGGCCATGGCCTTGCCATCGGAATCCCCGCCACCGGTCCCAGCTATGAAACCGCCGAGGATCTTGAGATGCTCCTTGATCCCGGCTTCGAACGGCGCTTTCACGTCCTTGCCCTGTCTGCCGGCATCCGAACCCAGCGCTACGATCGGGCAGCCGTCCATCTTTTCTCCGCGATGGTCCATGCTGAGGTAGAACGCGATCACCGCGCCAAGCGGATCATCAGGGTTTGCCGCAGTCGCGGCCGACCATCGATGCGAGGCGCTCTCCATCGCCCGCCTGGACGCCTGCGCCGCCAGGTCGTCCTTGGATGCGAACTGCTTATAAAACGCGCCTTGGGTCAGTCCGGCACCCTTCATCAGATCCTTAAGACCGATACCATCAAACCCGCGCTCCCGAAAAAGGCGGCTTGCCACGTTGATTACGGTTTCGCGGTTTTCCGCGGCCTGGGTACGACTTACGCGCATCGTTAGCTTCCTTTTTGGATTGCATTCGTAATCTATAAATCATATAGAGGTCGAACGCAATCTAAAAAAGGAGATATGAGATGATCCGCAATACCCTGAGCGCATCGCTCCTGGCCGCGCTGTTTCTCGCGACCCCGGCTTTTGCCGAGGAGGCCACCATCGGACGCCCGATCGAGGGCGGCAGCCTGCACGAGGGACACCTTGACATGGTGGTCTACTACGTCCCGGCCGACGGCGACCTCTTGGAGGTCACCGCCACCTTCGCGCCGAAGACCGAGGGCGATCCGCTGCGCGTCGTAATGGGTCTCGCCGACGACGACTCCGTGGCCTTTTCCATGCCGGGTCACCAGGGCTCGCTCTACACGTTCTCAAGGTCCGGGGATGAGGTGACGGTCTCGACCGGGACCGACATGCATCTGCGAGCCGACGCGACAATGCGCTGAGCCGAAGTTCAGACCGCAACCTGCGTGCTGCTGGCCGTTGGCTCTCGCGTCCGCGCGAGTCGCCACACGGTGCCTCGATCACGCCATCTAATAAGTTTGGGGCAAGCGTTTTGCCTGCACCGCGCGCCCTAACTCGCGCGACCTCCAGTGTTCGGTTCCTCGTGCGGATAGAGCTTGCCGAACAGGGGCAGGTACATCGCGCCCTTGCGCATCAGAAAATCGTGGAAGGTCGCCATCGCCGGCGAGATCGCGTGATCGCTGCGCATCACCGAAAACCATTGCCGGCGGATCGGCATGCCGACAACGTCGAGGATAACCAGCCGGCCGGCTTCGGTTTCGGCAGCGATGGTGTGGGCAGAGATGAACGCGATGCCGAGCCCGGCCATCACCGCCTGCTTGATGGTCTCGTTCGAGTCCATCTCGACGCCGAGATCGTCGATGCGGCCGGGCACGTCGCTCAGGAATATTTCCAGTGAGATGCGCGTTCCGGAGCCGGGCTCGCGAATGAGGAAATGCTCCTCGGCGATCCGCTCCTTGGAAATGTCGCGTGCCGACGCCAGCGGGTGGTCGGGTGGTGCGATGATGACCAGCGGGTGATCGCCGAAGACCGAAGCACGCACCGGGACTTCCTTGGCCGGGCGTCCCATCAGCGCGATATCGATGTCGTGGTTCTTCAGATTGTCAATCGTCTCGGCGCGGTTGCCGATGGCAAGGTGCATGTCGATATCGGGATGTTCCTTCATGAAGGCGGCCATCAGCCGCGGCGCGAAATATTTGGCCGTGGAAACGACGCCGAGCCGCAAGCTGCCGGCGCGCACGCCCTTGATCGCATCCATCTTGTCTTCGAGCAGACGAAGCCGCTCCTCGATGGCCTGTGCCGTCTCGACGAAGGCCAGACCTGCGGCAGTGGGACGCATGCCATCCGACGTCCGGTCGAACAAGGCCAGTTGGAACTCCTCCTCCACCTGCCGCAACTGGATCGTCACCGCTGGAGGAGACAGGCCTAACGCCTTGGCCGCGCTGACGATTTTTCCGTGGCTGATGATTGCCTGAACGGTCTTGAATTGCTTAAGCGTGAGGTTTCTCATATGGCATACTAAAATTTTTTTACTGCCGGAGTAAAGTTATTGAATTTTACTTATCCAGCGTCGTTTGTTCTCCTTTCCCAATCCGGCCGACCCCAGGAGAGGCGGCTGGATCGGGAGGTTACGATGCCAGCGGCAACGCTCGACGCTTTTCTGAACTCCTATCTTGGCGAGCCGGACGAACCGCGCTCCGCGGTCGTAGCGACCATCCGTCAGCTGACGCAGGCGGCCACCACGATCCGCAACACCATCAATCAAGGGGTGCTCGGCACGGCCTTTGCCGGAACCCGCGGCGCCAATGCTGACGGCGACATCCAGAAGGATCTCGATGTCTTTGCCGATGACATCTTCCTCGACGCCATGCGCCACGCTCCGGTCGCGCTCTACGCTTCCGAGGAACTGGAGCAGCCGGTGCTGCTCGACAGGCAAGCGGCTCTTGCCATCGCCATCGACCCGTTCGATGGCTCATCCAACATCGACACCAACGTGTCGATCGGAACGGTCTTCTCGCTCCTCCCTGCAATTGGTGCGCCGGATAGGAATCCGGCCGCCTCGTTTTTGCAGGCAGGCGTGAACCAGCTGGGCGCCGGTTTCTTCATCTACGGGCCGCAGTTGGCGCTGGTTCTGTCGCTCGGCAGCGGCACCCATGTCTTCGTTCTCTCGACCCGGCTCGGCACCTTCGTCCAGGCCTACGAGAGCCGGATCATCCCACAGCGAACCCAGGAGTTCGCCATCAATGCCGCCAACTACCGGCATTGGGACGAGGCGGTGCGGCTCTACATCGACGACTGCCTTGAAGGCACCGAAGGCCCACGCGAGAAGGACTTCAACATGCGCTGGATCGCCTCCCTGGTCGCGGACTGCTACCGCATATTGATGCGCGGCGGCGTATTCCTGTATCCGGGCGACAAGCGCAAGACTCACCGCCAGGGGCGACTGCGCCTCGTCTATGAGGCAAACCCGATCGCCTATCTCGTCGAACAGGCGGGCGGTGCCGCCACCGATACGATCACCCGCATCCTCGAAATCGAACCAGAGAACCTTCACCAGCGCGTGCCCATGGTTTTCGGATCGGCGCGCGAAGTCGCGCGCGTCACCCGCTACCACACCGAACCGAGCGCCATCGGCGAACGCGCGCCGCTGTTCAGCCGCCGCGGCCTTTTCAGGGCCTGAACACCATGTCGGCAAAGCACCCCATCATTACCATCACCGGGTCGTCGGGCGCAGGCACCACCTCTGTCAAGCGCATCTTCGAACTGATCTTCCGGCGCGAGAACATCGGGGCCGCCTTCATCGAAGGCGATGCTTTCCATCGCTACGACCGCGCCACGATGAAGGCGAAGGTGGCCGAGGAGGAAAAGGCGGGCAATCCGAACTTCACCCACTTCCATGCCGAGGCCAATGAATTGGCAATCCTAGAAGAGGTATTCGAGGAATATGGCCGCCGGGGAACCGGAAAGACCCGCACCTACATCCATGACGAGGATGAGGAGAAGCAGTACGGCACGCCGCCGGGACATTTCACCAAATGGCGCGAATTTCCGCCGAGCGACCTGCTCTTCTACGAGGGCCTGCATGGCTGCGTCGTCACCGACAAGATCAACCTGGCCAGGCACGCTGACCTTAGGATCGGCGTGGTGCCAGTCATAAATCTGGAATGGATCCAGAAGATCCACCGCGACCGCGCAACGCGCGGCTATTCCACAGAGGCGGTGATGGACGTGATCTTGCGGCGCATGCCGGACTATGTCCGCTACATCGTCCCGCAGTTTTCGCAGACCGCCATCAACTTCCAGCGCGTGCCGATCGTCGACACGTCCAATCCGTTCATCGCACGCTGGATTCCGACGCCCGACGAATCGATGCTGGTCATCCGCTTCGCCAATCCCCGCGGCATCGATTTCCCCTACCTGCTTTCGATGATCCACGACTCGTTCATGTCGCGGCCGAATTCCATAGTGGTGCCCGGCAACAAGCTCGACCTTGCCATGCAGCTGATCCTGACGCCGCTCATCCTGCAATTGATCGAACGCAAGAACCGTGTGTCGTGAGGAGGACGCCATGAACAGCCAGGCAGCAGCATTGAAGCCCGTCGCCGCCGTCTCGGAGCGCAACATGGCGAACGCCATTCGCGCATTGGCGATGGACAGCGTCCAAAAGGCCAATTCCGGTCATCCGGGCATGCCGATGGGCATGGCCGATGTCGCAACGGTGCTGTTCAGCCGCTTCATCAACATCGATCCGTCGGCGCCCAACTGGCCCGATCGCGACCGCTTCGTGCTGTCGGCCGGGCACGGCTCGATGCTGCAATATGCGCTGCATTACCTGCTCGGCTACGAGGACATGCCGATCGAGGAGCTGCAGCGGTTTCGCCAGCTGGGCAGCCGCACCGCCGGACATCCGGAATATGGCCATGCGCTCGGCATCGAGACGACGACCGGTCCGCTTGGACAAGGCATTTCGACCGCGGTCGGCATGGCGCTGGCGGAGCGCATGCTTGCTGCCCGCCACGGCGCCGATCTCGTCGACCATTTCACCTACGTGATCGCCGGCGACGGCTGCCTGCAGGAAGGCATCAGCCACGAGGCGATCGATCTTGCCGGTCACCTGAAGCTTTCGCGGCTGATCGTCTTCTGGGACGACAATGCGATCTCGATCGACGGACCGACTTCGCTGTCGACATCGATGGACCAGCCGGTACGGTTCAAAGCCGCTGGATGGCATGTCCAGTCGGTGAACGGCCACGACATCGAAACCGTTGCGGCGGCAATCGAAGCGGCGCAGCAATCGGACCAACCGTCTCTGATCGCCTGCCGCACGGTGATCGGCAAGGGGGCGCCCCACCTGGGCGGTTCGGAAAAGACGCATGGCGCGCCGCTTGGCGATGCGGAGATCGCCGCGACGCGCGAGAACATCGGCTGGGCCTACGCGCCGTTCGAGGTGCCGGACGATATCCTTTTCGCCTGGCGCGAGATCGCCAGCCGCGGTCAAGCGGTGCGGCGCGCCTGGGAGCAGCGGCTTGCCGCCTCGCCGCAGCGTGGGGCCTTCGAGATCGCGGTCGCCGGCGCCCTGCCCGAGGCGATCTTCGAAGCGCTCGGTGTTTTCCGCAAGGAGCATGTCGAAAAGGCGACCAAGGTTGCGACGCGAAAAGCCTCGGAAATGGCGCTCGCTGCAATCAACTCCGCAACGGAACTGACCGTCGGCGGCTCCGCCGATCTGACGCATTCGAACCTGACGATCACCAAGGGGATGGATCGCATAGCGCCTAATGACTATGCCGGCCGCTACATTCACTACGGCATCCGTGAGCACGGCATGGCCGCGGCCATGAACGGCATCGCGCTGCATGGCGGCTTCGTGCCTTATGGCGGCACGTTCCTGTGCTTTGCCGACTATGCGCGCGGCGCGATGCGGCTCTCGGCGCTCATGGGCCAGCGCGTCATCTATGTGATGACGCACGATTCCATTGGTCTCGGCGAGGACGGCCCGACCCACCAGCCGGTCGAGCACCTGGCGATGCTGCGGGCGACGCCAAACCTCAACGTCTTCCGTCCGGCCGACATCATCGAAACGGCGGAATGCTGGGAACTGGCACTGAGAAGCGAGAACCGGCCAAGCGTGCTGGTGCTCTCGCGCCAGAACCTGCCGATGCTGCGCCAGGGGCACGGCGACGAGAACCGGTCGAGCCGTGGCGGCTACATCCTGCGCGAGCCAGCCCGGCACCGCGCCGTGACGCTGATCGCCACCGGCTCGGAGGTCGAGATTGCTATTGCCGCCGCCGAACGGCTGGAGACCGAGCACGGCATCGCCGCCGCGGTCGTCTCGATGCCGTGCTGGGAGCTCTTTGAGGAACAGGACGCGGACTACCGCAAGGCCGTCCTCGGCTCGGCGCCGCGCATCGCCATCGAAGCCGCAGCACGGCTCGGCTGGGACCGCTGGATCGGCGACACCGGCGCTTTCGTCGGCATGGCTGGTTTCGGCGCCAGCGCCCCTGCCCCGGATCTCTACCGGCATTTCGACATCACGCCCGAAGCCGTCGCGGCAGCGGCGCTGAAGCTCATCATCTAGGAGGACGACCCATGGCCCGCATCACCCTTCGCCAGCTTCTCGACCATGCCGCCGAGCACGGCTACGGGGTGCCGGCATTCAATATCAACAACATGGAACAGGGCCTCGCCATCATGGAGGCGGCCAGGGCCTGCGACGCGCCGGTCATCATCCAGGCCTCGCGCGGCGCCCGCTCCTATGCCAATGACATCATGCTGGCCAAGATGATGGAGGCTTTGACCGAAATCCATCCGGCCATTCCGCTCTGCATCCATCAGGATCACGGCAACAACGAAGCCACCTGCCTGTCGGCGATCCGCCACGGCTTCACCTCGGTGATGATGGACGGGTCATTGATGGCGGACGCCAAGACGCCGGCGAGCTACGAGTACAACGTCGCCATCACCGAACGTGTCGCACGCATGGCGCATTGGGTCGGCGCTTCAGTCGAAGGCGAGCTCGGCGTGCTCGGCTCGCTGGAAACCGGCCAGGGCGAGGCCGAGGACGGGCACGGCGCCGAAGGTGCGCTTTCCCATGACCAGCTTTTGACCGATCCCGATCAGGCGGTCGACTTCGTGACCGCCACCCGGGTCGACGCGCTGGCGATCGCCTGCGGTACCTCGCACGGTGCCTATAAATTCAGCCGCAAGCCTGACGGCGGCATCCTGGCCATGCAGGTGATCGAGGCGATCCACGAAAAGCTGCCCAACACGCATCTGGTCATGCATGGGTCTTCCTCCGTGCCGCAGGAACTGCAGGACATCATCAACAACTATGGCGGCGAGATGCCCCAGACCTTTGGCGTCCCGGTCGAGGAAATCGAGCGCGGCATCCGCTCCGGCGTGCGCAAGGTCAACATCGACACCGATTGCCGAATGGCCATGGCCGGGCAGTTCCGCCGCGTCGCGACGCAGGACCCGCGCGAATTCGATCCGCGTAAATTCCTGAAACCCGCCATGGACGCGCTGCGCGACCTTTGCCGCGATCGCTTCGAACGCTTCGGCACCGCAGGCCACGCGTCGAAGATCAGGGTGATCGCCATGGATGAGATGGCGAAACGTTACGCCGCAGGAAAGCTCGACCCGCATATCGCAACCGCGAAAGCCGCCTGAGCGGCAAACAGGAGACCTGCCATGAACAAGATCGACATGCCTTCAGCAGGCACGCTCAAGGAAGGCAAGGAGCGCTACAGGTCGGGCGTCATCCCCTACAAGAAGATGGGCTACTGGGAGGCCGACTACCGACCCAAGGAGACCGACCTGATTGCCATGTTTCGGATCACGCCGCAGCCCGGCGTCGACCACGAGGAGGCGGCCGCCGCTATCGCCGGTGAATCCTCTACCGCGACATGGACCGTGGTGTGGACCGACAGGCTGACCGCCTGCGAGCTCTACCGCGCCAAGGCATTCAAATCCGAGCCGGTGCCGAACACAGGTCCAGGCACCAGGATCGAGCAACAGTACTTCGCCTATATCGCTTACGACCTCGACCTGTTCGAGCCCGGCTCCATCGCCAACCTGACTGCATCGATCATCGGCAACGTGTTCGGCTTCAAGGCCGTCAAGGCCCTGCGGCTCGAAGACATGCGCATTCCGGTGGCTTACCTCAAGACCTTCCAGGGCCCGGCGACCGGCATCGTGGTGGAACGCGAGCGGCTCGACAAGTTCGGCCGGCCGCTGCTCGGCGCGACGACGAAGCCGAAGCTTGGCCTGTCAGGCCGCAACTACGGCCGCGTCGTCTACGAGGCGCTGAAGGGTGGCCTCGACTTCGTCAAGGACGACGAGAACATCAACTCGCAGCCCTTCATGCATTGGCGCGACCGTTTCCTCTACTGCATCGAGGCTGTGAACAAGGCGTCGGCCGCCACCGGCGAAGTCAAGGGCCATTATCTCAACGTCACCGCCGGCACGATGGAGGAGATGTACGAGCGCGCCGAATTCGCAAAACAGCTTGGCTCCTGCATCGTCATGATCGACCTCGTCATTGGCTACACGGCGATCCAGTCGATGGCCAAGTGGGCACGCCGCAACGACATGATCCTGCACCTGCACCGGGCCGGCAACTCGACCTATTCGCGCCAGAAGAACCACGGCATGAATTTTCGCGTCATCTGCAAATGGATGCGCATGGCCGGCGTCGATCACATCCATGCCGGCACGGTAGTCGGCAAGCTGGAAGGCGACCCGCTGATGATCAAGGGGTTTTATGACACGCTGCGCGAGGAGCGCACGCCGCAGAACCTCGAAACCGGGCTGTTCTTCGATCAGGACTGGGCCTCGCTCAACAAGGTGATGCCCGTCGCCTCGGGCGGCATCCATGCCGGCCAGATGCACCAGTTGATCCACTATCTCGGCGAGGACGTCATCCTGCAGTTCGGCGGCGGCACGATCGGCCATCCGGACGGCATCCAGGCCGGCGCGACGGCCAATCGCGTCGCGCTGGAGGCGATGATCCTCGCCCGCAACGAGGGCCGCGACTATCTGCGCGAAGGCACCAAGATCCTCGAACAGGCGGCCAGATGGTGCACGCCGCTCAAGGCGGCCCTGGAGACGTGGAAGGACGTCACCTTCAACTACGAATCGACCGACACGGCCGATTTTGTGCCAACCGCAACGCCGAGCTTCTAGACGAAAGGAACCGTCGCCATGATGACCAATCCGGGAAACAAGGTCACGCAGGGACAGTTTTCGTTCCTGCCCGAGCTAACCGATGAGCAGATTTCGGCGCAGATCAAATACGCGCTGAAAAACCACTGGGCGGTCAGCGTCGAATACACGGACGATCCGCATCCGCGAAACACCTATTGGGAAATGTACGGCAACCCGATGTTCGACCTGAGGGACCCGGCGGGCATCCTGCTTGAAGTCAACAATTGCCGGAAAGCCATGCCCAACATGTATGTCAGGGTCACTGCCTTCGATTCGACCAAGGGCTGGGAAGCGCCGCGCATGTCATTCATCGTCAACCGGCCACCCAATGAACCCGGCTTCCGGCTGCTGCGCCAGGAGCGCGATGGCCGCAGCCAGGGCTATTCGATCGTCCCTTATGCGACCGACAGGCCCGAAGGCGAGCGGAGCTAGGCGAAACCATGCTGGACGCGATAGCAGAGCGCGCTGCCGCGCAGGGCGAATCGGTTGATCTGCAGGCCGAGTTCGAGGCATCCAACATCGACGAGGTGATGGATAAGCTCGACCGCGAACTCGTTGGTCTAAAACCCATCAAGACCCGTATCCGCGAGATCGCGGCGCTGCTTCTGGTCGACCGGCTTCGCCGCAAGTTCGGCCTGACCTCGGGCGCGCCGACGCTGCACATGAACTTTACGGGCAATCCCGGGACCGGAAAGACCACCTTGGCGCTCAGAATGGCAGAAATCCTGCATCGTCTCGGCTATGTCCGCGAAGGGCACATGGTCGCGGTGACGCGCGACGATCTCGTCGGCCAATATGTGGGCCACACCGCGCCCAAAACCCGCGAAGTGATCAAGCGCGCCATGGGCGGGGTGCTTTTCATCGACGAGGCTTATTATCTCTACAAGCCCGAGAACGAACGCGACTACGGTCAGGAATCGATCGAAATCCTGCTGCAGTGCATGGAAAACAACCGTGACGATCTGGTTGTGATTCTTGCCGGCTATAAGGACAAAATGGACCGCTTCTTCGACAGCAATCCCGGCATGCGCTCGCGCATCGCCCACCACCTCGACTTTCCCGACTACGGCGTCAGCGAACTTAAATCGATCGCCGAGATCATGCTGGCGGAACAGAATTACCGTCTCAGCGAAGCGGCGGCCAAGGCGCTCGAAGAGTATCTCCCGATCCGCATGCGGCTGCCGCATTTCTCCAACGCCCGCTCGGTCCGCAATGGGCTCGACCGTGCGCGGCTTCGCCAGGCCAACCGGCTTTTCACGTCGCGCGACCGGGCGTTGACGAAAACCGATCTTATCACCATCGAGGAATCCGATATTCGCGGCAGCCGCGTGTTCGCGGAAGGTAAGCTCGAAGGCGAACCAGAGACGAAGGCGCGCTGACAAGATGACGGCGGTTGGTGCGCAGCGACCGGAAACGGACGACAGAATGGGAGTCGACGATCATGGATACCAAGACAATCATCGCGCCCTCGGTGCTTTCTGCGGACTTCTCGCGGCTCGGCGACCAGGTCGAAGCAGTCGTCCGGGCGGGTGCCGACTGGATCCATCTCGACGTGATGGACGGCCATTTCGTGCCCAACATCACCTTCGGTCCGGCGGTGGTCAAGGCGATCCGTGATCGGACGGACAAGGTCTTCGATTGCCATCTGATGATCGCGCCGGCCGACGCCTATCTCGCCGCCTTCGCCGATGCCGGCTGCGACGTCATCACGGTGCACGCCGAGGCCGGGCCGCATCTCGACCGTTCGCTGCAGGCAATCAGGAATCTCGGCAGGAAGGCCGGCGTGTCGCTGAACCCGTCAACGCCGGAAAGCGTGATCGAATATGTGCTTGACCGGCTCGATCTTGTGCTTCTGATGACGGTCAATCCGGGCTTCGGCGGCCAGGCATTCATTTCGGCTGTCGTCGACAAGGTCAGGCGGGTCAAGGCGCTGGTTGGCCAACGTCCGATCGACATCGAGATCGACGGCGGCGTCACGCCCGAGACCGCTCCGCTGGTCACCGCGGCCGGCGCCAATGTGCTGGTCGCCGGCTCGGCCATTTTCAAGGGTGGCACCGAGGCTGCCTATCGGGCCAATATCGGCGCCATCAGGCAGGCGGCCGACGGGGCGCTCCAGAAAGCCGCGTAAAACCATCTCATCGGAGGGCAACATGGGGGCAATCCCACCTGTCTGTGATTTCGGCTGGCAAGCCGTCGATTTCGTTTTGCCCGGCGTCGACGGCAAATCGCATTCGATCTTCAGCCACGCCGGCCCGAACGGCTTGGTGGTGGCTTTCATCTGCAACCACTGCCCCTATGTGAAGGCGGTGATTCCGCGCATGGTGCGCGATGCCAACGACCTCAAGGCAGAAGGCGTCGGCTTTGTCGCCATCAACCCAAACGATGCCAACGCCTACCCTGATGATTCCTTCGACAACATGAAACTTTTCGCCAGGACGAACGGCTTCACTTTCCCCTACCTCCACGACGAGCACCAGACGGTGGCGCGTGCCTACGGCGCCGTTTGCACTCCGGATTTTTTCGGGCTCAACAACGAGTTGACGCTGCAATATCGCGGCCGGCTTGACGCGTCGCGACGCGACGCCGAATTGCCCGGCCTCAGGCGCGATCTGTTCGAGGCGATGAAGCAGGTTGCCCGAACCGGCGACGGACCGCTGGACCAGATCGCTTCGATCGGCTGTTCGATCAAATGGAAGGATGCTGCATGAACGTCGGCGCAGGCAGGCCGTTTCGATCGCCTAGGGCGATCCTGTTCGATCTCGACGGTACGCTGGTCGATTCGGCGCCTGATATAACGGCGGCCGTCAACGAATTGCTGGCCGGCCGCGATCTGCCGCCGCTGCGCCTGGATCAGGTCAAGGCCATGATCGGCGGCGGCATCAGGAAACTGGTCGAGCGAGCTTTCGCGGCTTCAGGCACGCCGCTCCTCGGCAGCGCGCTCGATGAGGCCAACCGCGTCATGGCGCCGATCTATCGCAGGCATCTGACCGGCCGCACAAGGCTGATGCCTGGCGTCAGGGAGGTTCTCACGCACTTGCATTTGAGCGGAATAGCCATGGGCGTGGTAACCAACAAGCCGCAGTTGGCGGCACGCGAAATCCTGCTGCATTTTGGGCTGACGGACTATCTCGGCGCGATCGTCGGCGGAGACGCGGTGACATACTTGAAGCCCGCGCCAGACGCGCTATTGCTGGCGCTCGACCAGCTTCAGGTCGAACCTCGTGATACGCTGATGGTCGGAGATAGCAGCGCCGACGTGGCCGCCGCCCGCGCGGCCAGCATGGCAGTCGTTCTGCTGCGTGGCGGATACAGCCAAATTCCCGTTGAAGAGCTTGGCGCCGACCTCGTTTGCGACAGCCTGTTCGATCTGCCGTCCGCGATGCAGACGCTGCAAGACGCTGCGTGACCCCCAAGCGCAAAGCCCAAGCCAACGCCGGCCGGGCGCACTCCAAATGGCCGGCGGTACCGCGTTATTTGGAGAATTGCTTCAGATAGGCAATGACATTGGCGATGTCCTCGTCCTTCTTGAGGCCGGGAAACGCCATCTTCGTTCCTTTGACCATCGCCTTGGGATCGCGAAGATAGTTCGTCAGCGTGGCTTCGTCCCATTTGACACCCGACTTGCCGGCCTCGGTCATCGCCTTGGAATAGCTGAACCCCGGATGCGTCCCGGCCGTTCGGCCGATGACGCCGTTCAACGACGGACCGACCTTGTTCTGGTCCTTGTCTGCGACGTGGCAGACCTTGCATTTGGCAAACACCTTCTCACCCGCCGCCGCATCCTGTGCCTGGGACTGGGTGGTGACAAAGGTAGCGACGGACACGGCGGCGAAAAATGCGACTGCGCGCATGGCATTTCCTCATTGATCGTGTGAGTGCCCTGGATAATTTACGCGTGTCGATGCCTAGACCGCCGGCATCCGTTTTTGTGCGGGAGAGCGAACTATTCGTCCTTTCCCCCGGGACCGGCAGCACCTACACGCCTCGAAAAGCTAGACTGCCGATGAAGGAAGTCAATCGTACAAAGGTCCTGCTTCGTTTCCCGACTGCGCGAAGGGTGTAGCGACAGGCGGTCCACATCATTGACGCCTATTGGCCGAACGAGTAGCCTCACTCCAACCGGTTTGCTGTTTGGGCACCTTCAGGAATCCGCGCAACTCCAAAGCACGAACTCTGGAGAGTTCGCCGCGCAGGCGACGATAAGTGCCAAATGGACATGGTCGATCTCATATTAACGGTGTGCCTTAGCGCCAATCCGGGCAATTGCCGAGATGAGCATCTCTATTTCGAGAGCCGCGGCTCTCTGTTCCAATGCATGTTCCTGGCGCCCGCCGAGATCGCAAAATGGTCGCAGGAAAATCCGAGGCTCAGGGTCGTGCGCTGGAAATGTGCCTTTCCGAGCAAGGAACGAGCGATTTGATAGGCATTCCTGGTTCGTCGACGGCCCTGAAAGGGGAGACGCCATGATGATTTCGCGGCGCGCGACACTGCGCTTGGCGGCTGTGGGGGCAGCCGCCATCCTCGCCTCAAAGCCGGTTGTGAGAGCGACCTTTTGCTGTCGTTCCACCAAAACCTTCCGGGCGTGACCTGATCGCTTTACGGCTCGAATGCGGATTGCAAGTTATTTCGCAGCCAATGGCCAATAGAAACGGCGAGACTGTGAGGCACCGCCACGCGTGCCTGTTCCGCCTGACTAAAAGCAACGTACGTCGGCTTCAGCCTGCGCGCGTTTCAGTTCCGTGCGCGCCGCCTTCGCTGGCGCGCTTTCGCGAAACAACCCTGCCGCCTCCCCTGTCGTCAGCGACATGCTTTTGAAGGTCTCCGCCCTCTCATAGTGATCGTAGGGAAGGATCGAGGCGATAACATCGATCGAGCAGGAACAGCTTTCAAGCGCCTGACGTGTCTGGCCATTTGTTTGCATGCAGCCGAGCACGTAATCGGCAATCGTTGCCGTCGGGTAGTCTCCCGCGGCGCTGGCCGGGTTCGCAAAGGCCAGTGTCGCCGAAAAGACCAGCGGTAGGATAAAAGACCCAACAGATCTGATCATGAGGGAACCTCCAGTTGGCCTGGACACGATGTATCCGGACAGGATTATCGCCCCAATTGGTGACGTACCGCAAAGCCAGTCAAGCTCCCATGGCCTGCTTATAGGACCAAAGGAGGAATGCCCTGTCGACCGGCAAAAGTTGGATTCACGGCCCGCTGCGCACCCCGCTTCCAGCGGTCATTTCATGCCTCGCCCACTATCGGCAACCAACCAGACGCACGCATACTTACCTCGAAGCGATCTTGTAAATTACATGGAAATAAATTCCAAAACGAATTACATCAACAATACAACAACGATATGGATATTATATATGTCGTCGCTGCCAGCCATTCTCTCAATAGTTCCGCGCAGGATACTTCTCTTGTTTGTGTCTTTATACTGCGACGCACCATAATAGATATTGCACCGCAATATCACCTCAGGGTTTTTCCTTGCTTGGCCTTTAGCGATGACATAGCTTTTTCCGTGTTTCCGGCTTCAAGAGCGCCATTGTCAGGGAGCGGTGGCAGTCTTTCGAAGGCCAAGTGGGGCGGGCAATAACGTGCCCTCTGCTTGTCGGGGTAGGTCGTGACAGCTGCCGGAAATTACTTCCCCACATGAATCGCTTGGGCAGGCCCCTTGTGGGCTTGACGGTCGATTCGTCACTGTGAACCTCGGGAGGATGTCGGATGCGTGTACTTGCGAAAACTACCTACATACTGACGACCGCGGCTTTTTTGTCGCTAGGCGCTGCCTATACGGCTTCGGCCAATGAAGACCTTGCAAAGCTCGCATCGGATGCGAAGAACTGGGCGATGCAGACGGGCGACTACGCCAACACCCGCTATTCCAAACTCAACCAGATCACTGCCGACAATGTAAAGAACCTGCAGGTCAAATGGAGCTTTTCCACCGGCGTGCTGCGCGGTCACGAAGGCGGGCCGCTGATCATCGGCGATGTGATGTATGTCCACACGCCTTTCCCAAACAACGTGTATGCTCTCGACCTCAAGAACGACGGCAAGATCCTGTGGAAATACGAGCCCAAGCAGGACTCGAACGTCATTCCGATCATGTGCTGCGACACGGTCAATCGCGGTGTCGCCTATGGCGACGGCAAGATCATTCTCAACCAGGCCGACACCACCGTCGTCGCGCTCGACGCCAAGACCGGCAAGGTCGTATGGTCTGTCAAGAACGGCGACCAGACCGACGGCGGAAAGGGCGAATCCGGCACGTCGGCACCCGTAGTCATCAAGGACAAGGTGCTCGTGGGCGTCTCCGGTGCTGAATTCGGTGTTCGCGGCTGGCTGGCCGCCTACAATCTGAAAGACGGCAAGCTTGCCTGGAAAGCCTATTCGGAAGGTCCTGATGCAGACACCCTTCTCGATCCCGAGAAGACGACCCATCTCGGCAAGCCCGTCGGAAAGGATTCCGGCACCAACACCTGGGAAGGCGAACAGTGGAAGACGGGCGGCGGCACGACATGGGGATGGTATTCCTATGATCCCAAGCTGAACCTGGTCTATTACGGCACCGGCAATCCCTCGACGTGGAACCCGGTCCAGCGCCCAGGCGACAATCGCTGGTCCATGACAATCATGGCTCGCGACGCCGATACCGGTGTTGCCAAATGGCTCTACCAGATGACCCCGCATGACGAGTGGGACTATGACGGCATCAACGAGATGATTCTCGTCGATGGCATGGAGGTCAACGGCGCCAAGCACGACGTGCTGGTGCATTTCGACCGCAACGGCTTTGCCTACACGATGGATCGCGCCACCGGCGAACTTCTCGTCGCCAAAAAATACGATCCGGCAGTGAACTGGGCGACGGAAGTCAACATGGATCCCAAGAGCGACCAGTACGGCCGCCCGCAGGTCGTCGCCAAGTATTCGACCCAGCAGAACGGCGAAGACACCAACTCGACCGGTATCTGCCCGGCCGCGCTTGGAACCAAGGACCAGCAGCCGGCCGCCTACTCGCCGAAGACCGGGTTGTTCTACGTGCCGACCAACCATGTCTGCATGGACTATGAGCCTTACAAAGTGAGCTATACCGCCGGTCAGCCCTATGTGGGCGCCACCGTGTCGATGTATGCGGCGCCGGGCGGTGACGGCAACATGGGCAACTTCATTGCCTGGGATGCAGCCAAGGGTGAGATCGTCTGGTCGAAGCCCGAGCAGTTCTCGGTGTGGTCGGGCGCATTGGCGACAGATGGCGACGTCGTCTTCTATGGTACCCTCGAAGGCTACATCAAGGCGGTCGATAAGGACGGCAAGGAACTCTACAAGTTCAAGACCCCGTCCGGCATCATCGGCAACATCACGACCTACGAGCATGACGGCAAGCAGTACATCGCCGTTCTGTCCGGCGTCGGTGGGTGGGCCGGTATCGGTCTGGCAGGTGGGCTGCTTTCGCCCGATAACGCCGCTGCCTGGCATGGCGCCGTTGATCAGGGCCGTGCGCAGGGCGACCAGGCCGCAGTGGTTGGAACCGCCGGTCTGGGTGCCGTCGGCGGTTACGCGGCACTCGCCGACTATACGACGCTGGGCGGCCAGCTCACCGTCTTCGGCCTCCCGGACTGATAACCGGGAAGAGCCTTACGGCTAGGTTCGAAAACGAGAGCCCGGGTCACCGGGAAGCCGGGAACGGGCTCTCGATTACCCGCGCACCCAAACACCGATCAATGCCGCTGCACGACGGCAGCCAGTGTCCCTGGCAAATGAAGGAAGAGTCTGAATGATCGTTCGCATTGCAGTTTCCGCTCTCGCTCTGGTCCTGCTGCCTCTGGCCAGCTCAAGTCTGGCAAGGGCCGAAGACAGCATGGAAAAAGCCAAGGCGGTGAAGCAAGAAGGGGGCAAATATTTAGATGCGGACGGAAATCCGACCTACAAGATCGAAAACGGAACCGTCGATTGGTACACCTTCAGCGGGTACCGTCGGTATCACTCCGATTGCCATGTCTGCCACGGACAGGACGCAACAGGTTCGAGCTATGCGCCTGCCTTGGTCAATAGTCTGAAAACCATGGATTACGCCACGTTCCTCTCGATCGTCGCCGAGGGCCGCAAGAATGTCGGCGGCGGCAAGGAAAACGTCATGCCTGCCTTTGGCGACAACAAGAACGTCTATTGTTACCTGGACGATCTCTACGTCTATCTGCGCGCGCGCGCCGATGGCGCGGCGCCCCGCGGCAGGCCGCCCAAGCACGAAAACAAGGCTCAGGCAGCCAAGGATGCCGAAGCATCCTGCATGGGTGGATGATATGACCGGCTGCACTGCATCGAAGCTGCGCGTCGTTCTGCCGATCCTCGGCGCGCTCGCCTTGCTGCCGTCGAACGTTCTGGCGCAAAATGCCGGGCTTGGCGCTGCGGGCGAACTGGTGGATCCCGACATTCTGCGCGTCTGCGCCGATCCCTCGAATATGCCCTTTACCGACAAGAACGGCCAAGGCTTCGAAAACAAGCTGGCTGAACTGGTTGCCAAGAAGACGGGGCGGAAATCAGTCGCTTACACGTGGTTTCCCACTGTCACCGGCTTTGTGCGCAACACGTTGGGGGCCAATCGATGCGACATCATCATGGGCTACGCCCAAGGCGACGAACTGGTGCAGAACACCAACGCCTACTATCGCTCCGCCTATGTGCTCGTATACTCCAAAGGCAACGGTATGGAAGGCATCGAGACGATCGAAGACCCGAAACTTTCCGGCAAGAGAATCGGCGTCGTCGAAAGCACGCCGCCAACCGCCAACATGGCCGCCAACAAGCTTCTGCGGACCGCCAAGATCTATCCACTCACGGTGGATACGCGCGTCACTCCTTCGATGGGGGAGGTCATGATCAAGGACATGCTGGCCGGCAAGATTGACGCGGCGGTCCTGTGGGGGCCGATGGCAGGTTACTATGCCAGGGAACTCGGAGCCGACATCACCATTGTTCCGCTGCTGAAGGAAAAGAAAGGCTCGCGCATGTCCTACCGCATCACCATGGGCGTACGTCCGTCCGACCAGGAATGGAAGCGGACGCTCAACCGGGTGATCAGGGAGAACCAGGCGGAGATCACCAAGCTCCTGCTGGGTTATAATGTGCCGCTGATCGACGAGCACGATAATCCGATTTACGCAATAGTCGGGATGGGTGAGGAGGAGGACAAACCTGCGCGATGAAAATTGAAGAGAAAGATTACGGCTACTTTCGATCGTTTTGTTTTTCGGCCTTTCAAAACCTTGTGTTTCATTTGTCCATTTGAGACGTGATGGACGAGCCATTGCTTCGGTGCGCTGCAATGGTTGGCTAACCACCGGATCGGCCCCTTTGGGCTGGTAGAAGAGGAGAAATGTTATGAAGAAGAGCTGGACAAAACCGACGATGTGTCAGGTTGCTGCGGGCTTTGAAATTTCGCGGTATCTGCCTGCTGAGATTACTCCCAAGAAGTAGGCCGCAGAGGTGCGTGTCCCTGGCAACAGGGGCACGCATCCCCTTGCCGCATGGGTTTTCGTGAAAGATCTTGAGGCACGCAAAGCGAGCGGGACGTTTTTTGCGGCTGCAAATTGGCTGCTGGTGGTCAGAGAAGCCGCGGGGCGGGCGTTTTCATGCGCTTGAGAATCATCGGATCGGCGGCCGGCGGTGGCTTTCCGCAGTGGAACTGCAATTATCGTCTGAGCCGTGCGGCTCGCACCGGGATGGCTGGCGTGCATTCACGAACCCAATCAAGTGTCGCCGCGTCGGCGGATGGGCTCGGCTGGGTTCTGTTCAACGCGTCACCCGACATTCGCCAGCAGATCGCGGCAACGCCTGAATTGCAGCCCGCGCACGATGCGCCGCTGCGCTCGACGCCCATTCGCGCGGTGGTACTGACCAATGCCGATGTCGATCATATCGCCGGCCTGCTCAGCCTGCGTGAACGGCAGCCTTTTGCTATCTATGCAACGACACAGGTTCTGGCGACGCTGGAGGCGAATTCGATTTTCAATGTCCTCGATCCGGCGCTCGTGCCGCGACGCATCTTGCCACTGGCGCAAGAACTGGCGATCTGCGACGCAGACGGCCACGACACCGGCGTGGCTGTCGAGAGCTTTCCCGTGCCTGGGAAGATAGCGCTCTATCTCGAAGAAAGAGGTCAGCCGGATGCGAATTTCAGCTCTGACGCCGGCGACACGATCGGCGTCCGTATCGCCGGTGCCGGCAGTCGCGGCTCCGTCTTCTACATCCCCGGCTGCGCCCGCATTGATGCGACCCTGCGCACGCGTCTAGCCGATGCCGCATGCCTTCTGTTCGACGGCACGGTCTTCACCGACGACGAGATGATTGCTGCCGGCGTCGGCGAAAAGACCGGTGCGCGCATGGGGCATCTGGCAATGTCGGGAGACGCAGGGTCGATCGCCGGCTTGGCCGATGTGAGGATCGGCCGTCGTGTCTTCGTCCACGTCAACAACACCAATCCTGTTCTGGACGAGAATTCTCCCGAGCATGCAGCAGTCGCAGCGGCTGGCTGGGAAGTGGCCCGCGACGGGATGGAGATGGAACTTTGAGTGATTTCCACGACGCAGCCAGCAACGGCCTGTCCTCCAGAGAGCTCGAAGCCGTGCTGCGGCAGGTCGGTGCCGAGCGCTATCACAACCGCCATCCTTTCCATCACAGGATGACCAGCGGTGCGTTGTCGAGGACCGAGATGCAGGCCTGGGCGCTGAACCGCTATTGCTATCAGGCTGTCATTCCGCGCAAGGATGCCATGATCCTCGCGCATGCCGAGGATCCGGCGTTTCGCGCCGCCTGGCGCAAACGCATCGAGGATCATGACGGCAAGGACGGCTGGAGCGGCGGTATTGCGCGCTGGTTGCACCTGGCGACCTCGCTCGGTCTGGATGCCGAAGCGGTGAAGACCGAGAGGCTGGCCCTGCCGGCGACACGTTTTGCGGTTGGCGCTTACCTCTCTTTTTGCACGAACCGGACCCTGCTGGAGGCGGTCGCGTCGTCGCTGACCGAGATGTTTTCGCCGCTCATCATCGGCGAGCGGGTGCCCGCGATGCTGGCCAGGTACGATTATATCACCGAGGACACGCTGACCTATTTCAGCCGACGGCCCGAACAGGCCTCACGCGACGCCGACTTCGCTCTTGCCTATGTGCTCGAACAGGCCGACACGGCGGAACGCCAGCAGCGGGCGATCGATGCACTCGTGTTCAAATGCGATATACTCTGGGCCATGCTCGACGCGCTTCAACACGCCTATGGCGAGCCGGGCAATATCCCGCCCGGCGCCTTCCGTCCGGAGGCCCCATGATGGCACTGCGCGAAAGAGCCATGGTGTCGCCGCAGTCGGTTCCATCGCTGCCGAAGCACGTGCGCATACAGTATGACCCCGTGCGCCAGGCGTTCGCCGTGCTTTCGCCTGAAAAGGTGTTTTGGCCAAACGACATCAGCCTCGACATATTGCGCCGCTGCGATGGGCGGTCCACGGTCGGCCACATCATTGCCGGCCTTGCCGCAGATTATGATGCCGAACAGGAGGCTGTGGCGGCCGATGTCATTGCCTTCCTGCAGGAATGGTCGGACAAGCTGCTGGTGAAGCTATGAGCGAGCCCCCTCTCCCCCCGATCGGCATGCTGGCGGAACTGACGCATCGCTGCCCGCTGCAATGCCCCTATTGCTCCAACCCGCTCGAATTGCTGAAGGCCAATCGCGAACTCGACACGCAGAGCTGGCTCGACTTGTTCTTGCAGGCGGCCGATCTTGGCGTTCTCCAGGTGCATCTGTCTGGCGGTGAACCGACGCTGCGTCGCGATCTTGAGCAATTGATCGCCGGGCTTTCGGCGCGCGGTGTCTACACCAACCTGATCACCGCCGGCGTCGGCATTGCGGATGGCCGCATCGAGGCATTTGCCGAAGCCGGGCTCGACCATCTGCAATTGAGTTTTCAAGGCGCACGGCCGGCGACCACCGAGCGCATCGGCAATCACAGGGGCAGCCACGAAAAGAAGCTGGAAACGGCACGCCGCGCCCGCGCGGCCGGCTTGCCGCTTACCATCAACGCGCCGATCCATCGCCACAATATCGAGGAGGTACCGGAATTCATCGATCTGGCCCTTTCGCTGGATGCGGAGCGTCTCGAGATAGCCAACGTGCAGTACGCCGGCTGGGCGCTGACCAATCGCGATCAACTGATGCCCGAGCGTGCTGCCGTCGATCGGCAGGCGGAGATCGTTGCGGCGGCGCGCGAACGGCTCACCGGCATCATGAACATCGATTTCGTCACGCCGGATTATTTCGCCATCTATCCCAAGCCGTGCATGGGCGGCTGGGCGCGCGACGCCTTTATGGTGACGCCAGACGGCACCGTACTGCCATGCCATGCCGCCCAGACCATCCCGTCGCTCAGCTTCGAGCGTTTTGGACCTCGCAGCCTGGCCGCGATCTGGACCGATTCCCCGGCATTTAATGCCTTTCGAGGCACGGACTGGATGCAGGAGCCCTGCCGCAACTGTGAGCGGCGCGAGATCGACTGGGGCGGCTGCCGCTGCCAGGCGATGGCAATCGCCGGCGATGCCGCCGTGACGGACCCGGCTTGCGCGAAATCGCCGATCCATGCGCGCATGGCAATGCTGATCGACGAAGCCCAGCGCGCTGCGACGGTTCCTTCGAAGGACGAACTGTTCGTCTACCGGCGTATCGGCGTCGTCACCGAGCCGGCCTGACTGCCGACCTATTCCTACGGCCCTAGCCTCGTGAAAGCCGTTCGGCATGCCACGTCATATGGTCCTGCATGAATGTCGAAATGAAAAAATAGGAGTGATCGTAGTCATCCTGCATCCGCAATTTCAACGGAATGCCTGCCTTGGAGCACGCGTCTTCGAACAGCCAAGGCCTGAGGCCCTCCTTGAGGAAACCGTCTGACGTTCCCTGATCGACCAGGAATTCCGGGAAATGGTATCCATCCTCGATGAGCGAAGTGGCATCGTAGCGCCGCCACGAGGCCTCATCCAGGCCGAGATATTTTTGGAAAGCCGGCTTCGACCAGCCGGCTGTGCTTGGTTGCACGATCGGCGCGAAGGCCGAGCAACTTCTGAAACGCGCGGGATTTTTCAGTGCGATCGTCAGCGCGCCATGCCCGCCCATCGAATGGCCGAAGATCGACTGGCGCGCCATATCGGCGGGAAATTCGCGCCCGATTACGGCTGGCAGTTCCTCGACGATATAGGAATACATGCGATAGTTCTTGGCATACGGCTCTTGCGTGGCGTCGAGGTAGAAACCGGCGCCGGTGCCGAACTGCCAATTGTCCTTTTCATCTGGAATGCCGGCACCACGCGGGCTGGTGTCGGGACACACGACGATGAAGCCAAGTTCGGCGGCAATACGTCTGTATTCGCCTTTTTCCATTACATTCGCATGCGTGCAGGTGAGTCCGGAGAGGTACCACACCACGGGGCAACGCCTTTCCCGCGCCTGGGGAGGCACGAAAATGGCAAACGTCATTTCGCACGAGCAGCTCGTCGACAGATGAGAGTAAACGTGCTGGGCACCGCCATGCGACTTGGCAGTCGAGACGAGTTTCAGGTGCTCTGGCATATATTCTTCTCCGCCAATTTTTTGACCGCCGACCATAGCCTCTACGACGTCGTGGGCGGTCGCGGCAACCTTGGTGGGCTGGCTGGCGCGCAGGGCTCTTGATCGGAGCCGGGATGGCCACCACTGCCCAGTACCTCAGCAATGCTTCCGGGAGGACGAGCTCTGCGCAAATGCACCGTGGCTTTCAGCGGCGACAGCAGGTTCGACGCGGCTATGGCGGACGAGCACGCACGGGTCATCGCGTGGGTTCGCAGCATGCGTGACCAGGGACCGAGCAAGAAAGTGTTGCGGGTGATAGTTACCTCCTCATAGGAGGGCTCCTAAGCACGACACCAACTTTCCGACTCTTGGCCACCCTGTGAGCCGACGGCTATTTCCGAGCGTCGAAAGCCACGGATAGGCCCAGGGCAGTTGCTGCCTCGACGATCGCCTCGGTCAGCTCTTCGTCGGATGCGACCAGATAAGGGGCGGCTTGCCGTGCTGCGTTTAATGTCGCTGTGATCGAGATGGTGTCACCACGATCCTCCCTATTGAGGACTGCGGCGATTGCCTGCTCTACTACCGGACTGACCCTCTGCACCTTACTCATCCAACCCTCCCCATAGCTGCCCATAGGGATGATACTCTATCCATGGTTGTGTTCCAATTCGATGTACGAAAACGTACACACTCGATCGGCTGGACCGCTACGGCCAGACATCTCTAATTTCGACGGCATTCGGGATCGACCAAGCCTGGCTAGCGGCCTCGACCGGTTTCTCAGCAGATGGCTAGCGCGCTGCAGAGCCATGTCAAATTGCCAGGTACGTACGCGAGCCCGGTCCAGGAGCTCGGCTCGGCCCACGGGCGCCCCCTGCGCTGGGCGAAGATGTCGCCTAGAAATAGCCGAGGATGGATTTTACCTCGAGATACTCCAACATGCCCTCGATCCCATATTCGCGTCCGTTTCCAGACTGCTTGAAACCGCCAAACGGGGCGTGCGGATCCCAGGCCGGGTAGTTGAGATGCACCTGACCGGAGCGGATCCGCGAGGCCACGTCCCTGACGGCGTCCACATCCTGGCCCTGCACATGAGCCCCCAGACCGTAGACCGTATCATTGGCGATGGTGACGGCCTCCTCGACTGTGTCGTAGGGGATGATGCAGAGAACTGGCCCGAAGACCTCGTCCTGGGCAATGCGCATGGTCGTGCGCACGTCGGAAAAGATGGTCGGCCTCACATAGAACCCGACGCTCAGATCGTGCGCACGGCCCGGTCCGCCGGTGAGGAGCCTGGCGCCCTCAGAAATGCCGACGCCGATCATGGTTTGGATGCGGTCGAATTGGGCACGGTTTGCGATTGCACCATGAGTAGTGGCTTCGCAAAGAGGATCGCCAATGACAATCTGGGCTGCGGCCCTTTTGGCGATTGCCTCGATCTCGGAGAGCCGCGGGCGTGGCACGATCATGCGCGTCGGGGCACTGCATGACTGGCCGAGATTGCGGAAGGCGGCGGCTACGCCCAGAGAAACGGCGCGATCGAGATCTGCGTCCGGCAGGATCACGTTCGGCGACTTGCCGCCCAGCTCCTGCGCGACACGCTTGACAGTCGTCGCTGCCGCCTGGGCCACCGCAATGCCCGCGCGGGTGGACCCGGTAATGGAGATCATGTCGACATCCGCATGGGAGGCGAGACCCATACCCACGCCTGGACCATCACCTTGCAGGAGGTTGAAAACCCCGGCAGGGAAGCCGGCTTCCTCGATTGCCTCGGTGAATAGCAGGGCGTCCAAGGGAGAAAGCTCACTCGGCTTCAGCACGATCGTGCAGCCTGCAGCGAGCGCCGGCGAAACCTTGGCGGTGATCTGGTAAAGTGGCCAGTTCCACGGCGTGATCAGGGCGCAGACACCGATCGGTTCGTGGGTGACGGCGGTTTGCCCCCGTTGCTTGACGAAGCGAAAGTCTGTCAGCACATCGCGAGCGACCTTAACATGCGTGATCGCCAGCGGCACTTGGGCGCTGCGCGCATAGCCGATCGCCGCGCCCATTTCGAGGCTCAGGCATTGAGCCAGCAGTTCGCCGCGCGCCTCGAGCAGCGCTTGCAGGCGATCGAGCAGACCCGCGCGGTCTTCTGGCGTGGTCCGACTCCAGGTGGCGAATGCCCGGCGGGCCGCTGCAACGGCCGCGTCAACGTCCTTGCCATTTCCAAGCGGAAACTGGCTCACAACCTCTTCTGTGGCGGGATTGACGACGACGCCCGTCGCGGTGCCGCTCGGCTCAACCCATTGACCGTCGATGAAGAACTTCTCCAGGTGGCCGTTGCGGGCCAGGTGTTCGAGAGGCGTCATCACCCTACAAGGTCCTTCATGCGGTAATAGGCGCCAACAATCGGCAGGAACCAGGGGCGCCCGAAATAACCGGGGATCGCTGGCCAGTCGAAATCCTTCCAGGGATTGAGCTCGGGGCGCCCGTCCATGACGTCGGCCATGATGGTGCCCATCAACGTCGACATCTGGGTCCCGTGTCCGCTATAGCCCATCGAGTAATAGATGCCATCGCGCTCTCCGGCGCGCGGCAGACGATCGCGGGTCATATCGACCATGCCGCCCCAGCAGTAGTCGATGCGGGTGCCGGCCAGTTCCGGAAAGACCTCGACCATCGCCGCCTTGAGTATCCGGCCGCTTTTTTCGTCGGATTGAGGGTTGGACACGGCAAAGCGCGCCCTCCCGCCGAACAGAAGGCGATTGTCCGGCGTGAGCCGCCAGTAGACAACGAGATTGCGCGTGTCGACGACATTGCGACGGGTCGGCATGAGGCGCTCGAGTTGCGAAGGCGACAGCGGCTCGGTCACGATCAGAAATGCGCCGACCGGGATCATGCGCCGGCGGATCCAGCCGAGCGGGCCAACCTGGGAAATGCCGCTTGCCAACAGGACCTGCCGCGCGACGATCTTGCCCTTTGGCGTCGTTACCTCATGCCCGCCTGAAACCTTTCGCATCGCAGTGACGGGCGAGCGTTCATGGACCTCTGCGCCACGCCGGGCAGCGGCGGTCGCGAGGCCCCGGACGAACCGGCCGACATGCATGGCCGCGCTCTTGGGAAAGAGCAGCCCGCCATGGTAGCGGTTGGTGCTGACTTCGGTTCGCAGGTCCTCGCGCGCGATCATCCTGGTGTCGGGATCGACATTGGCAGCCAGTAGTTCCTGGCTGCGCGCCAGCATGTCGTAGTGCTCGGGCTTGGCGGCAAGCTTGAGCTTGCCGACGCGGGAGAAGCTGCAGTCGATCTTCTCTTCCTGCACCAACCGCTCGACCATATCGACGCCGGCGTCGAAAGCCTTGTAGAGCGCATTTGCGGCAGGCTTGCCGTGCTTGCCAGCCATGATTGCATAGTTCTGGGCAAAGCCGTTGTTGCACATGCCGCCATTGCGGCCGGACGCGGCATTGCCGATCGTTTCGGCCTCCAACAGGGCAACCCGGGCGCCCTTTTTGGCAAGGGCCAGCGCGGCGGAGGAGCCGGTCAAGCCGCCGCCCACAATGGCCACGTCGTAGTGGCCTTCGAGCGGTTTGGACGACCCTTCATTGAACGGCTGAGACGTATCCAGCCAGTAAGAGGTAAACTTCATTTTCTTGACCACCGGTGTTGATTTGAGTGGGGCGACATCCGAGCCTAGTCGCGCGCCTACCAGCCGCGCATCCGCTCCCAACGTGCTTCAATCTTGGGGCTGGCCCCGTTGACGACGCTGTAGAAATCATGCTGGGCGGCCGTCGCACACGCATGGTTGGGCAGAATCCGGACCCGAGTCCCGAGCGGCAGCTCGGGCATGGACTTTCCAGAACCGGCGCGAATGGCGAGGATACCGTGTTCCTGGCTGGCCTGGGCCACGATCACATCTTCAAGCACCCGCCCCTTTTCGTCGCAGACCACGCCGTAACCCTGGTCGATCTGCTGGTTTGCGGTTCCCCGGTCGCGCGAAAGCGCCATCCATCCAGCGTCGACCAGCACCCATCCCTTTTCCGGCTTGGACCCGATCACCGTGGCCAATACGGAAATCGCGATGTCGTCGAGTTCGCACACCCCAACGCCGTGCTGGACCAGGTCGAAGAACATGTAGACCCCGGCGCGCAGCTCCGTGACCCCCTCAAGATTGCTGGCGAAATGCGCTGTCGGCGTCGAGCCGACGCTGACGATCGGGCAGGCATGGCCATGGGCGCGCAGGATTTCAGCGGCGCGCACCGTGGCTGAACGCTCGTTCTCGCCTGCCTTGACCAGCGCATCGGGCGTGTTCAAGCCATAGGATTCGCCTGCATGGGCGAGAACGCCGACGAGTTTGGCACTGGCCGCGACGACACTGCCGGCCACGTCGAGCAACTTCGGGTCGTCCGGCCTCAAGCCACCGCGATGGTCATCGCAGTCCAGTTCGATGAAAACAGATGGGGTCATACCGGTGGCTTCGCGGACGCTGGCTAGGGCATCGGCCTGCTCGACCGAATCGAGCAACAGCTTCACACCAGCGCCGGTGCGGCGACAAAGCTCCATGGCCCGCTTGGCCGAGGCCGGCGAGATGCCGACCGCATAGGTCATGTCTCGAAAGCCATGGCCCGCGAAATACTCCGCCTCGGCGATGGTCGAGACCGTGATCGGTCCGGGTTCGCGGTGAAGCGGGTATCGGGCGACATCGATGCTCTTGGCCGTCTTCATATGCGGGCGCAGCACCACGCCAAGCTTCCTGGCGCGCTCAGCCAAGCGCTGAATGTTGCGTCCGAGCCGCCCACGGTCGAGAAGCAGCGCCGGCGTGACCAAGGCGTCGATCGTCCTAGCCGTCTCGCTCACTGCCAGGTTTGCGGCCACCTTGTTCATAATCTCGTTTCCTAAGTGAACGACTGGTTTGCCAACGCATACATATGGGCTGGCCCCTCGGCGACGGGTCGTTGTCCTTTGACCATGGCGGTCGCAGTGCCGGACCGCTGCAGGCCAAGGCTCGCAAGCCAGTCGCCCAATCCATCCTCGGCATAGACGTCGATGCGAACGAATTGATTGTGAAGCTTCGAAAGCTGGGCCAGGATCAGAAGCCGCGCGTCGTGGTCGCTCTCGGCTGCACAAGGGCCGACGACATAGCCGCGGCCAAACCTCCTCGCGACAGCGTAGCCTGCAATCCGTCCCCTACGCTCGATGACCAATGCGTTGCCCACATCGGCGAGCGCAGCCACCATCGCCAGCCGGGGCATGCCCGTGGCCCGTTCGTCGAAGGCCTGGATCGCCGCTAGGTCAGAGGCTGTCGCTTGACGGATGTCGTCGCTGGTACTCCGCGTCACGGCGACAGCCAGCGAGCCCTGGTGCTGGAGCACCGTGCCCCAGGCAGTGAAGCCGCGTCGCTTGTAGAGCGCCAGCCCCTCTTCGGTTGAGTTGAGCAGCAGGTTGCGACCGTGTGTCGCCTCGAGCAACCCATCAAAGAGCCGGGCCCCGTTGCCACCGCCTTGCGCGGAGCCAGTAACTATGATCATCCCGACCGAGGTATAGGACTGTCCGTAATTCCAGGACATGGCCGTGCCAATCACCTGTCCTGCCCGCTCAAGGACCAGGCCATTGCCGACCATCAGGGCAAATTCCCAATCCTCCTGACGGTAGGGCCAGGCCATCTCCTGCGACAGCTTCAGTGCGCCCGGCAAATGGCGGGTTTCCAATTCCATCAGCTCGATCGGGGCGCTGACGATATCTCTGTCATGCTCAAAGGCCATAAGGTGCAACGCTGTCAGTTGATCCAGAGTCGGATTGACGTCGGATCTTAGGGTCGCGCCCGGCGGACAGATTTCGCTGCTGTTTTGTGCCTTCAAATCAGCGGTATTATTCGTTTTATGCAGTTCCTCGGCATGCCAAATCGTGCAAATCGGGCGAGGAATACCTGGCACCTTGAATCGCCGCTTCGTGGTTGCCCGATCGGCGATGCCCAGGAGGAATTTTGGATGATCTACATCAGCGAAGAGGAGTCAGCCGCCCTCGTCACGCATGAACTTGCTTTCGAGGCGGCGCGCGAGGCTCTCGTGGCGGCAGCATCGCGGCAGAGCTGGGTCTTTCCGGCTGTTCTCGGGCGCACACAGGAGGTGACCAATACCTTCTCAATCAAATCCGGTTCGTCGGGCGAGCTGACCGGCGTGAAAATTGGCTCCTTCTGGTCGGGCAACCCGGCACGTGGCCTTCCCCGCCACAACTCGACCATCGTGCTGCTCGATCAGCATACAGGTCGGCTCGGTGCCGTAGTCGAGGCCGGGAAGGTCAACGCCTACAGGACGGCCGCCGCCGACGCGGTTGCGGCCGATCTTCTTGCGCGCAAGCAAGCCAAGGTTCTGGCGATCTTCGGGGCCGGCAACCAGGCGAGCTTCGAAGTGATGGCGCTGGCACGCATCCGCCCAATCGAAACATTGCTGGTCGTGGCCCGGCCTTCGCCGCGGCGCGACGCTTTTGTCGATCAGATCGGCGAAAGGGGACTGAAGGCGCGCGCTGCCTTGCCGGAAGAAGCCGTGCGCACGGCCGACATCGTGGTGACGGCGACACCCGCACGCGAACCGCTGTTCGATGCCGCTTGGGTGGGACCCGGAACCCATATCGTCAGCATCGGGTCGGATGCTCCGGGCAAACGCGAATTGCCGAGCGAATTGTTTCCCAAGGCACGTCTGTTTTGTGATCTGCTTTCCCAGTCCGTCCAGATCGGCGAGTTCCAACACGTGCGCGACGAAATCGACGCCGGCGTGCTTGCGGTAACACCAATCGGCGACGTTATTGAAAGGCGTGCGCTCGGACGCCACTTCGACAATGAGATCACCGTCTTCGACAGTTCCGGCATCTCCCTGCAGGACCTCTACATGGCCGACGCGCTGATCCGCGCAAAGGCGTCCCACCGCTGATCAGTTTTCGCACCAAGGCCCCAGTCCCGACAGATTTTTCGACACGGCAACAAGGTGGCCGCGCGCGATCCTGCAGTCGTATCAGCGGCGGGCGCGCCAAAGAGTTGCCCGCATGAACCACGGATCGCCCCCGATGTCGGCGACTAGCGTCTGGCGCGCCAGAAGGCGAGGCGGTCCTGCAACCGATAGCCCTGGATAATCGCCGGCATGAACCACGGATTGCCACGATAGAGGGGGACGGCCGAAGGCGGTCGAAAGTCGAACGCAGTGCGCGACTGCTCGCCATGCCCCATCAACTTGTGGGCCGCACGCATGCCAATCCATGGCGCCCAGACCACGCCCGAACCGCAGAAGCCCGTTGCATAGACCACGCCGTCCGTCTCGAAGATGCGGGGCAGCATGTCTCGGTTCATCGCCACATTGCCGAACCAGCAATGCGAAAGGCGCACGTTCTCCAACTCCGGGAAAAGGTTCACCAGGCCCTTGCGAAGGAGAAGTTTCGGCGCCGCCGGATCGCCGACGCGGGAACTGTCACGGCCCCCCAGCAGGATACGTTTTCCGTCGGGCGAGGGACGATAATAGAAACCGAGTTGCCGGTTCTCGGTGACCGTCATCAGCTTCGGCATCAGTTGCGCCATGACATCGGGCGCAAGTTCCTCGGTGACGATGATCCGGCTGCGGACCGGAACCAGGCGGCGGCGCAGGAAGGGAGCAGCGCCGTCGGTATAGCCGTTGGTACAGACCAGAACCTGCCGTGCGTCCACCGTCCCCGCCGAAGTCGCGACGCGGAACCCCGAACCGTTCCTCTCGATCGACTTGACCACTGTATGCGAATGGACCGTCAACCCGGATGCGAGCGCCACCCGCAGGAGCTCAGCATGGAATTTTGCGGGGTGCAGCCCGCCAATGTCCATCCGAACGGTTCCGCCGCGGTAGAAGTCGGTGCCGATATAATTTCGCTGCTCGGCATGCGGAACCGCGTAGGACTCGATCCCCAGTTTCTTCGCCAGCGTCTCGGCGCCGCGCGCCATCTTCTCATACTGTTCATATCCGAAAGCGCCCTTGAATTGGCCAACCAGTCGGAAGTCGCAGTCGAGCCCTTCGGTCTTGATGAAGTCGTAGAGGAATTCGCGTGCGACCTTTCCCTCGGCCTCGATCGCCATGGCTTTCTCTTCCCCGAAGCGCCGGGTGATCGTGGCATAGTCGGGCCGGATGCTCGCGCTCGTAATCCCGCCGTTGCGGGTGGAAGCACCCTCGCCCGGATTCATTGCATCAAAAGCTGCGACCGAGCGTCCTTCGCGCGCCAGCAAAAGCCCGGCCGAAAGACCGGCATAACCGGCGCCGACGATTGCCACGTCAAGCTTCTTTGCGAGGGGCTGCCGCGGCAGCGGCATGACGGGCGCTGCTTCCCACCAGTAGGGCGTGTTCTTGTCGGCGATATGAGGCTCTTGCACGGGGCTGACTTCTCGCTGGGGTGATCTACGGTCGGTGAAACTTCAGATGTGGTCGTCTCGGACGTCGAGCGCATCACGCAGCCCGTCACCGATGAAGTTGAAACTGGTTACCGCGATCGTGATTGCAGCTCCGGGAATGATTGCCAGCCAGGGTGCGCTGCCCAGATATTGCTGGGCGCCATTGAGCATGTTGCCCCAGCTGGGCAGTGGCGGCTGGATCCCGTAGCCGAGGAAACTGATGTAGGCTTCCATGAGAATGGCGCGCGCGACCGTCAAGGTGGAAGCAACGATAATCGGCCCCATGGCGTTGGGCAGTATCTCGCGAAACATGATGTGGGTGCCACTCAATCCCAGCATTCGCCCGGCCAGGACGAACTCGCGTTCGCGTAAGGAGCGGACTTCCGCTTCGACTATGCGGGCAACCTCCATCCAACTGGTGAGGGCGATAATGACGGTGATCATCACAGGACTGGGCTTCAGTGCGGCAGCCAGCGCCAGCAGCAGAAAGATCGATGGGAATGACAGGAAACCATCGACCGTGCGCATCAGCGTGGCCCCGACCCAGCCCCCGCGATAGCCGGCAATTACGCCGACCAGCGTGCCGATGAGCGTCGACAAAACCATGGCAAAGAAACCCACCAGCAGCGAGATTCGTCCCGCCATCAAAAGCCTTGCCGCCACGTCGCGGCCAAGCGGATCGGTACCTAGAAAGTGGTAGCCCGTCAGCGGAGGGGCAAAGCGGGCCCGCAGATCGATATACAGTGAGTCATAAGGCAGGAGATGGGGGCCGAGGACGCAAGCGAGGCTCAGGAAGATGATCATCGCCAACCCAAGCAGGGCCAAGCGATGACGCATGAAACGACGTGCCGCGCGCTTGTTACTCCATCGGCTTGGAGCTGCATTTGCGGTGAGAGCGGTCATATCGGCTGTCTCCTGTCGGGAAGTTGCGCGCTCACGCCAGGCGAATGCGCGGATCGACAATAGCGACGACAATGTCGGCGATCAGGTTTCCAAGCAGAACGAGGATGGCGGAGAACATCAGCAGCCCCATCACAACCGGATAGTCGCTGTAACCAAGGCTATCGAGGAACAACCGTCCCATTCCTGGCCAGGTAAAGACGGTTTCGGTCACGAGCGCGCCGGTGAGGACGCTGGGAAGCTGCACCCCGGCCAAGGTAATCATCGGCAAAAGTGCGTTGCCGACGACATGCTTCATCAGAATCCGGCGTTCACTCAACCCTTTGGCCCGGGCCGTCTTGACGAAGTCCTGGCTAATGGCGTCGAGAGTCGCCGTCCGCATGTAGCGGCTCCAGATCGCGACATGGACCAGCGACAGCACGATACTTGGCAGGATCAGATGGTGGAGATAGCCCAGGATCGAGGCATCGCCGATCTCGGACATATTGCCCGCGGGCAGCCAGCCCAGCTTCAGGGAAAAGACGTAGATGCCGACGAGTCCGAACCAGAAGGTGGGGACCGACAATGCGACCATGGCCCCGACGGTTGCGACATAGTCGAACAGCGAGTAGCGGCGCGTGGCGCCTCGGATTCCAATCCAGGCGCCAATGGAGATTGCAATCACGGTTGAGGAACCCATCAGCAGCAGCGTGGCAAAGAGATGGCTGCCGATGACCTCCAAGACCGGCGCTCCGTCGCGGAAGGAGTGACCCCAGTCGCCCCGCAGCAGCCGCCATGCCCAGTCCAGATATTGGATCCATATAGGGCGATCGAGGCCCAGCAGCCCCTTGAGACGCTCGATATCCTGCTGGGTCATTCCGGGATCAAGCCCGAATTGGGCCAGCGGGCCGCCGGGAAGGAGGTTCAGAATGCCGAAGCCGATGATCGAAACGATCACAAGCAGCACCAGGCTCTGCAAGAGGCGATTGAGCAGGAAGCCGCGCATTCGAGTCCCTCCATTGTGGGTTGATGATTTTAGTCTGTTGCCGCCGCCGCGGCGGAATCGGGCTGGGCGGCGGCAACTGCGTCTAGGCCTTCCACTTCCAGGCGGCGGCATTCCACGACGCGGTGCGGGTGTTGGCGTTGGGCTCGAAGCCGTCCAGCCCCTTCTTGCGCCCGAGGACGATTGTGTACGCGAACAGCGGCAGGAAGGGCAGATCGTGGCGCACGACTTCCTGCACACGATTATAGATCGCGCGCCGTTCTTCCGGATCGAAGCTGCGAGCACCCTTTTCGAGCAGGGCATCGACCTCAGGATTGGAATATTGCCCGGTGTTCGAACCGTGTCCGCCTTGAGCGGCGATTGCCTTCGTATGGAGCCGGTTTGTGGCGTCGGGGTCCGCGGCAATCAGATAGGTGACGCCCACCATGGCGGTGTCGAATTGCGATTTCAGCCAGAACTCGCCCCACATGACTGCAGCCGGCAAATTCGAGATCGTCATCTCGACGCCGATCTCGGCAAACGTCTGCTGCAGGAACTGCTGCGTCTGCTCCCGCAGGTTGTTGCCGGAAGTTGTCGAGTTGGAGAAGGACAGTCGCACCCCATCCTTGGCGCGGATTCCATCCGGTCCCGGCACCCACCCGGCCTCATCGAGGATTTGGCGCGCCCGGTCCAGATTGAACTCCTGAACCGGCAGGTTCGGGTCATAGTAGTAGGACTCCTTCGGCATGAAGGTCTCGGTGAGGGTACCCACGCCGTAATAGATCGTGTCGACAATCGCCTTCCTGTCCAACGCGGCGTAGAGCGCCTGGCGCACTGCCAGGTCCTTGAACTGCGGGCGGCCCAAATTGAGGTAGATCGACTCCAGGGATGCCCCTGTCTCCAGTGTCACCACGCGGTCCGGTAGTTCGCGGGCTTCAGTATAATGGTCGGCGGTGATGAACGACTGATCGACCAGGTCCACGTCGCCGCTCTTGAACTGAGTGTAGAGCACGGTCATGTCGGGGATGTATTTGAAGATGAGCTGCTCGACATAGGGACCTTCGCCGGCGTACTCAGGATTGGCGACGAGCTCGATATGATCGCCCGCAACACGCTGGCCCCATTTGAATGCTCCGGTGCCGACCGGCGCCTGATTGAACGCGGCTGTGTTCGGATCGGCTTCTTTCCCCAGAATGTGCTTCGGCACGATGAAGGTTTCGGCCAAGAACGAAAGATAGGGCGCGAAGGCCTCCTTCATCCGCCATGTGATCTCGGTGGGCGAAACCACTGTGATGTCCTGCACGAGCGAATGGCCGCTCGTGCGCCAAGCCCGAAACTTCGGGTTCGTGATGAGCTCAAGGGTGAATTTCACGTCTTCGGCCGTGAAGGGCTCACCGTCGTGCCAGCGGGCATTGTCACGCAACCGGACGCGCCAGTTGAGACCGTCCTCCGAAATGCCGCCGTTCTTTTGGCTTGGCACCTCGGCCGCGAGGTTTGGATGTAGGCCGCCTTGGGGATCCATGCGGACCAGCGCGTCGAAAACCGAGAAATGGATCGCGTCATCGACCTCGATATGCGCCATCAGCGGATTGAACACGGTCGGCTCTTGGGAGAGGCCGACGACGACGCGCCCGGCCGGCCCTGCAGGAGGGGTCTTGGCGAAGGCGGGCTTGCCCAACAGATTGGGCGCGATGAGGCCTGCAGCCCCACCTATCGCCATCAGTCGCAGCGCTTCGCGCCTCGAGTAGTTGGACGTAGTCGATGAATTTTTGGTCATGGTAGTTCCTCTCTTGTTATTTCTTATGCGTTTGCTGCTACTGGACCGGCATTGCCCGGCCGCTCTCCTGGAATCGCCGCTACCAGTTGGCGCGTGTAGGCTGCTTGCGGGTTCAGGAATATTTGTGAGGGCGGTCCGCGCTCGACGATCCGGCCCGTCTGCATCACTGCGATTTCGTCGCAGATCTGGCTGGCGACGCGCAGGTCGTGCGTGATGAAGACCATCGACACGCCCGTCTCGCGCTGGATCTTGTCCAGAAGCTGCAGGATCTGCGCCTGGATCGACACGTCGAGTGCGGAGACCGCCTCGTCGGCAATCAACAGCTTCGGCTTGAACATCAGCGCACGAGCGATGCCGATGCGCTGGCGTTGCCCACCCGAGAACTCGTGCGGGTAGCGGCCAAAAGCGCCGGCATCGAGACCGACATGGGCCAGAAGCGCACGCGCTTCATCGCGCGCTTGGACATAAGGCATCCCGTGCGCCAGCGGGCCTACCGTCATGATGTGACCGACCGTCGAGCGTGGGTTCAGAGAAGCGAAGGGATCCTGGAAGATCATCTGGATCCGCGGTCGAAGCGGGCGGAACTTCGCTTCGGAAAGCTTGGCTATGTCACAGCCCTCAAACAAGATCCCGCCGCCGTCACTGTCCAGCAGCTTGATCAGCAGCCGGCCCAGCGACGATTTCCCCGAACCGCTCTCGCCTACGACCCCAAGCGTGCGGCCGGGCGCCAGTTCGAACGAAACCTCGTTGACCGCTGTCACAGTCCGTTGCGCGCCGAACAGCGCGCTGCCACCGCGATAGGTCTTCACCAGACCCTCAACCTTCAGGATCGGCTCCTTGCTGGCAGCGTCCGGACGGGGGCGATCTTCGCCGGTCAAATGCGGTACGGCTGCAATCAGGCGCTGGGTATAAGGGTGCTTGGGCGACTTCAACACCTGCTCGGCGCTGCCTTGTTCGACGACATGACCCTTTTCCATCACCACGACGCTGTCGGCGATCTCGGCCACCACGCCGAAATCATGGGTGATGAACATCACGCTCATGCCCTTGCGCCGCTGAATGTCACGGATCAGTTGCAGGATCTGAGCCTGGGTGGTGACGTCGAGCGCGGTGGTCGGCTCATCCGCAATCAGCACCGTCGGCTCGAGCGCCAAGGCCATGGCGATCATGACGCGCTGCCGCTGCCCGCCCGAAAGCCGGAACGGGTACTGATAATACATGAGTTCGGGATCTGGCAGGCCTACTTCAGTGAGCAGTTCGATTGCGCGGTTGCGACAGGTTTGTGGCGTGCCGAAGCCGTGCGCGGCCATGACCTCGTCAATCTGCGCGCCCACCGTCATCAGGGGATTGAGCGCCGAGAGCGGGTCCTGAAAGATCATCGACACGACCCGTCCACGCAGGTTGCGCAGCTTGTCTGGCGACATGCCAACGATGTTCATCCCTTCCAGCTGGATGACACCCGATGAGAGGCGGATCACCTTCGGCAGAAGCCCCATGATCGCGTTCGCCGTCACCGACTTACCCGATCCGGACTCGCCTATGATGCAAAGGATCTGGCCGCGTTTCAGATCGAAGGAAATGTCCTTGACAGCATGGGTCCGTTCCATGCCTTGCGGCAAATTCACTGTGAGGTCGCGCACCGAAAGCGCCACATCGTGGGGGGCTACAGCCTGGATGCTTGCGATCATCGAGATCACCTCCCCTTTCAACCGAGCGCGTCCACCCTGTTGCGGACCGCATCATCGCCCTTTGAGCAGAAGCGCCTCACCCTAGCGGCCGTAGTCCCGCCTTCTCGACGCTTCGCGCGCTGAGGCTGCGAGAGACGGGTTCTGCTCATCCTAGCGGCTCCCTTATGAAATCCGATCCGTGTACCGGACTCTGTTCCCTTTTTCTTGGAGAACTCTCCGAAGGAGCAAGCCTTGCCTGTCGAATGTCCTCTGGAGCCTGCCTGCCAAAAGGAAGGGTTGCTCCGTTCTTGCAGCCAGTCTGACTGTTCTGTTTCCGCAGAGTCTTCGAAACTTGGCCCTCGCGCGGCAGGAACTTCTGAAAAGAACATCCAGTTCGGCATTTCACTCTGTTCCCGTTTCGGCGCGGAAACCGGGATCAGGCAACCATATCCTTTATTCGGCAATACGTGGCCATGAGGGATAGGACCAAAGATTTCCGGTGTACATCGACACCATTTGCGGGCCATGGCGCCCAAACGGATTGGTGACCGTGCGGCCCATCGCAATGTCGGCCAAGGCGCTGCCGATCAAGGTCGACGACTGCGCCGTATGCCGCCCATGCCGCAGATGACGCGACTGCATGAAATGTACTTCAGCTTGCCCACGCAGCGAGCTCTTAGCGCAATAATTGCCTGTCCTGGGGGCTGCTAAACGCAGGAAATTCCGTCCAGGCACAAACTCCGCAGTCTGCCTCTGCGGGCGGCAGGTTAGGATGGTTCAAATTACCGGAGTCCCATCCATGCCCGCGCCGCTCATGCACATCGACTGCAGCCCTTCCCTCCCTCGCGAGGCGGACGTCGTCGTCATCGGCGGCGGGGTGGTGGGCGTGTTCAGCGCTTACTATCTGGCGCGCCGCGGCCTCAAGGTCGCCCTGGTCGAGAAGGGGCGTATCGCGGCCGAGCAGTCCAGCCGCAACTGGGGTTGGTGCCGCCAGCAGAACCGCGATGCGCGTGAGCTGCCGATGGCGACCAAGAGCCTCGACCTCTGGGAGAAGGTAGCACAGGAGACCGGCCAAGACACCGGCTTTCGCCGCTGCGGGCTCCTCTATCTCTCACAAGACGAAAATGAGCTGGCAGGCTGGGCGAAGTGGCGCGATTTTGCGAGAACGGTCGGCGTCACCACGCACATGCTGAGCGCGGAAGAAGCCACCGAACGGGGCAGAGCGACGCGCCGCAAATGGAAAGGTGGCGTGTTCTCGCCAACCGACGGAACGGCGGACCCTTCCAAGGCAGTGCCGGTTGCAGCGCGCGGCATCATGGCGGCGGGAGGCACCGTACATCAGCACTGCGCGGCGCGCGGGCTGGAATTGAGCGCCGGCCGGGTGAGCGCTGTCGTGACCGAAGCGGGTAGCATCCGGACAAAGACCGTGGTCATGGCCGGGGGCGCGTGGGCGTCTTCCTTCTGCAACCAGCTCGGTGTGCGTTTTCCGCAAGCTGCCGTGCGTCAGTCCATTCTGGCCGTGGCGCCAGGCGCAAACGGTCTGCCAGATGCCCTGCATACCGCTCGCATCTCTCTGACGCGGCGCAGCAACGGTGGATACACGCTGGCGATCAGCGGGCGGGCGCGTGTCGATCCAACGCCGCAACAGTTCAGGTTCAGCCGCGAGTTTGTACCTATGTTCGCCCGCCGCTGGCGCAATCTCGCCCCGGGCGCCTTCGAGGGCTGGCGTCAGGGCCACGAAAGCCTGCGCAAATGGACCCTCGACGACATCACGCCAATGGAACGGAACCGGATTCTCGACCCGAAGCCCGACATGGGGCAGATTCGGCTGACATATCGGAGAGCCTGCGAATTGATCCCCGAACTCCAACGGGTGGCGATCTCCGATGTGTGGGCGGGTTATATCGACAGTACACCCGACGGCATTCCCGCAGTCGGCGAAGTGGAGGGGATTCCGGGCTTCATCCTGGCGGCGGGATTCAGCGGTCACGGCTTCGGGATTGGCCCCGGTGCGGGGCATATGATCGCCGACATCATCGCAGGCAGCGAGCCTATTGTCGATCCGCGTCCTTATAGGCCCGAGCGTCTGAAGACCGCTGCGTGGGGCAAGGTCGCTGAATTCTGAGAAGACCGTCTTGCCAAGGTACAATCGGTCGCACACGAGATTGAGGCACGATGCGGCCAGCACCAAAAACAGGGAACTGACGATGCGCGAATATGAGATTGCCGCCATTCCTGCCGACGGGATCGGGCCAGAGGTCATTGCCGCAGGTCTCCAGGCGCTTGAGGCGCTGCAGCAACGCTGCGGCGACTTCAAGCTGCGCGTCCAGCACTTCGACTGGGGCTCGGATTACTACAAGGCCCATGGTCGGATGATGCCCGAAGATGGCGTGGCGCAACTGAAGCGCTTCGACGCCATCTTCTTTGGCGCGGTAGGCGCTCCCGACTTGCCCGACAATATCACGCTCTGGGGCCTCCGGCTGCCGATTTGCCAAGGCTTTGATCAATACGCGAACGTGCGGCCAACAAGAATATTGCCCGGGATTGTTTCGCCTCTGGCGGGTGTTGGCCCTGGCGATCTGGATTGGGTGATCGTGCGGGAGAATTCCGAGGGCGAGTATTCGGGCCACGGCGGCCGCGCCCATCGCGGCCTCCCCGAGGAGGTCGGAACCGAGGTCGCGATCTTCACGCGCGTCGGCGTCACCCGCATCATGCGCTATGCATTCCGGCTGGCGCAGTCACGGCCGCGAAAGCTCCTGACCGTGGTTACGAAATCCAACGCTCAGCGTCACGGGATGGTAATGTGGGACGAAATCGCAGCCGAGGTGGCGCAAGAGTTCCCTGACGTCGCGTGGGACAAGATGCTAGTCGATGCTATGACAGTGCGTATGACGTTGAAACCTCGGAGCCTCGATACGATCGTCGCCACCAATCTTCACGCCGACATATTGTCGGACCTTGCAGGCGCGCTCGCGGGCAGTCTCGGCGTTGCACCGACCGCCAACATTGATCCCGAGCGTCGCTATCCCTCGATGTTCGAGCCAATTCACGGCTCGGCATTCGACATCGCCGGCAAGGGTATTGCCAACCCGGTCGCCACCTTCTGGACCGCTGCCCAGATGCTCGAACATCTGGGCGAGAGCGCAGCGGCCGTGCGGTTGATGAGCGCTGTGGAAACGGTGACGAGTGAAGGCGTGCTGACGCCGGACGTGGGAGGGACAGCGACCACGCAGGAAGTGACGGACGCCGTCTGCCGAGCGATCCGCGGTTCGAACATGTGACAGGTTTCCAATGAAGCTCGACAAGATCGACATCAAGATCTTATCCCAACTGCAAAAGAACGGGCGAGTCACGAATGTCGAGCTTGCCGACCTTGTCAACCTTTCGCCGAGCCCTTGCCTGATGCGGGTGAAGAAGCTTCAGGCGGAAGGCTTCATCACCGGCTATTCCGCCCAGATCGATGTGTCCAAGCTCGGACAGACTCTAACGATCTTCACCGAAGTCACGCTCAAGCACCATCAACAGAACGACTTCGCGAGATTTCTCACCGCAATTCAGAAAGTCGATTCGGTCATCGAATGCCATCTGGTTTCAGGCGGTTACGACTATCTTGTGAAGTTCGTCACAGCGGGCATCAGCGAGTACCAGACGATAATGGAGCGCATGATCGAATTGGATATCGGAATCGACAAATATTTCAGCTTCGTCGTGCTGAAGTCACCGATCGTGAAATCCCATTTGCCTCTCGACATCATTTTCGACAAATGAGAATGCAGCTCCGCAGTCTCGGATCTGGAGAGCCGCGCGCCAGCGCTCCTTCTTGCTGTTTTCGCTGCGCTTGTGCAACGGCAAGAGATTCCACATACCGGCAACTTGCTTTGCACTTGGCAGACGGCGGCATCACCTGAGGATTGCTTCGGGGCGCCAGGCGTCTACCGCATTGACTCAGGTCGGTTCGGTGATGGCAATGATCACCCCTTCATCGCTGCCCGCACGTCCTTATCTTCGAGGGTTTGGTCCAGCGTCATCCGCGTGCGTTCAAGGATTTCATCAATATCGTCCTCGGTGCAGCAGAGCGGCGGCGCAAAGCCGAGGATGCCGCTGTTGAAGGCACGGATGACAAGGCCGTTTGCCCACGCGCGCTCGAAGATGCGGCGCCCCGGATCGGCCGCCGCCGGCAGCGGTGTCTTGCGTGCCTTGTCGGTGACCAACTCGATTGCTGCCAGCATGCCGCGACCGCGAATGTCGCCAACCAGCGGGTGGTCGGCGAGCGAGCGAAGGCCTTCCATCAACCGCTTCCCCACCTTCCGCCCATTCTCGAGCAGGCCATCTTCATAGAGACGCAGACATTCGAGCCCGACCGCCGCGCTCACGGGATGGGCCGAATAGGTATAGCCATGGCCGACAGCCGCTTTGCCGGCTCCGTCCGCGATCGTATTGTACACATGGTCCGACATGAAGACGGCGCCCATCGGCACGTAGCCCGAGGTCAGTCCCTTCGCCGTGGTCATGAAATCCGGCACGACCTCGTCTTCCTCACAGGCGAAGAGAGGGCCTGTGCGGCCAAAGGCAGTGATAACTTCGTCGGCAATGAACAGAATGTCGTGTTCCTTGCACACGGCGTGCAGAGCCTTCAGCCAACCTGTCGGTGGAACGAGGACACCGCCCGAACCCTGGATGGGTTCGGCGTAGAAGGCCGCAACGCGGCCCGCGCCGAGTTCTGCAATTTTGGCCCGCAGGGCCGCGACCGATGCGCCGATGATCGCCTGCGGATCGGAACCGACTGGATTGCGATAGGCGTAGTGCGAGGGAATCTTGTGCTGCCAGTCGTAAGGCACGCCGAAACCCGCGTGAAAAGCCGGGATCGCGGTCAGACCTGACCCTGCCGTCGAGGATCCATGGTAGCCGTGCTCCACGGAGATGAACTGGTCCTTTTGCGGCGTACCCTTGGCATGGTAGTAATAGCGAATGAAGCGGATCGTACTGTCGACTGCGTCGGAGCCGCCAAGCGTGAAATAGACATGGTTCAAATCGCCGGGCGCCAGCTCGGCAAGCCTGGCAGCAAGGCGAATGGCAGGCTCGGATCCCAACCCGAAATATCCCGTCGCATAGGGAAGCTCTCTTAGCTGCTTTGTCGCTGCTTCAATGACGCTTTCCTGGCCATATCCGATATTTACACACCATAGACCGGCGAATCCGTCCAGCAGGGTTTTCCCGCTTGCATCGGTCACGGTTGCGCCTTTGGCGGATTTGAGCACCCGCACGCCCGTCTCCTCGTGGCTCCGATAGCATGAAAACGGGTGAACCAGATGTGCGCGATCGAGTTCGATCAGTGAGTTTGCCAGCATTTGCTTCCTCCGATTCAGCGTAGTGCCTGACTTACGAGAGCGTAAGTCCGGTGTGGTGCGGTTTCGTCCTTCAGCTCGTTTTCCAGCGTGATCTGCTGCGCGGTCACGGTTCATTTCGGGCCTGAATTCGCCTAGGCCGAAGATAGCCCGCCGCGGACAGCAGTTCCTCCCGACCAGAACCTGAGCGATGGGCGTTTTGACTTTCCTTTGTCGCCGGCGCCGCATCTTATGCCGACGCGCGGCTGAAGGATCGCGCTCCGCCGAAGCTCGAAACGAACTCAGGCGCAACTCTCTGCCAAAGCTCTCACGCAATACAAAACAATCTGCTTCAGGGCGCATCGAATGCGGCGACTAGTCTTCTGCGGTCCTCATTATGATCCTTGCTGTTAAAGGCACGCGGTGCCGACAGGATTGGAAGGATCGACGCCCATGACCCAGTTCAGACCGAAATACATCACCTTCGACTGCTATGGTACGCTGACCAACTTCGACATGGCCGGTGCGGCGAGACGCGTATACGGCGCGCAGCTCTCCCCAGCTGGGATGGCGCAGTTCATCAAGGATTTCTCGGCCTATCGCCTCGACGAGGTTCTTGGCGCCTGGAAGCCGTACAGCGAGGTCGTGCACAATTCCGTGGAACGGACCTGCAAGCGCAACGGCGTCGCATTCCGGCCCGAAGATGCCCAACGCATCTATGCGGAAGTGCCGACATGGGGTCCGCACCCGGATGTCCCGGCGGGCCTGGCCAAGGTCGCCAAGGAGATTCCGCTGGTGATCCTGTCGAACTCCATGAAGAGCCTGATCATGTCGAATGTGGAGAAACTCGGCGCACCCTTTCACATGGTCATCACGGCCGAGGAGACCGGCGCCTACAAGCCGCAGATGAAGGGCTTCGAATATATGCTCGAGAAGCTAGGCTGCGGCCCGGAGGACATCACACATGTGTCGTCTTCATTCCGCTACGATCTCATGACCGCCTATGATCTTGGCATCAAGAGCAAGGTCTGGGTGAACCGCGGCCATGAACCTGCGAACCCCTTCTACGAATATACCGAAATCAAGGATATCGGCGGTTTGGCCGGCGCCGTCGGGCTGGAGCCTGTTCGGGAATTCGCCTAACTTTGTTTGCTGGCGCAGTCGCACCAGGCTGAGGCACTCCCAGACGTTAATAATCACTGGTCGCGATAGAGAAAGGGCGGTTTTCACCGCCCCTTTCTTGTGGTTCCAACGCTTTAGGGCTGCAAGTGTTTCCACCTGCGTGCAAGATAACTAGTTAAGCCCGCCAACATGAAGCGCCTTGACCTCGAGATATTCCTCGATGCCGAGCTGCGATCCTTCGCGCCCCACTCCCGATTGCTTGACACCGCCGAAAGGCGCAACCTCGGTAGAGATCATGCCTGTGTTGAGCCCGACCATACCGAACTCCAGCGCCTCGGCAACACGCCATGAGCGCTTGAGGTTGTCGGTGTAGAAGTAGGCGGCAAGGCCGAACGGCGTACCGTTCGCAATGGCGATGGCCTCTTCCTCCGTCTCGAAGCGAAAAAGCGGCGCCACTGGACCGAACGTCTCTTCCGATGCCAGGAGCATCCCCGCAGTAGCTTCTCCCAGCACGACGGGCCGTGCATATTGCTTACCCTCCGGCATCGTCTCGCTTTGGGCGATGATCTGCGCGCCTTTCGCCTGAGCATCGGCGATGTGACGCTCGATCTTGTCGATCGCGGCTGCGTTGATCATCGGGCCGATCTCAGTGCCCTCATCGGTCCCTGCGCCAACCTTCATCCGCGTGACGCGCCGGCTCAGCTTTTCGGCGAAAGCGTCGTAAACGCCTTCCTGCACAAGAATCCGGTTCGCGCAGACGCAGGTTTGACCGCCATTGCGGAACTTGGATGCGATCACCCCTTCAACTGCCTTATCCAGATCGGCGTCGTCAAAGACGATAAAGGGTGCGTTGCCGCCAAGCTCCAGGCTCAGCCGCTTGATGGTATCGGACGCGCCGCGCATGAGCAGCGCACCGACGCGGGTCGAACCGGTGAACGAGATCTTGCGCACCGTCTGATTGGCCATCAGTTCGTTGCCGATTTCGACGGGCATGCCGGTCACAATGTTGATCACGCCTGCAGGGATACCTGCCCGTTCCGCCAGAACGCCGAGCGCCAGCGCCGAGAATGGCGTAAATTCCGACGGCTTGATGACAACCGTACAACCTGCGGCCAGCGCCGGTGCTACTTTGCGTGCGATCATCGCGTTGGGGAAATTCCACGGCGTGATGATGGCGCAGACGCCGACGGGTTCTTTCAGCACCAGAATGCGGCGATCGGCCGTGGGTGACGGAATGGTCGAGCCACCGATCCGGCGAGCTTCTTCGGCGAACCATTTCACGAAGGAGGCGCCGTAATGGATTTCCGCCAATGCCTCGGCAAGCGGCTTGCCCTGTTCCAGCGTCAGCAGGAGCGCGAGATCCTGTTCGTGCTGGCGGATGAGGTCGTGCCAGCGTTCCAGAAATCCTGCACGCTCGGCATGCGTCCTTTTCTTCCAGCCTTTGAAGGCCTCGGCCGCGGCATCGATTGCCGCTCTCGTCTCGTTCTCCCCCATTGCGGGAACGGTGCCGAGAACAATTTGGCTGGCAGGGTCAATGACATCGACCGCGCCCTTCGTTTCCGCATCCCGCCAGACACCGCCAATCAGCGCCTGCTGGCGAAAAAGGTCGGAATCGTTGAACATGCCAACCTTCGTCATCGCATTCATGGTCTTTTCCTCTTCCCTTTCAACTTAATCCTGCCAGCACGGCCTGCGCGATCGTTTCAGTCCTGTCCTTGCCTGCGATCGTGCCAATCCCCCGCGCGGTTGCGGACTCGATTGCCGACATCACTTCCGCCGCAGCGTGCCCCTCGCCCAGATGCTCGAGCATCATGGCACCGGACCAGATCGCGGCGATCGGATTGGCGACGCCGAGATGCGCGATGTCGGGCGCCGAACCATGGACCGGCTCGAACATGGAAGGCACGCTGCGATCGGGATTGATATTGGCGGAGGCGGCGTAACCCAGCCCTCCCTGAATGGCCGCTCCAATATCGGTGAGGATGTCGCCGAAAAGGTTCGATGCGACGATTACGTCGAGGCTTTCCGGCGCCAGGACCATACGGGCGGCAATGGCGTCGATGTGGTAGTGCGAGACCTCCACATCGGCATAGTCTTTCGCCACCTCGCGCGTGACCTCATCCCAGAAAACCATGGAGTGCTTCTGCGCGTTGGATTTGGTGACAGATGCGAGCTTCTTGCGACGCGCCCGCGCCTGTTCGAAACCGAAACGGATGATCCGTTCGACACCCGTACGCGTGAAGATCGCAGTCTCAACCGCGACCTCATCGGCCGTGCCGGAATGAACGCGCCCACCGGCGCCGGAATATTCGCCTTCCGTATTCTCACGGATGCACAGGATATCGAAACCATCGGAGCGGAGGGGCCCCTGAACGCCCGGCAACAGCCGGTGCGGTCGTATGTTGGCGTACTGCGTGAAGCCTTTCCGGATCGGCAGGAGCAGTCCGTGAAGCGATACTGAGTCGGGCACTTCCGCGGACCAGCCCACAGCGCCGAGATAGATCGCATCGAATTTTCGGAGTGTATCGATGCCGTCTGACGGCATCATTGCACCGGTCTCCAGGTAGTAGGCGCACGACCACGGGAATCTTATGTCATCAAGGACGAAACCGCCCTGCTTAGCCGCCACTTGCAGCACCTGCCATGCCGCCTGCGTCACGTCCTTGCCGATGCCGTCGCCGGGGATCAGCGCTATCTTGTAGGTCTTCATGGATGGAGGTCCTCATTCGCACTGGCGTCGCCCGAACAGTAGTCGACCGCCCGCCGCATTTTCCGTCGAGGTTTATGCCTCCGACGGCGTCGAATCGCGTCAGGCGGAACCTGAAAAGCCGATTGTTCTGGAACCGCCGCGCGCTATTCGGCCGGACCTTGAGCACTGAACTCAGTCATAAACGCAGACGTAGATCTTGCGTACGGTCTCGATCGTGCGCCAGACGCCGACGAAACCGGGTTTCATCACGAAACTGTCGCCGGCGCGGTAGGTCTTGGTCTCACCGCCCTTCTCCTCGATTTCTACGAGACCCGAGACGATGTGGCAGAACTCGTAGATAGTGCCCTTGATCGAATGCGTCTCGCCGGGCGTCGCCTCCCAGACGCCGGTCAGAACCTTCTCACCTTTCGAGGCATCCTGCGCCCAAGTCTTGAAGGATGGATTGCCGGAAATGAGCCGCTCCGGAGCCGGTAATGCCTCCTTCGGCGCAAAGTCTGGAACTGTGTCGATCGTGATCAGAAGTGACATGTGATGATTCCTGGTTAGTAGCCGAGTGTCCGATCGACGAGGCCGATCAGTTCTTCTCCGGCGCGGTGGCGCCGAATGTTGTCGACGACGGATTGTGCCGCCGTATGCGGTTGCGTCACCGAGGCGATGTGCGGCGTTATCATCACCTTCGGATGCGACCACAGCGGATGGTCTTCCGGGAGCGGTTCTGGATCGGTGACATCAAGCATCGCCGCAGATACGTGACCGGTGTCGAGCGCGTCGATCAGCGCGGCCTGGTCCAGTTGCGGACCCCTGCCGACATGCAGCAGTTGAGCCCCGGCGGGCAGTAAGTGGAAGAACTCCGCGTCGAGCATGCCGTGCGTTTGTTCCGTGAGCGGGAGCAGGCAGACGAGAATATCCGTTTGCTTCAGAAAGCCCGCGAGTTGGTCCGTGCCGTGAAAGCAGGCGACGTCCTCGATCCGCTTTTCGCTGCGGCTCCACCCGGCAAGCTGAAACTGGAACGGCTTCAAACGCTCGATAGCCGCGCGGGCCAGCATGCCAAGGCCGAGAAAGCCAACCCGGCGTTCGGCCGCCTGTCGAGCGGCAATCGGTTTCCAGAGGCATCTTTTCTGCTGCTCAAGATAAGCGGGCATCTCGCGGTGGAGCGCCAACACGCCGAGCGCAACGTATTCCTGCATCATGCGTATGATGCCGTCCTCGACCATGCGCACAAGCTTCACATGGCTTGGCACCACGTCCTGCTTGAACTGGTCGACGCCCGCGCCGATGGAAAACAGCACTTCCAGATTGCGGTAGCGCGAGATCTCGTCCGGCACCGTCCAGGTGATGAGATAGCGCACCTTCTCCGGCTCCATCTCATCTCCGGAATGGAAGAAATCCAGATCCGGGAGCTCGCGCGCGAATATCTCGCGGAAGACCGCAGCACGCGCCGCATCGGAATTGAAAAGAAACGCCATGGCGACCGCCCTTCCTTCAGGCCGCAAGACGCGCGCCAAGCCCCTCGATCATCTTCCGGCAAGCGGCGAGTTCACCGATCTCGATATACTCATTGGGACGATGGGCACGGCCGATGTCGCCAGGACCGCAAATGATCGCGTCGATGCCGGCCTGCTGGTAAAGCCCGGCCTCCGTGCCGAAGCTGACGGCTGTGAGCGGCTCCTGCCCCGTCAGCTCGGTCAGAACGGCCGCTAGCGCGCTCCCGTTCGCGGGCGCGAGGGCGGGATAGGTGCTCAACTCGTGCCACGCCACATCGAAGCCACTGTCTCGCAGGGCGAAAAGCCGGGTCTTGACAGGCTCAAGCAGGGAGGCTGGAGAAACGCCGGGCACGGCGCGCACCTCGATATCGGCTGTGCATTGGCCAGGGATGATGTTGACCGCCTGTCCACCGGCGATGACGCCCACCTGCAAGGAAGAATATGGGGGCTCGAAATTTTCATCGAGCGGCCCGTCGGCGAGGGACTGGCCGTAGACCACGGCGTATGTGATGACGCTGGCCATGGCGTGCACAGCATTGAGTCCGAGATCGGGGCGTGAGGAATGGCCGGATCGCCCGATCACCTCGAGCCGCGCGGCGGCCTTCCCCTTGTGCGCGCGCACAGGCTGCATTCTGCTCGGCTCGCCGACAATGGCGCCAAGCGGCCTCTCGCATAAGCTCGGCAACGCGGCCAGGAGATGCGGCACACCACGGCACCCCGCCTCTTCGTCATAGGAGAATGCGAGATGAACTGGCTGCCGCAGGTTCATCGCCGCAAGTCCTGGGAGCGCGGCCAATGCGCAGGCGAGGAAGCCCTTCATGTCGGTGGTGCCGCGGCCGTATAGCCTGCCGCCCTCGCGGCGCAGGACGAACGGATCCGAGCTCCATTCCGGCTCGCCGGCCGGCACGACATCCATATGTCCGGAGATGATGTAGCCCCGACCCTGGCGCGGGCCGATCGTCACGAAGAGGTTGGACCGGTCGCCCTCGGGACCGGGCAGAACCGTCACCTCGGCTCCGGCTGCCTGACAGTAGTCGCGGATCCAATCGACGATCGCGCGGTTTGGCGTGCCCACAACAGAGGGAAATCCAATCAGCGTCGCGAGGATTTCATCCACGTTCATGGCGGTCCGCTCTAATCGCACATTATCACCGGGTGCAACCAGCGTATCCGCAGGCAGCAGAGTTCCCTGCCGAATTGCGTCATGCTTTGGCCGAAGATTGCGAAAAAGCACCTCGAACCAGCGAAACCTGCTGGCTTTCCCGTATAATGCTACGGCAAAAGAGGCATGTCGCGACATGGCGATCGATCACAACGTCACACCGCGTGCCTTGCGCATTTGTTGAAGGATCGACTGAGATGCAGAGATCAGTACGCCTGAAATCCTTCGAACTGGTCGCGCGGGACATCAATGATGTCGACGTTGAGCTGCTGCACGCGCTGTCGATCTCAGTCCGCTGGCCTCATCGGCCGAAGGATTGGAACCTACTGCGTCGCGCCGGCCAGGGCATCGTTGCCGTTGACGGTATTGGGCGCGTTTTCGGCAGCGCGATGTGGTTTCCTCACGGGGACGATTTCGCCACCATCGGCGTAGTGATCACAACGCCCCGCACGCAAGCGCAAGGAGGCGGCCGATGGCTCATGGACCTAGTCCTCGAGCAGTGCGGCGATCGCAACTTGGCACTCAATGCTACCCATGCTGCCTATCCTCTTTATGTCTCACTCGGTTTCACGACCGAGGCGACTGTATACATGCGCCAGGGGGAAGTCCCACCGATCCTCCCAACAGTGCCGTCCCTGGACGGTCAATTGCAGGCGCTGTCGAGCGACAGGCTAAAGGAGATCACGGCGCTGGACACCCGCGCGTTTGGGACAAACCGCGAGAGGCTGCTCACGTTGCTCGCGGCCGATGCCTCAATCTGCACTTTGAGCCGCGGCAGCGAGATCGTCGGCTATTCCATGTGTCGCGAGTTCGGGCGTGGTCACGTGATCGGCCCGATGGTCGCGCGAAACGATCTCGACGCGGTCCATCTTACAGCCGTGCATCTGAACGGACTGGCAGGACGATTTGCCCGTGTCGACACCCGCGAGAAGGATGGCGTGTTTGCCGCGTTTCTCCAGCAGTGCGGCCTCGGCATTGCCGAGACCGTTACGACCATGTCCAAGGGGCGCCGCTTTCTGAACCGGGAAGACAATGGGCCTTGGGTCTATGGATTGGCCGGCCACGCCTTGAGTTGAATGCAGCACGCTGTCGCCTTCAACCAGCGGTTAGAGGACCAGGTCGATCAGTGCGGGCGTCGATCAACCGGCTTAATGCCGTTGCCGTCACGCGGCCGGAACGGCTGCCGCCTCGAATCTGCTCCGAAGCCCGGATTCGGTCTCCGCTGCCGGCATTGTGAGCGTCCGACGCCCATCCGCCACGCCATCCACGATGACATGGCCGATGCCGCGCGAGCACGGCTCGATGCGCGCGTTGAGATGATAAATGTCCCGCAGCAGATGTGAGGTGATGATGTCCCGCGTTGGCCCGCATGCGACCAGCCGGCTGTCCGCGATGACCATTGTCTGATCGCTGAAGCGCAGGGCCTGATTGAGGTCGTGCAGGGCGATCAGCACGACCATGCCTCGCGCCCTGGCAAGTTCGCGCATGAGACCGAGCACTTCCACCTGCCGCGACAGATCGAGTGCTGATGTCGGTTCGTCCATCAGCAGGACCTCCGGCTCGCGCACCAGCGTCTGTGCCAGGCTGGCGAGTTGCCGCTGGCCGCCGGAAAGCTCGCCAATGTTGCGGAAAGCGATGTCGGCGATGCCGAGCGCCGCAAGGATCTCGTCGATGCGAGCCAGATCATCGTCGCCCACGGACCAGCCCATACCCTGCTTGCGGGCGAGCAACACTGACTCATAGACGGTGAGCACCGCGTTGGCGGACGTTTCCTGTGGCATGTAGCAGATGCCGCTCGTCCCGCGAATGGCCCCCTCGACATGCATTGCTCCCGGTCCGTGCAGGAGGCCGGCGATTCGCCTGAAGAGCGTCGACTTCCCGGCGGCATTCGGACCGATCACGGCCACAATGTCTCCGCCCTCGAACGCTGGCGTCGTCACATCCCGAAGCCGGAGGCTCGTGCCGTAGCGCGCGCCGAGCGCCTCAAGCCGGATCGTCACCATGAGCGCCTCGTGCTGGACAGGATGAGCGAGATGAAGAAGGGAATGCCGATCAGCGAGGTGACGATCCCGATCGGGAAGACCGTCCCCGGGATAAGCGACTTGCTGACGACCGAGCTGGCCGACAGGATGAGCGCGCCCGCGAGGGCCGATGCGGGCAGGAAGAAGCGTTGGTCCTCGCCGATGACCATGCGCGCGATGTGCGGGCCCACGAGGCCGATAAAACCTATGGTGCCGACGAAGGCGACGGGAATGGCGGCGAGGAGGCTCACCAGGATGAGCGTCTCGAGCCGCAGGCGACCGACTTTGACGCCGAAGCTGGCCGCCTTGTCCTCACCGAGCCTCAACGCAGTCAGCGCCCAGGCGCGCCGGGCGAAAATGGGTAAGACTGCGAGGAGAATGAATGTGGTGACCGCAAGCTTAGGCCAGGTGGCCTTGGTGAGGCTGCCCATTGTCCAGAAGACGACCGCCGCCAGCGCTTCCGCCGACGCGAAAAACTGGACGAGCGCGAGCAGGGCGTTGAAGGTGAAAACCAGCGCGATGCCGAGCAGCACGATGGTCTCCGCGCTGACGCCGCGCTTGACGCTCAGCACGTGAATTAGGAAGGCCGCCAGCATCGCCATCACGAAGGCGTTGATCGGCACTACATACTCGACTGCGGCGGGGACAAGCCTCACCGCGAAGGCAAGCGCAAGCGCGGCGCCGAAGCTCGCGGCGGCGGATATGCCGAGCGTGAAGGGGCTCGCCAGCGGGTTGTTGAGGATGGTCTGCATCTGCGCGCCGGCCACGGCGAGCGCCGCCCCTACGACAATCGCCATCAGGGCCACCGGCATGCGGATGTCCCAGAGCACCACGCGCACCTGCTGCGGCACGGTGTCGGGGAACACAAGGGCCCGCACGACCTCACCGAGGTCGTAGCGGGCGGGACCGACCGCAAGGTCGACGCACAGGCTGAAGAGCAGAGCAGCGCCGAGGCCGGCAAGGATCAACTGCCGCCGCCAGACGAGAGCGCGGTAACGCCCTCGTCCATCGGTGCTGTCGAGCGCGGTGCTGACGGCCGCCGATTCAATCGACATCGGTCAGCGAGACCCAGTGGCCGGGCCTGTATGCGATGGGCAGGAATTTCTTGTGCAACTCGCTGAAGGTCACCTCAGGATCAAGGTCGGCGAAAAGATCGGGATGCAGCCACTTCGCCATCTGCTGGACGGCCACGAACTGATAAGGACTGTTGTAGAACTGATGCCAGATGGCATGCACCGCGCCGTCCTCGACGGCCTTCACGCCGGTCAGAGCCGGCCGCTCGGTCAGCGCCTTCAGCTTGCGCACCGCCTCCGCCTCATCACGGCCGGGGCCGACGCCCACCCAGGCACCGCCCGATACATAGGCGTCCCACGAGCCGCCGGTGACGATGATCTGATCCGGGTCGGAGGCGATGATCTGTTCGGGATTGAGTGTGCCGAAGGTGCCGGGGATGATGTCCTTGGCGATGTTGTCACCGCCTGCCATCTCAACGAATTTGCCGAAATTGTCGTCGCCGAAGCTCATGCAGCAATCGTCTGAATAGCCGCCGGCGCGTTCGATGAAGACCTTGGGCCTTTCCGGCTTGGCCTTCTCGATTACGTCGGTAACGCGCGCGATCTCGGCGGCGCGCCAGGTGATGAATTCCTCGGCGCGCTCCTCCTTGCCGAACAGCCTGCCAAACAGGCGCATGCTGGGTTCGGTGTTGGTAAAGGGACGCTCGCGGAAATCGACATAAACCAACGGAATGCCGGCAGCGGTGAGCTTCTCGATATACTTGGCGTCTTCCGTGGCCTGCTTCGACTCGATGTTCATCACGATGACGTCGGGCTTGAGCGATATCGCCTGCTCGACGTCGAAAGTGCCGTCCTTGAAACCGCCGAATGTGGGGATATTCGCCATCCTTGGGAATTGTTCCAGATAGGCGGCGTAGTTGTCCGGATCCGCTTGGCTGAAATCCTCGCGCCAGCCAGCGATGCGCTTGAACGGATCCTCGGTGTCGAGCGCCGCGACGAGATAGACCTGCCGGCCCTCACCCAGGATTACCCTCTCGACAGGCACGTTCACCTTGACCTGGCGGCCCGTGATGTCAGTCACTGCAACCATTTCGGCCCTGGCGGCCAGCGTCATCGACAGAGCGACGATAGCGGCCGCCATCGTCGCTGCTGGGATCTTTCCGAAATTCATCGCGCCCTCTCTTGAAATGGATCAGCCGGAGGTGGCTTATAAAAGATGACTTCAATTCTCAAGAAATATCTTTTAGAGCCATTCCAGACTGGTACGACGACAAGGGGTCTGGAATGGCGGGCGAGCCCAATTATTCGCTGCGGGACGAGATACGCGACTATTGGTCGACGCGCGCCGGAACATTCGACCTTTCGGTGGGGCATGAAATCTTCTCACAGCGGGAACGCCTGGCCTGGCACAGGCTGATACTCAAGCACTTGGGGCGCGGGGATGGGCGTCGCGCTCTCGACCTCGCTTGCGGCACCGGGGTCATATCCCATCTCATGCACGACCTGGGTTATGCCGTGACCGGGCTCGATTGGTCAGAGGCCATGCTTGCCCGCGCGCGTGCAAAGGCGACGCAGAGGGAAAGCGGCATCCGGTTTCTGATCGGTGACGCCGAGCGAACCCTTGAAAAAGCAGAAAGCTACGACGTCCTCGTCACTCGTCATCTCGTCTGGACGTTGGTGGATCCGCGAGCGGCATTCGCCGAATGGTTCTCGCTGCTCAAGCCGGGCGGACGGCTGCTGATTATTGATGGTGATTTCGTCAGTACGACCTGGCTAACCCCTCTGCGACAAGTCCTGGAAAGGGCGGTTGGCCGGACGGTCGGGCCGGTCCACGAACTGGATCAGGTGATGGCGGACCGCCATCGCAGCATCCTGTCACGGCTGCACTTTTCGCGCGGCGCCAAAGCGGACGAGGTCTGCGCGCTTCTGGTTGAGGCTGGCTTTGAGATGCCCGTGGTCGACACCCGGCTCGGCGCAACTCATCGTGCGCAGGCGCGGCACATGAACTTCCTCAGGGCGCTGGAACGCTCGACGCAGCATCGCTACGCGATTTGCGCGACCAAGTCGGCCTGGTAGTTGGGGAATTCTAACGATTTCCACAACCATCTATCGGCGATCGTCGGCTCCCACCCCGCCATTCTGATCTGACATCCGTAGCGCAGACAGAATCCGATTGCTCGCAGCGGCCTCTAAAGACGCGACAGCACAGGGCGAAAGACCACCGCGGAAAGAGACTTAGAAAAGAAGCTGTACGGATTGTCCCTGCGCCGAGAGCAGTTTGACGGCCTTCCGGTCAAACGAGACGAAAGTCTCCCCGCCAAGCCAGCCGCCGTCAAAAGCGATCACGCCGTCCGCGAAATCGCCGCCGGCATCGAGGACTGACAGCCCTGACTCAACTGCCGGCCGGTTGACGACAACATTCGCGGTGTTCAGCAACGCCCGGATCGCCGCGGCAATATTTTCGCGCTCTGTCTGGTACTGCCGGGCCAGAACCCGGGCGAACTCGCACAAGCCTGCAAGCTCACGGCCACGATGTCCGCTTTGGCCAGCAGGTCGACGGCAATGGCGGCCTGCGCGTCATCATCGGCGACATAGGCGCGCAGCAGCACATTCGTGTCGGCCGTCACCCTCATTTCTTGCCGGACCCGGCCGCCGCGCCCGCTTCCGCTATCGCCTCGTTGATCTCCTCGATGCTGAGCACCCGGCCGTTCGTCTTGCCTCTGAGGAAGCCGTGGAGGTCCCGGAACGACCCGTTCGCCCGTGCAGCCCTCAATTCCGCCCGACCGTCGGGCAGCAGATCAAGCTCGATCTTCTCGCCCGGTTTGATGCCCAGATGTTGCAGCACGTCATTGCGGAACGTCACCTGTCCCCTTGTCGTCACTGTCAACGTTGCCATGTTAAACATTCCTGTTCTCGCGATAAGATCATGCAAATCTGCATTATTATCAATGCAGATGGTCGGGGGGCCAAAGCTTGGCGTCCATGCGGCGACTGAATGGCATTGATGCCTTTTAGAAAGCCGTCAGGCATCGTGGATTCGCGCTCGCCCCCTCGTTCGACTGATTCTGATGTTGGCCGAACCGGTTGATCTGCCCCCTGCGACGTCGGAGTTGTACAGGAGCCCTCTTTGCCGAGCAGATACTCTAAGTCGCATTTATTGGCCGTAAGTTGTCAGTCCGCTACGTCAAGGTCGAGCCGGAGATTGAGAAGAACGGAGCCATCGCCGCATAGCGTGTGCCTGCGTGGGTCTGGACGGACCCACTCATGCGCAATATGAATTATCAATGGAGATGAGGCCTGCCGTGGCGATCACATTTTCGCGGTGTCGCTAAGGCAGGTGGCGCTCGTTCAATGCTGCTGCGCCGGGCGGTTGGCCTTCTGGTCTAACGCTGCCCGCAGAAGTGTCGATATCAGGGGATCTGGTCAATGACCGACAACAAGCCAGACGTTACCAAGGATTGGCAAGCGACGCAGGGCCAGAAGTCCTCCGCCACGCGTCTTCGCCTTTTCGCCGCACTCTCGTGGATCGTCGCCATTGGCGGCGAGATCTACGGAATCATGCTGCTTCGCCAGAACAAGTTCGACCAGGCACACCTGCCGCTGGTCATCGGCCTTCTGGTCGGCATCGCGATTTTCGCAATCGCCGGCAACTTGCTGTGGAAGGCGGCCAACAGGCACGATCCGGCCCGTGCATCCGACGCGGCCAGGTTCTTCTTCCAAAACCAGCTCGGCGCAATCATCACGCTGATTGCCTTCCTCCCGCTGGTTTTCTTGATCCTCACCGACAAAAACATGGATCCGCGGACCAAGAAGGTTGCCGGCGGCGTCGGCGCTGCGCTGGCCGTGCTCGCGACGGTCATGGGGATCAGTTTCAACCCCCCGTCGGTCGAACAGTACACCCAGGATATGAACGCATGCGCAGCCCAGATCAAGTCGGGGCAGCCCACCACCGCCTGTTCGCCCGATGTCGCCGCTCAGGCGCAGGCGATCGCGACGGACACCGCCGCGGTAACGGCGGCGACGCGGGACGCGAGCCACCCCGCCGGTCAGGATGTCGTCTACTGGATCGCGCCGGAACCCGGAGCCGCGAAGTCCGCCGAGCCGCATGTTTTCCACCTCTGCGCAGGCGTGAGTCCGCTGAAGGGCAAGACCGTGAATAGTGGCTCAGTGACGGAGGCCTACGCGCAGAACGCCGTCCGCATCACGAAACAGATCGATATGGAACAGAAGCAGTGCGGGTTCACCCCCACAACCAGCACCAACTGAACCTGCCTGCGCTCGATCGCGTCTATCGGGGCCACAGCGCCAGCCCGGAGAACAATGATGCATAGATGGACGGTGTGTATACCCGTAGAGGGTTAAAGGCCCCTACGATCGGCTTTAGAGGAGACTACGTCGATGACGAACGTGCGCGCCCTTGTCCTCGAACGCCAACACGAACTCAAGCTGCGTGACATCGATCTGCCACAGACCGTCGGCCCGGGCGAAGTTCGCATCAAAATCCACACTGTCGGCATCTGCGGCTCCGACGTGCACTACTACACACATGGCCGCATCGGCCCGTTCGTGGTCGAAGCGCCGATGGTCTTGGGCCATGAAGCCGCCGGCACCGTCGTCGGAACGGGTGAAGGCGTCGAGCATCTGAAGGTCGGCGACCGCGTCTGCATGGAGCCGGGTATCCCCGATCCCAATTCGCGGGCGAGCCGGCTCGGCCTCTACAACATCGATCCAGCGGTCAGGTTCTGGGCAACGCCGCCGATCCACGGCGTGCTGACGCCCTATGTCGTCCACCCCGCCAACTACACTTTCAAACTGCCCGACAATGTCAGCTTCGCCGAGGGCGCGATGGTGGAGCCCTTCGCTGTCGGCATGCAGGCGGCGGCCAAAGCGAAGATTGCGCCGGGTGACACCGCGGTGGTGATTGGCGCCGGGCCGATCGGCACGATGGTGGCGATCGCCGCGCTCGCCGGCGGCTGCGCCCGCGCCGTTGTAGCAGATCTCGCCCAACCCAAGCTCGACATTGCCGCCGGCTACCAGGGTGTGATCCCGATCAACGTCCGCGACAAGAACCTGGCGGCGGAGGTCAAGCGCCTGACCGATGGCTGGGGCGCCGACGTGGTGTTTGAATGCTCGGGCTCGTCCAAGGCATGGGAGACCCTGCTCGATCTGCCGCGGCCCGGTGGTACCGTGGTGGTGGTCGGCCTGCCGGTCGCGCCGGTGGCGTTCGACATCGCTACGGCCTCTACCAAGGAAATTCGCATCGAGACGGTATTCCGCTATGCCCACCAATATGACCGGGCGATCGCACTGATGGGATCGGGTCGGGTCGATCTCAAACCATTGATTTCGGCGACCTTCCCCTTCGAAGACTCCATCACCGCATTTGATCGCGCGGTCGAAGCCCGGCCGGCGGACGTAAAGCTTCAGATCCAATTGCCGGATTAAGGCGAGTTCCAAATCCCCCGGGCTGCCCTCCCGATCTCCTGTGCGTTGCGTAGCTTCTTGGGCCGCCAAGGCTGGCTGACGGCAGCCCTGAGCGCTTTTGGTGCTGACACACGGCATTTATCGGCGGCGCTCCCTCCAAAAACAACTCCACACCCGGCGATGACGGGATCCTCTGGGACCACGAGCAAATCCCTTGAGTGCTGAGGGAACCGACACTTGACAAATCGGCGGCCGTCCGACACGCTCTTAACAAAAGGCACAACAAACTTACAAAAGTTCAAGTTGGCACAATCTGGCCGATAGGGAGAAGGCCGATGCATCTCTGTGACCGAGCGGAGATTTGCGCGTGAGCACGATGACCGTGACCCGCGAAACGCCCAGATGGGCCCTGCCCCGGTTCATGACGGCCGAGCATCCTTTCCCCTGGCTCGCGCCGATCACGGTGATGCTTCTCGTTTTCGGTATCTACCCCCTCGCCTATTCAGTCTGGCTGTCGTTCCACAAACGCAATGTCGTCTCCCGGCAACTTGACTTCGCCGGGCTCCACCAATGGACGCGCGCCTTCTCGGATGCGCGTATGTGGCATTCGTTGGAAACCACGCTGATCTACACCTTCGTCGCGCTTGCGGTTCAGCTTGCGCTCGGCATCCTCATCGCGCTTCTGCTTGACACCGATCGCAAAGGTTACGGGGTGCTTCGGGCGCTGATGACACTGCCGCTGGTGGTGCCGCCTGCGGTGACCGGAATGATGTTCCTGCTGATGCAGGACGGCTCTTTCGGCGTCCTATCGTTTTACCTCTATGCCCTCGACCTGATCTCGCCGGCACAGCCGATCCTGACGCAGCCCGGAACCGCATTGGCGGCGATCCTGCTGGCAGACATATGGCAGTGGACGCCGTTCATGGTGCTCATCATCCTGGCAGGGCTCAGGGCACTGCCGAAGGAACCTTTCGAGGCAGCGGCGATCGACGGCGCCACCGGGATCCAGACGTTCTGGCGGCTCACATTGCCGATGCTGCGCAAGGTGATAGCGGTTGCGGTGCTGATCCGCGGCGTCGATCTCTTTCGCATCTACGACTACGTCTACATCATCACCGCTGGCGGGCCAGGCACGGCCACCGAGACGCTTTCATTCTACGCGGGGCGAATCTACTTCACCGGAGACTTCCCCTATGCCGCGACCCTGTCGCTGATCGTGCTCGTCGCCTTGATCGTCGTGTCGAACCTCTTCGTCAGGCTGTTCAAGGTGAGGTTCTGATGGAGTCGTCGCGCGCCCAAACGATCGCCCGTGACGTGCTCGCCGTTTTGGTGGTGGCGATCTTCATGTTCCCGATCGCGTGGTGGGCCCTGTCGTCCATCAAACCCTATTCGGCGATCTTCGATCGCAGCGGGCCGGTCTACACCGGTTTCACGCCGACGCCGGACAATTACCGCGTGACGTTGCTTGGCGTTTCGCGCGTCGACATCGGCATGGAACAGGGCGGCGAAGCGGCCGGGGTCATCAAGGGGGGCGCGAGTTCCTATGATTCCCGCCAGTCGTTGCTCGACAGTGCCATCATAGCCGTCGGATCGACGGCGCTGACGCTGCTGCTCGCAACTCTGGCCGCCTACTGCTTGTCGCGAATGCAGTTCAGCGGCCAGCAGTCCTTCCTGTTCTGGATTCTCTCGCAGCGCTTCATGCCGCCAATCGCGATCGTCATTCCGATCGTTTTCATGTTCCGCGATCTCGGCTTGCGCGATACCTATACGGGCCTCATCCTCGTCCACAGTCTGATCAACCTGCCGCTGGCGGTTTTGCTTTTGAAGTCGTTCTTCGACGATGTTGCGCGCGAGGTCGATGAGGCGGCGCTGATCGACGGCGCGACGCGCTGGCAGACGTTCCGGCGCGTGGTCCTTCCCATGGTCAAGGGCGGCATCGCTGCGACGGCTGTGCTGTGTTTCATCTTTTCGTGGACCGAGTTCCTGCTCTCACTGTTCCTGACGACGTCGATCCGCACCGTGCCGGTGAAGATTTCGACCTTTGTCACCTCGACCGCAACCGAGTGGGGCTACATCACAGCGCTCGGCACGTCCGCGATCATACCCAGCTTCATCTTTATCCTGCTGGTTCAACGGCATCTGGTCCGCGGCCTCACCCTCGGGTCCCTGAAGGAGTGAGGCGCAGGCGAGAAGAACGACGACAAAAAAGCAACGGAGGAACGATCATGAGCTTCAGAGAACACGACAAGAAGACATTCGTCGCCGATACCTGCAACGACTTTACGGCGCGCCGAATAACCAAACGCGACTTCATGAGGAAGATGGCGCTCGCCGGTGTCGGCTTTTCTGCCTTCGGATCAGCCATGCTAGGTGGCGGCCGCACCAATCGCGGGATCCTGGGCCTCGGGGTTGAAGAGGCCCGCGCCCAGGACGCTGATATGCTGAAGTGGCTGGCCGATGTCGGCAAACCGTATGCCGGCACCAAAATCCGCTACACTTCGGAAGCGACGCCGCCAACGATCGTCGCCAACCAGCTTGTCGCGGGTGAATTCACCAAGGCCACCGGCATTGAGGTGGAAGTCGAGATCGTGCCGTTGGAGCAGGTTCTCGCCAAGGCGACGCAAGACGTGCAGGGCCAGCTTGGCACCTACGACGTCTACTATCTCGACCAGTCCTGGATGGCGACGTTTGCACAGGACGTCGTCGATCCGCGCGAGTACTATGACCAGAACAAAGACCTGGCGATGCCCAACTTCGACTGGGACGATTTCTCCAAGCCGCTGGTCGACGGCATTGCCATGTACAACGGCAAACAGTGCGGAATCCCATTCGATATTCCGATCTTCATCCTGATGTACCGCAAGGATCTTTTCGACAAACACAACATTGCGCTTCCGACAGACCTCGACGCCTACCTCAAGGCCGTGCAGGCGCTCACTGAGGCAGAAAAAAGCAACGGCATCTTCGGCACCGCGTGCCAGGCGAAGTCCGGCCATTATTCGCTGGAATGCGACTGGACCTTCGCCTTGTGGGGCCATGGCGGTTCGATCTTCAACAAAGACAAGAAGTTTGTCGGCAATGACGAGCGCGGCGTGGCCGGGCTGCAATTCTATCAGGAGCTGGTCAAGAACTCGCCGCCCTCCGCGACGACATGGACTTGGGACGGTCAGGGACAGGCACTGACACAGGGTCAGGCGGCGATGGCAATCACCTGGGGCGAAGATTTCCCCGGCTTCGACGCCAACGATTCCAAGGTCAAAGGCCTGTTCGAGGCCCTGCCCGCGCCCAAGGAGGTTCCCGGTCGTCGCGCCGCCGCCGATTGCGGCTTCAACGAAATCCCGGCCGTTGGTCACCAGGGCGGCTCGACGATTTCGCTGTCGCAATATTCCAAGAACAAGGAAGCGGCATGGCTGTTCATGCAGTGGGTCTGCTCGAAGGATGTGATGGCGCGGGTATCGACGCTCGGCGGCGGCGCCTCGCCGATGCGCAATTCTTCCTTCACCGATCCTCGCGTGAAGGCGAAGGCCGTCGTCGGGCCTGGAACGACACGCCACTTCGACGCGATCAAATACACGATCGACAACCAGATGGGATCGGAGCCGGACATGCCGATCTGGGCGGATCTGTCGAACAACGACATTCCGGTTGAGCTCGGCAAATTGCTTACGGGCCAAGACTATGGCGGCAATGCCAAGGCGTGCCTCGATGCCATTGCCGGCATTGTCGACGGCAAAGTCAAGGACGCCGGTCTTTAGCGACTCGTCGGTGATTTGGGCGAAGGCGGCTTCCACCGCCCTCGCCCTTTGGCAATGTGGCGGCAATGGTTCCGGATCTCGTCATCGGCATCGATTCCTCGACCTCGGCAACCAAGGCGATCGCCTGGGACCGCAATGGGCTGGCCGTGGCTGAAGGTCGTGCACCGCTTGCAATGTCCAACCCGCGTCCGGGCTATTTCGAGCAGGATCCGGCCGAGTGGTGGGCCTCGACGGTTGCGGCGCTTCGTGCTGTCGCGGCAACAGTTTCGCCGGCACGCATTGCCGCCCTTGCGATTGCCAACCAGCGCGAGAGCTTCGGCCTTTTCGACGAGCAGGGCCAAGCGGTCGGGCCGGCGACGCTCTGGCTCGATGAGCGCGCCCGTGGGAAAGCACGGCGCTTCGGCGAGAGTTTCGGCGCGGCACGTGTCCACGCAATATCCGGCAAGCCGCTCGACGTCATTCCTTGCCTTTACCGCATGATCTGGTTTCGCGAGGAAGAGCCCGAGATTTTTGCCCGCGTGGAGCGAATGGCCGAAGTCCATGGCTATCTGGTCTTTCGTTTGAGCGGCCGGTGGGTGACATCCACCGCATCCGCCGACCCTATGGGCATACTCGATATGCGAGCTATGGACTGGTCGAACGAAATACTGGACGCCGCGGGCGTGGCGCGGGGAATGATGCCGGACCTGGCGAGGCCCGGCACGGTTCTGGGCCAACTGACTTCGGAAGCCGCCATACCGACGGGCCTGCGGGAGGGCACGCCGATCGTCGCCGGCGGCGGCGACGGTCAATGCGCTGGAACGGGCGCTGGCGTGTTGCAGCCGCGATGCGCTTACATCAATCTCGGCACGGCGGTCGTCTCCGGCAGCTTTGGCACGGACTACGTCCATGACCAGGCCTTCCGCACCGAGACGGCGGTCGCCGATGATGGCTATATCTACGAGACGTGCCTTCGCGCCGGCACTTTTCTCGTCGACTGGATGGCGCGCGAGATGCTTGGCGTCGATCTGCATGGCGCAAGCGGCCTGGCAGCGCTCGAGGCCGAAGCCGCTGCCAGCCCGATCGGCGCAGGCGGCATAATGCTTCTTCCCTACTGGCAGGGCGTCATGGACCCGCACTGGGACAGTACGGCCCGTGGTGTGATTGCCGGGCTGTCCGGCTCGAGCAGCCGCGGCGACATCTATCGTGCCGTGCTGGAAGGCATAGCGCTGCATCAGGCCGCGACAAGTCAGCGGGCCGCTGGAGCTGCCGCCCAGACCATCGGCCAATTCATAGCCATCGGCGGAGGGGCGAAGTCCGACCTGTGGATGCAGATTCTGGCGGATGCACTTGATCGTCCCGTAAAGCGTTCGACGACGGTGGAAGCCTCCTCGCTTGGCGCGGCGATGGCGGCGGCAAAGGGCGTGGGCTGGTTTTCCACCATCGCCGAAGCGTCGCTGGCAATGGCCAGCGAGCCGGCCAAAACCTTCGAACCAGACGCGAAACGGGCCGCGCTCTACGCCGAACTTCTTGCGATCCATGCCGATCTTTGGCCAACGCTTTCAACCTGGAACCAGCGTCTCGCGGCCTTCATGGAGACCGATCATGGCTGAAGCGAGCAACTGGAACGCCTTGATCGAGGACGTTGTCGCAGGACGCTGGACAGATCCCAAGACAGGCGCAGCCGCGGTCCTGCCGTTCCAGACAATCGAATTGCTGGAGACGACGGAGGGCCGCGAGGGGGATCTCGTTGCGCCTCTGGCGCTAGGCAGCCGCATCGCCGTGGTCTCTGACATCAACACCGTCGATGTGATGGGCAGGCGCGTCGCGAAGGCGCTGCGTGCCATCGCCGAAATCGACGAAATCGTGCTGCCTGACGGCCTCGACTGCGATGAGGCAACGATCCAGATGGTCAGGGAGAAGACGCGTCACGCCGAAGGCGTCGTGGCCGTCGGGTCCGGCGTCCTCAACGACAGCTGCAAGCATGCAACCTTCCTCGACCAGCGGCCCTATGCCGTCTTCGGCACGGCGGCCTCGATGAATGGCTATGGCGCCTCGACAGCGTCGGTGACGTTGGCTTCAGGGCTCAAGATCTCGCTGCCCTCGCATGCTCCGCGAGGCATCTTCCTGGACCTTGGCGTGTCGGCTGCTGCACCCAGCTGGCTCAGCGCCGCCGGGCTTGGCGACAGCCTCTGCCGCTCCACCGCCCAGATCGACTGGTGGGCTTCGCATCGGCTGTTCGGCACTTACTATTCCGAGGTGCCTTATCTGCTTCAGGCGGGCGATGAGGAACCGATGCTGGCCCATGCGCCTCGCCTTGCCAGGCACGACATCACCGCCGTCGGGCATCTCCAGCGCGTCCTGACGTTGTGCTCGATGGGCGTGTGCTTTGCCGGCGTTTCCCATCCCGGGTCCATGGGGGAGCACCAGATCTCCCATTGGGTCGACATGTTCGCGCAAGCGCATCATCCAGGCACCACGCACGGCCAGCAGGTCGGGGTTGCCTCGCTGGTCATGGCGCGTCTGCAAGCGCGGCTGCTGGACATGGAAGAGCCGCCGCAGGCAAAGCCAACCGTCATCGACGAGGCGGCGATGCTGGCCCGCTATGGAGCGCAGCTTGGACCACTTTGCATTGCCGAGATGCGGAAGACAGCACTCGACGCCAGCCAGACGGAAATCTTCAACCGGAAACTCGCGGAAATCTGGCCGGCCCTGCGCCAGGAGGTTCGGCCAATGGCAATGCCGGTTGCCCGCATGGAGGCAGCCCTGAAGGCTGCGGGGGGGCCGGTCACCGGCGCGGAACTAGGCCTGCCGCGCGCGCTTTGGCACGATGCCATTCGCTATTCGCGAGAAATCCGCGGCCGCTGGTCCTTTGTCAATCTGGCCGCCGATGCAGGACTCCTGGAAGAATTTCTGGACAGCCAATGGTGAGAGCGCATCCGATCGCCAATGGCTCGCATGGCGAAAATGAGATCCAACCGGCAAGGGCAATCGAAGGGTAGGAATTTATGGCGTCTGTCACCATCAGCAACATAAAGAAGGACTATGGCGCCCTCTCGATTATCGATGGACTAGATCTCTCGATCGAGGATGGCCAGTTCGTCGTTCTGTTGGGGCCGTCCGGCTGCGGCAAGTCCACGTTGTTGCGCATGATAGCCGGTCTCGAGCCCATCACGTCCGGTGAGATCGCCATAGGCGACAGGGTCGTCAACACGCTTCACCCCAAAGACCGCAACATCGCGATGGTCTTCCAGAATTACGCGCTTTATGCGCACATGACCGTCTTCGACAACATGGCCTTTTCCATGCAGTTGAAGAAGCGCCCCAACGAAGAAATCAAACAGAAGGTCGGGTGGGCGGCATCGATCCTCAACCTGACTCCCTATCTGGAACGGTACCCTCGCCAGCTTTCGGGCGGCCAGCGGCAGCGCGTCGCCATGGGCCGCGCCATCGTGCGGGACCCAACTGTGTTCCTGTTCGACGAGCCGCTGTCCAACCTCGATGCCAAGCTGCGGGTGCAGATGCGCACCGAAATCAAGGAACTCCACCAGCGACTGAAGACCACCACGGTCTATGTCACGCATGACCAGATCGAGGCCATGACCATGGCCGATGTCATCGTCATCATGCGCGACGGCCGTATCGAGCAGATCGGGCGCCCGCTCGATGTCTACGATCACCCGGCAAACCTCTTCGTCGCTTCCTTCATCGGCTCGCCCGCAATGAACATGTTCCATGGCGAGGTGGCTTCCGAGCGCGACGCCTGGGTGGTGCGGACCGACGAGCTATCCCTCCCACTTCCAGGAGGGGCTGCGGTCCGGCCCGGCCAAAAGGTGATCTACGGCATTCGCCCCGAACATCTTCGACCCGTGGCCGACGGGCGCGGCATCCCGGCGAGGATTACGGTTGTCGAGCCGACCGGCCCTGAAATCCACATCTTTGCCAGCATGGGCAACACCGCGATCTGCTCGGTGCTGCATGACCGCATGGAGCCCTCTCCTGGAGCTGTGATCCATTTGGAGCCGGCGCCTGAGCGAATCCACCTGTTCGACGAAGATAGCGGCGAGCGGCTGGACAAGGGAAGAACCTGAATGGCGCGGATCATCATCCTCGGCGCCGGCGTCATGGGCTCTGCCATGACGCTTCCGGCCGCTTACGCTGGTAACCGCATCACTCTTGTCGGGACCCATCTCGATGAGAAGATCGTCGGCTCGGTGGCCAGCACAAGTCATCACCCACGCCTCAGCATCACTCTGCCTGATGTGGTGACCGCCTGTTCCTGGACCGAATTCGGGGCAGCGATGAACGATGGACCCGATCTGCTTGTACTCGGCGTCTCGTCGGCCGGCATTCCTTGGGCGATCGAGCGAATTGCAGAAAGCATCAAGTCGCCCCTGCCGATACTGATGATTACGAAAGGACTTGCCGCAAGCGACGAAGGCGTGGAAATCCTGCCACATCTGCTTGCCCGCGAGATCGAGCAACGCACCGGCTTGTCAGTCCCGGTGATGGCCGTCGGCGGACCGTGTATTGCCGGCGAACTGGCGGCACAGCGCGATACGTCTGTGATCGTTGCCGGACACGATCCCGACCAGGTGGCCGCGGCGTCGCGCATTCTGCGCGCGCCTTTCTATCATGCGCGATCGTCATCCGATCTCGTCGGCGTCGAGATCTGCGCTGCTTTCAAGAATTTCTACACACTCGCAGTTGGGGCTCCCGTCGGACTGCTGGAGCGCGACGGCAAGGCGCCCAATGGTGCGCTCATGCACAATCTTGCCTCGTCACTTTTCTCGCAGTCCCTCGCGGAGATGGCGATTCTGGTCGATGCTCTGGGCGGAAAAATCGAAACAGTGCTGGGGCTGGCAGGCTCCGGCGATCTTTATGTGACCTGCCAGGCGGGCCGTAACGGTCGCATGGGGCGCCTGCTTGGCCGCGGCCTGCCCTATTCCGTGGCGAAGCGCGAACATATGAGTTCGGACACGGTCGAGGGAGCGCAACTGGCGCTGGACCTTGGTCCGACTTTGAAGAATATGATGGCCCGGGGTGTACTTCCCCATGATCGCCTGCCGCTGACGAGGGCCATCATCGACGCGGTTTGTCACGATGCTCCGCTGGTTTTGTCCTTCGACCGCTATCATCGAGGCTAGCGGAGCCGGGGAAACTCGATTGATGCCTCATATCGATGAGCACATGGCTCGGCCGAGCCCGCTCTGGACCCGCTGCCGCGGAGTGGACAGGATGATCTGATGGAGAAACCCGCACGAAAGAAGCGCGACGGCCGCCAAGCTGTAACGAGTTCGGTCACGGCTGATCGTGAGGAAGGGCTGCTCGTGCGCGCCGCCTGGCTTGCTTACGTCGGTGACCTCACGCAGGCGCAAATTGCCAAGTCTCTTGGCCTGACCCGCCTTCGCGTCAACCGGATGCTGGCGCATGCGCGCCAGCGGGGGATCGTTCAGATTCGCATCAATTCGAAGGTGGCGAACTGCATCGAGCTGGAGCACCGGCTGCGGGACGCCTATGGTGTCTCGGATCCAATCGTGGTTCCGACACCACCCGATCCTGCGCTGGTGCCACAGGTCATCGCAGCCGCCGCCGGTGAGGCCCTGTCGCTCAGAATCCGCGACGGGATATCGGTGGGCGTGGGATGGGGACGGACGCTCCAGCTTAGTCTGCGGTCAGTGACCGTACGCCCGGTCAAAGGAATGTCGGTCGTTTCCCTGCTTGGTGGGCTCACGCGCGGATCGGCGATCAACATCTATGAGATCGCTTCGCGGCTCGCGGCGCTTTTCGATGCGGAATGCTTCTACATCGCAGCACCGGTGTTCACGGACACGGAGGCCACGCGCGATCTGCTTATGCGCCAGTCCATTCTGGAAGACGCCTTCACCCATGCCCGCGACGTTGACGCCGCTTTCGTTTCGGTGGGCGCGGTGCACAAGGACGCCACCATCTTTCGGATCGGACTGGTAGGCGATGATGATCTCAAATCGCTCCGCGAAGCGGGAGCCGTCGGCGATATTTGCGGCCACTGGATCGGCGCCGACGGACAACTCGTCGATCACCCGCTGAACAATCGCGTTATCGGCCTCGCGCCGGAACATCTGCGCGACATCGACACTGTGATCGTCCCCTCCGGTGGCCTCGACAAGGTTCCGGTGCTGCGCGCCGTGTTGCGTCTGGGAGTCGTCGATGTGCTGATCACCGACGAGAAAACCGCTGAGGCGATCCTTGCGCAAAAGCCGTAGCGCAGACGGCGGGGAATTGTCTCGCACCTGAATGGCGCCAAGCTGGACCGCGCGATATCTGCCGTGCCTGCGCAAAACGGATAACGCTCATGCCTTTTGGCGCTGGTGCGCATCGCGTCATCGCTCCGCGAAGACGCGGCTGAGCAAAACAGCGTGTCGCCCGTTGAAGTGGAGGTGCCGGTCAGTGATATTTCAATCGGCGCACCCCATATGAGCGGAAAGAGCGTCGTAAGGATTGGCCTATGATTTCGCGTTGGGGACGGTTTGCAGTTTTGTTCGCCGGATTGTTCCTGGCATTTTCCATGGTCGCTGTGGATCACGCCGATGCGCGCCGTGGCGGCAGCTTCGGCAGTCGCGGCATGCGCACTTTCCAGCCGGTCCCGCCGACCAGAGTCGCGCCGCAACCGGCCGCACCGGTCGAGCGCTCGATGACGCCTAATGCGGCAACGAACAATGCGGCCCGTCAGCCGCAGGCATTCCAGCGCCCCGGCTTCTTCAACGGCCTCGGCGGATCAATGATGCGGGGGCTGCTTCTCGGCGGTTTGATCGGCGTTCTTCTGGGCCACGGTTTCGGCGGCTTGGCCGGCATGTTGGGTCTTTTGCTCCAAGTACTGCTGATCGGCGGCGTGATCATGCTGGCGATCCGCTTTTTCCGCTCGCAATCGGCATACAACCCAGCGCCCGCTACGGCCGGTGCCTCGCGGGGCATCGGGACCTTTGGGCGAAACGCAGCAGCTGGGCCCGAGCCGAGCAACGCTACAGCTTTCCCCATTCCAGGCATCGGGTCAGGATTTGGCGGAACGAGCCAAGGCAATCCTTCCCAAGCCAGTGCCGATGAGATCGCACTCACGCAAGCCGACCTCGACACGTTCCAGCAACGGCTGACGGAAGTTCAGGAGGCATTCGGGCGCGAAGATCATGCTGCTTTGCGCCGGTTGGCGACGCCCGAGATGGTCTCCTATCTGTCCGAGGAACTTGCCGACAATGCCAAAAAGGGCGTCAGGAACGACGTGTCGGACGTCAACCTATTGGAGGCCGATATTGCGGAAAGTTGGCGGGAGGGTGACCGCGACTACGCGACGGCTGCTTTGCGCTATGAGTCTCGCGACGTAACCCGCGATCGCATCAGCGGCAAGATCGTTGAGGGTCAAGCCGATCGGCCGACGGAGACAATCGAACTGTGGACCTTTGCGCGCCAGAACGGCGCTGAGTGGAAGCTCGCCGCGATCCAGCAGCCTGGCTGATGTGCTGGCCTGATCGAATGGCTGCCAGGAGACTTGTCCAGTTTTGCCAGCTGCGCGCTTGAAGGCCGGTCAGCCGAGGTGAAGCAGCGAGCTCTATCGGCCCAGCGGCAGCTTCGAAGTCGAAAGCAGTTCGGCCTCATCCATCACTCCGGCCGTAATTTGCAATGATGCGACGCGAGCGCTTCATGCTCTATTGGGCTAGATGTCAGCGGCTTTCTGGCCGCGTCTTACGGAACCGTTGGCAACGCGATCGTCGGCAATGTCGATGTGCGCTCCACCACCTTCGTCGCGGCGTTCGGTTAGAGCCCACCCTGCCTCATGTTCGAGGTTTGGAAGCGTCGGCACTGCGCGAGCTTCTTTCAAAAAAATGGTAGGGCCCGCCGCCAAGCGCGAAGCCATCGTGCATCTGCAGGCCACAATGGGAGTGTCGGAGCGGCGGGCCTGTTCCTCTGGCGGCCATCGAGGCGTCGTTAGCCGCACTTTCCGCGCACCCCTGTGCGCCGCCACCAATCTCGCGTAGACATGCCTGCCGGCATCCGGCGCTGCGACGTGAGAACCTCATGCGAATCCTGTTGCCTGTGTTCTTCCTCTGCCTGACCAGCCTGTCGCCCGCCCGAGCCGCGTCGGGCGATTGCGGCGATGCCGCCGCCCTGGTGCAGCAGGCCTATCCCAAGGCCCAAAAGAGCGCCGACGGCGCGTCGTTCACGCTTGTACCCCATACGAGCATCGCCTCAACGCTCCCGGAGAGCGATGCGCCATTCGGCCTGGCCTGCAAGATCTGGCCGGCTCATGACGACCTGCTTTTGGTCGCGGTACCGCTGATCGACAGTGCTAACGGCGACCACCTGCATGTCGGTGACATCGAGCTACTGGTGGTCGATAGAAAGAGCCTGCGGGTGCGCCAGCGCCTGCTCCAGCCTGGACTGATGACCGATGATGCCATCGCGATCCGTAAGGTGGAATTCGACACCGGCCGCTATGCACTGGCCCCTGAGGTCACCGCCTTCGGCCTGCGCATCGAAATGGCAAACCATTCGCAGGCTACTCCCTTCACTGAAACCGACCTGCGGCTCTATACCGTCGCCAGCGATGCGCTGCGCTTGGTGCTCGACGGCCTCGTGGTGGCTGGCCATGGCGGCGAAGGCGATGCCAGTTGCGCTGGATCGTTTCATTCCAGCCAGGTCAGCCTGGCGATGAGCCCGGCGCGCCACCACGGCTATCGAGACATCATTGCGGTCGAGCGGTCGAATACCGACAATCCCTCCCCCGACCAGAATGGCGAATGCCAGTCCCATCCCGGCAAGCCTGTGAAGCGGACCTACCGGCTGCGCTATGACGGCAGCCGCTACGTGGTTCCCGCGGCACTCAAGGTGATGGGGTTGTGACGCCGCCGCACACGTCCCTGCCTTGGTTCGTCAATGGGATCAATTCCAGTTGAAAGGGTATCGACCGTTAATTCTCTCGTGGTAGGAGCCGCTCAAGGGGGCTCTTCCCAAAGGAGCTGATGATTTGTGGTGGTCAAGATTCAAAAGGGGTTTTGCAGGAACGTGGGACGACAGACTTGACGGGCTATTCTCCGCAAAGGTCGACTACGCCGGAAAATCCATTCTCGATGTTGGCTGCAATATGGGGGTTGTCGCCTATGAGATATCCAAGCTGAAACCCAGTTCGATCCATGGGATCGACATTGCCAAGCCGCATATCGAGACTGCAAAGATGTTGTTGAGCGGCTCCCCGGTACATGCCCGGTTCGATCGCCTGAATCTTGGCAGCCGGCGCCTCGGCAATATCCTTCTACCGAAATACGATATCGTCCTGCTGCTGGCCGTCTATCAGCACATGCAGCGCAACATCGGCCCAGGCAAGGCGCGAAGGGTGCTTTCCAATATTGTGAGGCGCACCTCAAACGTCGTTGCCCGCGTTCCGCCTGGAACGGATGGCGAATTCATCGAAACGCTTTCTGACGAGGGGTTCCAGGTCAAGAGCACTCACACATCGCCCCTTGGTAGTCATGTGCTCGTGCTTGAGAAACCTGCCTTCGGAAATCGACAGCCATAGAGATTTCGCATCGCCAGTGGCAATCTGCCCCACTAACATCCCATGTGTCAGCAGCGGCACAGACCCGCTGCTGGCTGCAACTCAGCGCGTTGGGCGCCGATTCGCCGGGAGAACATCTCGCGGCTGGACTTCGCGCCAATGCCGTTGACGTTGGAGAGTCGCGGCTGCGGTGTTCTCTGCCGCTGCCTTGACAGACAGGATGCCCCCGTTGGCGTAGGTGACGAATTTGGCCGCCATGGCGAGAGCATCGCCGTCCCGCCTGGGGTCAGCGCGCCGCCGGTGTCGAAATTCAGCCATATGCGCTATCAGCTCGCAGGCGCCCGTCCAGCGCTCTGGCTCAGGGCGCCGGGCGAGTGAACAGGGTTCGGAATAGCTCCTCAGCACGCCGCAGTCCTACATCTGTCAGAACCACTGACTTCGCCTTGTTTGCCGGATTCGCGATCAGCCCCTTCTGGTGCAAGCGATCCAGAGCATTCCAATCCAACCCCTTCCAGGCGCGCCTCTCTTCATGCAGCGTCAGCCAAAGCAGGCCCATAACGGCATCGTCGATCTTGTCGGTGTCGATCTCCATGCAAGCAGTTTAACACGCGAAAGCGCCGCTGCCACGATCCACACCGTAGGGTTATTCCTCGCAACGGTTCGACCGAGAATAAATGTTTCACCGAGGCGTCGCATGCGCGACGGTGTCATTTGGGGGGACGAGCCGGGATGGGATCCGAGTTCATCATGGTGGCTAAGCGGCCGTGGCAGCCCTTGCCACTGGCAAATGAAATGCGGATTGGCGAAATCCTCGCCGTCGCTCTGGTTGCGCTGCAGGCGAGCGGCTGACCGTCCAGCGTGCGCGTCATGCTGCCGGCAGCGCGCAGTACCGCGTCACCCCGCCGCGGTGTCCCATTCCATAATGCGACCGAAGCGCGGACACGTTTCGCGGGACGCTTTCTTTTCCGACGTGCTCTCCGACCGAAGTCTCGACCTTGCTAGAGGTGAATTTTTGACCCCTGAGCGGTTATCTCGGAGCGCATTCCGGCCACAACCGACGTTGCGACATCCCTTCACTGATTCACTGTCCGTCTGCGGCAGAATGCGAAATCCGCTGTGAGCGTCGGGGCTTAGCAACAACCGCTCAAGGTCGGTCCGACTTGCAGGGCTGACGTGTTTTCATCGAGCCAAGACTGACTCTGGTACCGTGCCGGGAATGAGCTATAGTTCACATACTAAGACGGCCGGGCGCTTGCACAATGGCTGGACTGGGCGAACAGATTGCGCGTCAGCAGCGCACCATGGGACCGCTCCTGGTGGCGGCAGTGGTCATCGGCCTTATCGGTCTGCCCGTCGCAGCCTGGCTCGACCTCCGAGACCTATCGGAACGGATGCTGCGCAGGCAAGCCAGCGAAATCAGCCGCATCATCGACGAAATGCGCGGATTCTACGGCAGCGACGTCGTGGGACGCGTGCTGCAAGCAAACGGCGCCGTGACTGCGACGCACAACTACCGGGACGTGCCGGGTGCGATCCCTATTCCAGCAACCCTCTCGATTGAACTCGGCAAGCGCATCAGCGTTCACGACGGGTCCGTCAAATATCGGTTCGTCTCGGATCTGCCCTTCAAAGGTCGCGCCCCCCACCAGCTCGATGTATTCGAGCGGAATGCAATCTTGGCTTTGCGCGCCAACCCGAAGGAGCCGATCATCGAAGTCTCGGGTTCACTGTTTGACCGGCAGGTCCGCGCCGCGGCCCCTGTTGTAATGGGACAAGTCTGCGTGACCTGCCATAACTCACACCCGGACAGCCCCAAGACGGATTGGAAGGTAGGGGATGTCCGAGGGATCCAGGAGATATCAGTCAATCAGCCTATCGCTGCGAACATCCTCACTTTCAAGTATCTGCTCGTATATTTCGCCTTCGCGGCGGCGGCGGGCCTGACGTTCATTCTCCTGCAGCGTCGGCAGTCCGCGTTGATTCAGGGCATCAACAAGGAGCTTTCGGAGGCAAACGACTTCCTGGCCGCGATTTCATTCAAGATCGCCAAATACCTTTCGCCTCAAATCTACAAAAGCATCTTCAGCGGCCAGAAGGACGTCACCATCGCGACCGAGCGCAAGAAGCTCACGATCTTTTTCTCCGACGTCAAGGATTTCACCGCGATCGTGGAACGGCTCCAGCCCGAGGACCTGACGCTTCTCCTCAATGAGTACTTCACCGAGATGTCGGCGATCGCCCTCAAACACGGCGGCACTGTGGACAAGTTCATCGGCGACGCGCTTCTTGTGTTCTTCGGCGACCCCGAGACGCAAGGCGTCGAGGAAGACGCGAGAGCCTGCTTGCGCATGGCTGTCGACATGCAGCGTCGGGTGGAGCAGTTGAACAGGGTGTGGCATGACCGCGGAGTTGAACGGCCCTTCCGAGCTCGCATGGGCATCAACACGGGCTATTGCAATGTTGGGAACTTCGGTTCCGACGATCGGATGGACTACACGATCATTGGGGCCGAAGCGAACTTGGCGGCCCGGCTGCAGTCGATTGCCGAGCCCGGCGGCATCTGCCTCAGCTATGAGACTTACGCGCTCGTGCGCGACCTTGTCCGGGCGCGTCCGTTGGCACCGATTGCGATGAAGGGGATTAGCCGGGAGGTTGTCCCCTACGAAGTCGAGGGCCTCCTGGGTGAACTGGCCCAGCGCCCTCAGGTCATCAGCGAGCACGCGACTGGCCTCGACTTGTTCCTCGATGTTGAGGCAATCGACGAGAATGGGGTCGAGCGGGCGAAGAAAAGACTTTCGGAGGCGCTCCTAGCCTTATCCATCCGAAGCAAGCCCGCCGCATTTTAGGGTCTTGAACGTGATGCAATCTGGACCGTGGCCAGCCACATAAGTCGGGTTCGAAGCCGCCCTCATGCGCCGCCGGTATTGACGCACCCGGCTGGTATCACGAAAAATACGACGAGGCCCGCAAGGACTTGATCATGACTGGTCGTGCCATGCTGCAGACGCCTTTAGCTTGATGTGGTCGCTGACGTCGCCCCCAGGCCGGATGGGGAGCGTTATCGTGGTGTTTACACGCCTCGGTCAGCACCTGAGATCGCGGTCATAAGTCACTGTAACACATTCGCTTTCACACATGGGGCTGGAACTGCGCTTACGTCGCGACAAGTCGTGCGAGAGGAACGCTGACAGGTCTGACGCGTTCCTTTGGTTGCGCAGTCATCGTCTAGCCAGATCCAGCCGCCTTGCCGCTGGCGATAAAATGCGGGTTGGCGAAATCCTCGTCGTCGCTCTGGTTACGCTTGCCGTAGGCGAGCGGCGCACCATCCAGCGTGCGCGTCATTCCGCCGGCAGCGCGTAGCACCGCGTCACCCGCGGCCGTATCCCACTCCATAGTGCGGCCGAAGCGCGGATAGACGTCCGCCTCGGCGCCGGCGACAAGGCAGAATTTCAGCGACGAGCCGACCGAGACGATCTCGGCCGCGCCAAGCGCGCGGATATAGGCGTCGGTCTCCGGCGTGTTGTGGGAGCGGCTGGCAACGACGGTCAGCGGCATCATACCGGCCCTTGCCGAAATCGGTTGGCGATCGACGATCACATAGTTGTCATCAATCTTGATCGTTTCCGCTTTGCCCGGCCGGCCGGAAAAGAAGCGGCCGGTGCAAGGCGCGAAGACAACGCCGATCTCCGGCACGCCATCGCGAACCAGCGCTATGTTGACAGTGAAATCGGTCCTGCGGTTGACGAACTCCTTGGTGCCGTCGAGAGGATCGATCAGGAAGAAGGCGTCACCGAGATCCGGTGCCATGATGCCGGCCGAAGCTTCTTCCTCGGCCACGCACGGAATCTCGGGAAATGCGGCGCGCAGCCCGGCAAGAATAATCTTCTCGCTCTCGCGGTCAGCCTCCGTCACCGGCGAACTGTCCAACTTGCTGTCGACCGCACAGCCGGCACGAAAGACGCGCATCACCTCGCGTCCCGCCGCCAAGGCAAGGTGCTCGAAGACGGCGAGCATTGCTTCGTCGTCAGATACCGCCGCCGCTGTCATATTGGTCTTCGGCAATGTCCCGCTCGTTCAGCCAGTGTTCCAGGGCGTCCACCATCTCCTCGGCCGATCTGCCGAGTGTCTTGAGATGGATTTCGGGTTTTTCCGGCACCTCATACGGTGAATCGACGCCGGTGAAATTCTTGATTTCGCCGTTCAACGCCCGCGCATAGAGGCCCTTCGGATCGCGCCTGGCACATTCCTCGAAGGGTGTGTCGACGAACACCTCGATGAATTCGCCGTCGGCCATCAGTTCGCGCGCCATGCGCCGCTCTGCGCTGAACGGCGAAATGAACGACACGATGACGATCAGCCCGGCGTCGGCCATCAGGCGCGCGACTTCGGCGACGCGGCGAATGTTCTCGACACGATCGGCGTCGGTGAAGCCGAGATCGCGGTTGAGGCCGTGACGAACGTTGTCGCCATCCAGAATGTAGGTATGGCGCCCGGTGGCGAACAGCTTCTTCTCGAACAGATTGGCGATGGTCGACTTGCCCGAACCCGAAAGCCCGGTGAACCAGAACACGGCCGGCCGCTGGTTCTTCATATCGGCACGGGCGCGCTTGCCGACATCGAGGGACTGCCAGTGGATGTTTTCGGCGCGACGCAGGGAATGCAGGATCATGCCGGCACCGACCGTGGCATTGGTAATGCGGTCGATCAGAATGAAGGCGCCGGTGGTGCGGTTTTCGGCAAACGGATCGAAGGCGATCGGCGACCGCGTCGAGATGTTGCAGATGCCCACTTCGTTCATTTCAAGCGACTTGGCCGCCTCATGGGCAAAGTCGTTGACGTTAACGCGGTATTTCAGGTCGGTGACGGTGGCGCTGGTCTGGTCGGTCTCGGTGCGCAGGAGATAGGAGCGGCCGGGCAGCAGAGCATGTTCATCGAACCAGACGATGTTGGCGGCGAACTGGTCGGCGACCTGTGGCCGCGCTGCCGGCGATGCCAGCATATTGCCGCGCGAGATCTCGACCTCGTCGTCGAGGACAACGGTGATGGCCTGGCCGGCGATAGCCTGCTGAAGGTCGCCGCCGTGCGAAACGATGCGCCTGACACGCGAGGATTTGCCGGATTTGGCGACGACCACCTCGTCGCCCGGCGCAACCGAGCCGGAGGCGATGGTGCCGGCGAAACCGCGGAAATCGAGGTTGGGACGGTTCACATATTGGACGGGAAAGCGGAACGGCAGTTCGACCGCGGCCTCGTCAACCGAGACGGTTTCGAGATGTTCGATCAGCGTCGGGCCGGAATACCAGTCTGTCCTATCGGAACGGCCAGTAACGTTGTCACCGTAGCGGGCCGATATCGGAATGGGCACGATCGTCTGGAAGCCGAGCTCACGAGAGAACTGCCCGTAATCCGCGACGATCTGCTTAAAAACCGCCTCATCGAAGCCGACAAGATCGATTTTGTTGACGGCGAGCACGATATGGCGGATGCCCAGCAACGACGCAATGATCGAATGTCGGCGGGTCTGACGCAGTACGCCCTGGCGGGCATCGATCAGCACGATGGCGAGATCCGCCGTCGATGCACCCGTCGCCATGTTACGCGTGTATTGTTCGTGGCCGGGCGTGTCGGCGACGATGAACTTGCGCTTTGGCGTGGCGAAGAAGCGATAGGCGACGTCGATAGTGATGCCTTGCTCGCGCTCGGCCTCGAGGCCGTCGACCAGCAGCGCGAAGTCCACGTCGTCGCCGGTGGTGCCGTGCTTGCGTGAATCGCGCTCGAGCGTGGCCAGCTGGTCCTCGAAAATCTGCTTGGTGTCGGAAAGCAGGCGCCCGATCAGCGTCGACTTGCCGTCGTCGACAGAGCCGCAGGTCAGGAAGCGCAGCAGCGACTTTCGTTCCTGCGCCGCCAGATAGTCGCGGACGCCGTCGGTTGGGGCGAGGCTCTTGGCCATGATGTGGCGCATACTCAGAAATACCCCTCGCGCTTCTTCTTTTCCATCGAGCCGGCTTCGTCGCGGTCGATCAGGCGACCTTGCCGCTCGGACGTGCGCGCGGTTAGCATTTCGCCGACTATCGCCTCCAGCGTGTCGGCGTCCGAGTCGATCGCGCCGGTTAGCGGATAGCAGCCGAGCGTGCGGAACCGCACCATCCGGTTCTCCACTGTTTCGCCGGGCCGCAGCTGCATGCGCTCATCATCCCTAAGGATAAGCATGCCATCACGTTCGACGACCGGCCGCTCCTTGGCCAGATACAGCGGCACAATCGGGATGTCTTCCTGGAGAATGTACTGCCAGATGTCGAGCTCGGTCCAGTTCGACAACGGGAACACCCGGATCGATTCACCGGCAGCGATGCGGGTGTTGAAAATTTTCCACATCTCCGGCCGCTGGTTCTTCGGATCCCAGACATGCTGGGCGTTGCGGAAAGAGAAGATACGCTCCTTGGCGCGCGACTTCTCCTCGTCGCGTCGGGCGCCGCCGAAAGCAGCGTCAAACCCGTATTTGTCGAGCGCCTGCCGCAGCGCCACCGTCTTCATCACATGCGTATGGGTGTTGGAGCCGTGGTCGAACGGATTGATGTTGTCGCGCACGCCGTCTTCATTGACATGAACTAGGAGGTCGAAGCCGAGCTTTTGCTGCATCTGGTCGCGAAAGGCGATCATTTCGCGGAATTTCCAGGTCGTGTCGACATGGAGAAAGGGAAAGGGCGGCTTGGCTGGATAGAATGCCTTCATCGCCAGGTGCATGAGCACGGACGAATCCTTGCCGACGGAATAGAGCATGACCGGCTTGGCAAAGGCCGCAGCCACCTCGCGAAAAATATGGATGGATTCGGCCTCAAGCCGCTGAAGGTGCGTAAGTGCGATGTTCATGGACTGTGAGCGTTCTTTCGTACCGATCCACGGAAGGGCCAGACTGCACTTCCGGACAATCTATTCGTGCGGGCGTTCTAGCAGATCGTTCCTGTCCAGAACAATGCAAGACAAGCCGGCGGCGGATGGTTCGAGAATGATTTTTCCATACAGCCGATAAATTCGGGAAATTTCTGCTCAGCGAGCGATTGCACTTGGTAGGGGCAGGAAAATGTTGCCTGAGCCTCGGAACCCGAGAGCCAGGACCGGCTCCCCTCACAGCGGTCCGCCACGTTCTGGCGACACCAGCCGTGGCAACGATGTCGTTAAGACGAAGTGCCGATGGGGACAAGCAACTTGTCACCGTTGTGATCGATCTCCATCATCTCGCTTTTGCGGCTCAAGCGTTCCGCAAATCCTTTGTGGAAGATGATGGCGTTCATATAGGCAAAGGTCATCGCCAGCGCACCGGTTCGCAACGGATAGTCAACCAGCGAGTGAATGAGAAGAAAAGATACCGAGAGGAATGCCGCTTTCTGCAGTGGGTCACGGCGAACCCTAGCCAATGCAGCCAGAAGCAACACGAAATACCCTACCATCAGCAGGATAGCCGGAACTCCGCCTTCGAAGGTTATTTCAAGGTATTCATTGTGAGCATGGTTCACATACTCCCTGAAAATCATGCCTGCTCTTTCGTATATCTGATAGGCCTTCTGGAAATTCCCGAATCCAATGCCTGTCGCCCAATTGTCTTTGATGCCCTCGATTGTGGTTCGCGCAAATTCTCCTCGCCCGAACGCCGGATCAAGCGCCTGTGCATCCAGCTTGGTCCAGGCGCTTATCGTGTAGATCGAAAGCGCGATAAAAATCAGGAGAACGCCGAACCCACTCGCCCTCGAACGAGCTGAGAGAAAGACCACAGACAATACGGTGATCGCCAAACCGATCAGGACGCCGGCGCGAGAACCGGCAGCCAAAAGAAGCAGCAAAAGGGCGATCAAGCCGAAGGATCCGGACAAAAGATGTCCGCGGAACAGACCATAATAGACGACGAAGGGAATAGACACAAAAAGCAACGCCGAAAAATGATTTACGTTAGCAAAAAGGCCGGCATTGATCGTAAAAGGCAACAGCCCGACAATAGCGACGTCGTCGGAGAGCGAATATTGAATCGCTCCCGCCAAACCATTGCAGATAACACCCATGAAGAAAAACGGAAGGAGCGCGCTGACCTGCTCGGCACGCAAACGCAATACGGCCAAAAAAAACGCTGCGGCGGCCAGAAGATAAAGCAGACATTCGACCGTGCGGCCGACCCCAACACTGATGAAGCGAAATCGGCTTTCTCCAACCCAGGGATCTCCGAGCAACAGTTCCGGCCGCAACCCGTTGAATATGGCTGCCGGCAGTGGGACGATTTGCAAAACGATCAACGCCATGGCGAAGACCAGCAGCCACAGAACAGGCCGGGCGATTCTCTGGCCGGGGGGTTGCGAAAAGACGGCCGCGGCCGAAACTATCGCCGCGACCTCGATCAGAGTGTCTGTGTAAAGGCCGCTCGCAGTACCACCACCGATCAGCAGCGATACAAACAAGACCGTGCCGAGGAGATATTTATCCCATTCCGACGGCCGGTCGTTCAAGATGGAAGTCTCTCAACGCTCAATTTGTGCATTATCAAGGTGCCGACATATCGAAATCGCCAGCTCTCGGCAATGGCGGCGGTCTGCAGCGTCAATAGTTGCATGGGGCAGCCAGTCGGTACAACCGAGAAGTCCTGGCTCAGCTTTTGTCGGTTATATGTGCCCTCGGGGATGTTGAACCGTGCTATTTCGCCAGCCGGCCCCAAACATTTGATCGACCAGAACAATTCCTTTGGAAGCTTCAGGTTTCGCGCAGAGGCAACGAGGGAAATCTTATACGAGCCTGGAGGCAATTGAACATATTGCTGGAGGGCAGTGTTCTTGACCGGGGTGTTCAAGAACCGGACCGTTGCCCCACCCTCGCCCTCCACAGCATCCTGGGATGCTGCAAATGTCACTTCCAAGCCCGATTGACCAGGAACCTGCCAATCGAAGGGCTTGCCGCTGGGGACCGGCTCGAACGTGCTGTTAAAAATGTATCCGCCTAATTTTCGCTCTTGCTCGGACAGGGTGAAAAGAAACAGCCGATAGGCTGGTTCATATTGCTTCTGACGAATATAGCCGCTGATCGCGGCTGTGAGTTCACTCGAATTCGGTGGTGCGCTTGATCCGGTCAAATCGAGCAGCAGCCGATTTGCGAAATTGATCTGCTCAGGAGTTTTGATAAGAGCGTAGATCAGACTGGCTCTCCAGGGCGCTTGCGCCCTGATGGCCGTCAGCACGGCTTGATAGCCATCGGGGTTCGAGAGAATTGGCGGCATGCCCTCGGCGATCGCCGGAAATTGGTCCGGCCAGCGGCGCAGCAAAATGTCGATCTCGCCAACGGCCTTGGGCAAATCACCTGCTTCGATGTTGCGGCCAATTGACCTCTGTAGCGCATGGATCTCTGTCTTGGACAATTTTCGGGCTTGATCGAAGAGCTGGTAGGCCTCGTCTTTTTCGCCTTGCCGGTATTTGATCTCACCAATCAGGCTATAGAGACGTGCATCGGCCAAATCGAAGGCGAGCGCGCGCTTGGCCTTGGCAAGCAAGGCACCAAGATCGGTAGCATTATTCGTATCGTTCAGGTCACTGCTGATTTCAGCTGTCAATGCGTCGGTGTTGAGCGGGTCCAGCACAAGAGAAACAGCCGGTGTTTCTGTTTCAAGAAATCGACTTAGCCCGATCGAGGAAGCCACCAACACTAGAACGGATGCGACGAACCAAACGACTGAATGTCGGAGACTTAGCATAAGCGGGCTGGCTTGCTCCATCATCGACTTTGCCCTCAATCTTGGGAGTATTCGTGTCCGTCCCGTAGTTATAATACTGATAGTTCATATATTTGTAGGCGTAATTGTAGTCGAACTTGTTCACCGCAAACTTTGACATCGCGGCTCCGACCACGTTCGCGCCAGCAGCTCGCAGGCGCTTCAACGCGGTCTTGGCCGACTTGCGCGTCACCTGATTTGTAGAGATGACCATCAATGTGCCCTCCGCCAGTCGGCTGAGAATAGGAGCATCAGAAAGACCGACAATCGGCGGCGCATCGATAATGACAAGATCGAAGCGCTTGCCGAGATTGGTTACTATCAGAGCCATCTTCGGTGAGGAGAGCAGATCCGCAGGATTGGGAGGGATTGTTCCCGAAGTCAGAACGGTCACGTTGGGATATTTCGTCGCCCTGAAGATGCTCGCCAGATCCTCCTTGCGCACGGTATTTGTCAGCAGATTGCTTAGCCCGATCGTATTGTCGAGACCAAACAAGCGATGAAGATTTGGTTTACGGAGATCGCCGTCGACAATGAGAACCCTTGCGCCGAGTGCTGCAAAATCTTGTCCGAGTTTAAACGATGTGGTCGATTTGCCTTCCGAAGGCTCCGAACTCGTGACGACCAGCGATCGTGGGGCACCTTCCGCACCGGAAAACTGTAGCGATGTTCGAAGCGAACGATAGGCTTCCGACAGGCCGGACTTCTGATCGGCAATACTGGCCATGAGTTCCCGGTCATCGACGAGCGGTAAGATGCCGAGCATCGCCAAGCCGAGCTCCTTTTCAACCTGTTCGGGATTGGTGAAGGTGTTGTTCAGCAGTTCGATAACATAAATGACAGACGCGCTCAGAGCCATGAAAAGGGCCAGCGCGATTGCAAGATTGATGCTCAAGCGCGGGGAATATGGCCGATCCGGCAGTGACGCGAAATCGACGATTGCGGCACTTTGCGTCTTGAGCTCGGAGCTGACACCAACTTCGTTCAGTTTGGCGATAAGATTGTCATATTGCGATCGGTTCGAATCGACCTCGCGTTTGAGAATTGTGTATTTAATGTTCTTGTCGTTGAAGATGACCTGCTGCTTTTCCATCTCAGCAAGTTTAGACTTGAGATCGGCCTCCTTGTTCTGCGCCTCCTGATATTTCAGCCGCAGTGAATCCGTTATAGCAAGCACGCCGTTGTTATAGAGCCGCTGCAACTCCTTGATCTGGGACTGAAGCTGCTGCATTTCGGGAAAACCGGGCTTGAGAATGCCCAGCTTCTGCTGGTACTGGCTGGTCAAATCCGCCAGCTTTTCACTCAGCTTTTGCAAACCTTCGCTTTCCAGGACGGGGGCCAAGCTCGAACCGCGGCCTTTATCGATCTGGTCCACCACACGTCCTGCGTCGAGACGGTCCTGGATCGCTGTCGCAAGGGCGGTATTCAGCGCCTCGATGTTCGATCCTATCAGCGACTTGTCGTCGCCGGTTATCGTGATGCCGGCATCCTTCGCGTAAGCGACCAGATCCTCTTCCGATTTCTGGAGCTTCTGCTTCACCTGCAGAACCTGTTCCTGGATGAACTGTCGTGCAAGGTCGGATGTCTCGCTGGTCTGGTCGAGGCGTTGGTCAATAAAGCTTTGCGCGACCTGGTTTGCGATATCGCTTGCATATTTCGGCTTCTGATCGACGAAGGTGATCGATAGCAGGCTCGTGTTGGTGACCAGGTTGACCGTGAGGTCGTCCAAAACACGCTTGATGGCAATTTCCTCGCGCTCCTCTGGGGTCTTCTCCTCAAAGGAAGGCGATTTGGAGATACCGAACGCGCGATAGAAAATATTGCTGAGGGAAAAGGCTGGCGTGGGAAAAAGGAAATCCGGCTTTTCGCTGAGACCCAGTTGAAACACAACACGCTGCGCCAATGCGCGGCTCTTGAGTTTTTCACGTGCGGTCAGGAAAGCCCGCACGTCCGCATTTTCAGAAACTACCTCGATGTCCTGGAAGACCTTGGCCGAAGGGACCAGCACTTCCAATTGCGTCGTTGCCTGGTATTTCGGCGTCTGCATCATCGTGATGATGACACCGGCGACAAGCCCGGCTGCCGCCATAATGACGAACAGCCACCGATACTGGACGACGTAGAAGAGCAGCTTGAGTGGATTGAAGCCCTGTTCCTGCTCCGAATAATCCCGACCGTAAGGGCTGTAGTTTTGCCCGCCGTCATAATAGAGGTCGGCGGACAAGGCTTGGCCATGTCCTGGACCTGCAATTTGATGCTGCCTGTTTCGATCGAGCATGGTGCGGAGTGATCCTATTCGACTGACCGGCTACGAACTATATCCCAGGGATGACGGCAATTCGCGCGGCACTGGAGGCTATGCCTAGCGCGTCCTTGAGATTGTTCACGGCAATCTTCGATTTTGAAGCAAAGACGACGACCTTGTCCCCACCGTAGATCCGCGGGTTACGGGCCTTGCCGGCACGAATTTCCTCCACGTTGTAATTTGCGACCAAGGTATTCTGGCCGATATTGCGATAGACGAAGACCTTGCTTGCGTCCCCAACTGGGCTGAAATTTCCTGCCAGAGCGATCGCGTCCAGAAGCGAGGAATTACTCGTTACCGGAAAGATACCGGCCCTGTTGACTTCGCCATCGACTGTTATGCGCTGCCCAATTGACTCCTTTACGAAGATCGTCACATCGGGTGACTGCAGGTAGTTGGCGCCGTAGGCCGTCTCGATCTCTTGCTCCAGCTGACGAACGGTTTTGCCTGCCGCGGTAATGGTTCCGATAAGCGGAAGCGATATCTGGCCGCTGGAGTCGACTTGAACTGTTCGGCTCAAATTGTCGACCTGGAATACATTCACTTCGAGCACATCGTTCGGAGACAAAGGCTGCTCGTTGCCGTTCTGGGTGTTCTGCGGCGGAGGCAGGTCCTTCACCACTTTCAGCGCGCCGCCGCCTGAAAGTGGCGTCGATGACGACGTCAATTGCAGCGCATCCACCGCACTCGAGGAAGTAGGTGTCGTCGACGAGGTGCTCGTGCATGCCGACGTTGCAAGCGAAGCCAGCAAGACGAGTGCCATGCCTATGTGGCTTTTTACCAAATGAAAAATGCCCATCACGCGGTCCCGCCCTTGAATAGGCGGCCCAATCCTCCAAAACGGCCGGCGTTACCGGCGGTTGGGTTTTTCGGACGTGCTTTTCCGATCGGCTCAAGGGGCCGGTTCGCCAATATTTCGCCTGGACGTTTCAACACCATGTTGCGGGCCTCGTCTTCCCCACATCGCTTGGCAGCAGCAGCAACCGCCTTGGAAAGCCCCGGACGGCGGCGCGTTGCGCTATGAGTATCCGATGCGATGATATCCACCCTGCCCTCGTCAATCAGCTTCTCCGAATAATAGAGCGCCGTGCGTCCAAAAGCACCAACAATCGAGTCCGCGGTAAGCTGGATGAGGCAGCCGACCGCATTCAACCTCTCGATAACGTCGTAATTCGTTTTGATCCAGGTCAAACGCTCCGGATGAGTAAGAATCGGGATAAAGCCGGCGTTTATCAGGCGTAGGGCAAGATCCTCCATTCGTGGAGGTAGAACATGATGCGGCGGTTCGAACAGAAAATAACGCGACCTATTTAAGGTTGGCACGCTGCCCGCCGCCAATTGGTCCGGAAGATCCGGCGCTATGTGAACGTCTGCACCGACGTAGAGAGCAAGTGGTATTGCGGCGCTACGCAGCGCCTGGTGCAACTCTTGTACCGCCCGAACGATGTTCGATGTTCCGTTTTCGTATACGCCGGGTGTCACGTGTGGCGTGCACGCCATATGGGTCGTTCCGTCGGCCACCGCCAGTCGAGCCATTTCCAGTGATTCTACAAGACTGGGCGAGCCGTCGTCGAGGCCGGGCAAGATATGGGAATGTAGATCGATCATGGGCGTTTGTGACTGCAGCGAAGCAACGTGGCGACGTCATCCCCAAAAAGTATAAATGCGTCATCCGCAAGACAGCGAATGACGCATTTGTCAAGTTCATGCGATACGATAGATGGTAGGTCCCGGTTACTGGCGGACAGAGTCGTCGTCATCATGCAGGCCGATGATCAGCGCCACAACAGCGGCAAAAGCTGCGCCTGATGTTTCGAGCGCTACACACATGCCGCCCTCCGCAGGATTGATCTTGACCGTCGCGTTCGTATCCGAAACTTGTACCAACTTGCAGCAGCAAAAGATTGCGATTCAACAAATTTGCCTGGATAGACTGGCGCTTCGCCCCTCATCCTGGCATGTTCGCCAGCCTCAGACATCCGCATGTCGCCTTGGCTTAGGCGATCCGACCGATGCGGCAGCGCGATACCAGCATACACGCCAAGCTCGCTCTGTCGCCAACACAAACACAGCAGAAGCGTCACACGCCGCTGCTGCCGTTGCGTTATTTACTACGCGGTCAACTTAGTCGCTAACGGCGTGGCCGTGATCTTTATCCGCCGTTGCAGCCAGAACACCAGCCCCAAGAGCCATGCCGCCAAAAATGAAGAGCGGCGTGTTATTGGTGTTTGTGTTAGGATTGCCCGTCTGGGCGGTCTTCTCAGAGCCTAGGACATTGAGGCAAATCTTGTTCTCGACACGCGAAATATCGAGCGTCGAATTCGCCGGGACCTTCACATTGCAGCCACCGACCTGAACCGAAGCCGAGCCCTTGGCGCCAACCACGACACGGCTGCCGAAATCAAGCGCGCCGCCCGCTTGCGCCGGGCCATAGCCAGCCACCTGCGAGATCATCACGTCGCCATTGACGCTGCCGAGCGATCCAATCGGATTTACGCCGTTATAGGCGGTTGCACAGGTGCACGACCCATCCTGCGCGAAAGACGACACCGGGGCGAAGCCGGCCAACACAACAACTCCGGCCAACGCACTTTTAACAACTAGATTCATCCGCATCAATCCTTCTGTCCCACGTTACCTGAGGCCCACCCAACCGCTAAGGTACTCAAAAGCGCGTAACAGCTTTCTGCGCCAATTCCAACCCATTTCGCAAATGCGAGATAATTTTTGGTTTCGGTGTGGTTGATTGAACACACCATTAGAATATCGAAATGTATCATCTTTACTGTCGGCCACAATAGAGCGCGTTTGCCAGCGAGCCAATCCGGCGTTCCTTGGGGCGCTGGCGTCACCTTCGTTTCGACGGCTACGCCACGGGTCCGCAGGAGCTACGAGCCCGGCGCGCAAGGTTTATAGGTCGAGCCCGCCTGCGCGGGCTGCCCGCACAGAATGCCTGCCTCGACGAGCTTCGCAGCCAGATCCGCGCCGTCGGAGGCGAGGCACTGCACGACGACGGCGTCACGAAATTTTGGCGCGACATTGCCGTCGCACGGTGTCCCCAAGCCTACGGGTTTGCATGTCAAAGCGAGTCCTTGATAGCCCCGGCGCATGGCTTCGGTGACCATGACCCGCATTGACTGGGGCTTAGCAAATGCGACGCCGCACAGCACGATCTTGCGGCCACCGACCCGCAGATCGTCGATTGACTGGACGTCAAGCTTGCCATCGAACGATGTGGGGACGTCCACCGGCTTCGACGCCTGTGCGCGAATATTCGTTCCCTTGTTGATAGCGATGAAAAGAAAGCCGCCCGCAAACGCCAACGCTATGAATGCAAGTACGACCATCTTCCCGATCGACAATTCCTCACTCCCGATTCAACAATCAACGCGCGGCGGTTTTGGTCTTTTCAAACAAGGCAAGCAGTGCTGCTGCATAACCCCGTCGGCGGACCTGTTGCCGGCCTTGCAGCACAGTGACACTGTCGCGGACAACAGTCGGCTGCCGCCCGATTTCAAGGAGCCGCTGCGCCAGGATTTCTGCGTTGTCCGGCGGGAAGAAGAGCGCGTCCGGAGCCTGCTCGCGATGCAGCCGGATGTCGGACAGCAACATGGGCGCGCCCAGCGATTTCGCCTCTTCAACGGTGGTCGACCACCCCTCGAAATGGGACGGGTTTATCAAACAGTCCGTTGCACCTATCAGGGCGACGACGTCGTCATAAGGGATCAATCCGAGGTGTCGAAAACGGCTCTCAACCCGATACGTTTGCGCAAGGCCCATCAGACGCTTGAACAAGGTCGGATCGCGTGGGTCGGTCGTGCGCCCCGTGAGGACTATCGGTGGCACTGAATCCAACGCCCCAAGCCGGTCTACATGCCTCAACGCGTCGACAACCAGTCCGTGATTCTTGTGGATCCAAAGCTGGTTGGGCAGGAAAAAGAAGCGCTCGGGCAGATCGTGCGCCCGGCGTGCGGCTTCGGTGCGCGCCATGACGGCGCCTGGATCGACATCGATGGCGAAGCGCACCACGGCAGTCTTGCCGCGCGAGGCCGGGTAGAATGTTCCGCAATCGGCAAGCGCATCCTCGCTGGAGAGCATTATCGTGCGATTGCCGGACGTCTGCAGACGGAAGCCGAGATCTCTGCGCCACCAGGCGCGACGCGGAAAGAGGTGGGGCAGGCGACGGTGCTGAAAATCCGGAATCCAGGAAATGACCGGCAGTGGAAATCGGTTGCCGAACCACTGAGCGACTTCAAATACGAGATCGACGGCGTGTGCGACCATAAGATCGGCAAAAGGGCGGTCAGTTCCGCCAGCGAAAGCGATCAGCCCTCGCTTGCCAAGCCCGGCGCCCGTGACCCGGTCGTCGACGATAGCCGGCGCGGCCAACATGTGATCAAAGGATGCGCCAACGCTCGCGCGCTGCTCGGGCGTCAAAAACAGCTTCGCCTGAACCTTACCGCCCAGCTCGGAGGCGATGACGCTCAGCATATTGCGTAGATAGGACTCGCCGCCTGACCAGGTTCCGCGGCCGATGAGTGTGAAGCCGACGGTGATCAAGGCGCGAAGCGTCGCAAATCGCCGACCGGCTCGCCGAGAACCTCGGCGCGGTACCAATCGACATATCCCGCAATGCCCTGGCCGAGCGGCACCTGCAGCCGAAGCCCCTCCGGGACACCCGACGGATCCGAGATCAGGTTGACAGGGTCGCCCCGCCGGGATTCTCCTGAAAAGGAGAGGCGATGCTTCCCGCCCCAGGCTTCCAGGACCATCCCGGCAATCGTGCTGACGGACGCGGCGGCGCCCGCACCGCCATTATAGACAGCGAAGCTTGCTGCATTGGCGGGCAAGACGCGATGGATCAATCGCACGACATCCGAGACATGGTGCCAATCCCGCATTTCCGCTCCGGTGCCACCAAGCACAATGTCGGTTTCGCCGGCCGCGAGTCTGCCGCAGAGGTCCCAGAGAAGTTGCTTGCGCAGCCCCTCGCCGTAGACGGAGAAAAGCCGTGCAACCGAGACCGGTTGCCCATATGTCGTGCAATATGACCGGCCCAACTCCTCCACCATGCGTTTGTGATAGCCGTAAGGGGAATAGGGGTCGAGCGCTGCATCGACACCGATCGGGCCGAAATGGCCACCGCCATAGACGGCGGCGGACGATGCGAGAACGACGGAGACCCCGGGTGCGTGGCGACGCAGGAAATCGAGGACACAAGCCGTGGAACCGACGCTTTGTTCAAAGTCCTTCAGCGGCTCGGCAATCGACCGGCCTACCGTAGAGCCGCCTGCCAGATGATATACGGCCGCCGGGCGACCATATGCGGCCAGAGCAGCGCCCATCGTTTCCGCGGTCACGCCGCCGGAAAAAAAAGCGCCGCCAGTTGCGATGGCGAACCCAGGCGCTTCGCTTCGGCCGAAGCCAAGGACAACCTGGCCCTGCTGGGCAAGAAATCGCGACAGGTGCAGGCCGATGAAGCCACCGGCTCCAGTCACCCAGACAGGCTTCGCCTCGTTCAACTTCGCCACCAAATCAGCCCTTCCCCTACTTGTGACAAAGGAAAGAGACCAGCCGCCCGGGCCGGCGGTCAAGCAGTGCCGCTGCCGCGGCAACGGCACTGAAGGGCAGTGGGGACAAAGTCAGGCGCGCGAGCCCCGACAGGGGACCGAAGGCCGCAGCGAGCCTCTCGCGAATTTCGGATGCTGTCATCGGATCATAATTCACAACCGATTGGAAAGAGTTCATTTCACGATCGATCGTCAGCCCTGCCCCTTCGAGAGCAGCGCGGTAGCTTGCCAGCGTGAAGGCATTCTCCCCGCCGTAGAGATGATGCAACGGATGAGCGCGCAGAAACGGTTCCAGTTGTTTCGGTCCGGAAATCACATGGTCGCGCAACGACAGGAACGTCGCGCCATCGCGGGACAGACGCGCAACTTCACGGCAGAACGCCGGCAGGTCATGCGCATGATGTAGCACCTGCCGGGCGACGACGAGATCATAGCCTGCAGCGCTCAATGGGATCGCTTCACCGAACGCTTCGATCACATCGATGCGCGTGCCGGTCTTTTCGGCAAGTGTCCGGATTGCAGCGGCACCGACGAGCGCGCTGGGATCGGGCTCGACAGCGGTTACCGACCAGCCCTCGCGCGCCATGGCATAAGAGAGGATGCCATTGCCGGCGCCGAGATCGAGAGCACGTCCCGGCTTGCGCGGGATCATGCCGCGAACCGCCTGAAACTCCGCACTTTCGTGGTAACGCTGCGCCGCGGCGACCGGATCATCGAAATAGGCGGCGCGGGCGAGATCCTTCATCGAAGGCTCGTTCATGCACCAGCGGACGGCATCTTCCCAAGTCATGGCCATTTCAGGCATCGAGAGAAACCACGCGCTGAATGATCCGCGCCGGATGTTCGGCAACGGCGTGAGGCGGCACGTTCTTGGTCACAGCGATCTCGATCTCCTCGTCAGATTTGTCAGATGCGTCCACAACAGCCGCGGCGAGCCCAGATTGGCGCGTGCAGCAGCGCCTCGGTCATAGGCTTGCGTGCTTCGCTCGTCCACTGTTCCACCGTGGATAATTTCCGGCTGCTAAGAAGCACGGCCTGCCCCTGTCACCCTGCGACAATGCAACCCCTCTTTCACCAGGACGTTGTTCGAATTTTCCAGCTACGCTACCGTTTCTTGACTCGTCAAGTTCAGGTCATGAGGAATTCAATCCATGCGATTTTCACCAGCGCAAACGTTCGCGAATTGGCGAGGCCGGATGCGCAACGTCTCGTTTTTCAAGACGATGTCCTGTGTGATGTGCCTTTTGGCCGGCACGTGGCCCGCGACGTCGCAGACGCGCGAACCGTTCAAGGTCTTCGAGACTTTGCTGTTTGAGAACGGGCCAAAAGATTTCCGCTCGTTCGGCCTGGACCATCTCACGATTGCGGATCCACACGTCCTGGGATTGGACGTGCCGAATGCCAACCAGGTGCGGCAAGCTCTAGAACTGCCAAGAAGCAACCATTTCCTGGTGATCGACATCGAAAACTGGCCGTTGGAAGGCCCGGATCAAGCATCTTCAATTGCTAAATATCAACAAACTTTGAGCGTTTTCAGAAGGGCAGACCCGAACGTCAAGCTCGGCTTCTACGGCGTCATGCCGATCAGGGATCATTGGAGGGCGATCGGCCATGATGGTGCTGCGGCTCAGGAGGACTGGAAGCAGCAAAACACCAGGATCGCCTCCGCCCTTGTCCCCTACGTCGACGCGCTGTTTCCATCCCTCTACACGTTTTACGGGGATCAGGATGCCTGGATAGCCTATGCGCAAGCCAACATCGGTGAAGCCCGACGGGTCGCCCAAGGAAAGCCGGTTTACTGCTTCCTATGGCCGCAGTTGCATAAGACCCTCGCCTTCCTGCCCGGCGATTTCTGGTATGCTCAACTCGACACTTGCAGAAGATTGGCCGACGGGATCGTCATCTGGGGCACGATGCGTGGCGGTCCAAGCGATGGGCCTGCGAAATGGGACGAAAAAGCCGAGTGGTGGCAGGCTACGTTGAGATTCCTCAGCGAGCTTAACGGAACCCGTTAACTGTTGGCGAATAGTATTAACGGCCTTGCATGGCGATGCATTTTCGCTGCTAAGCACCACATGTCCAGCTATCTAGCCCCGCTGGGCGCCTCACCAGAGGCATAGGGGCGCCACATCGCACGTCGATGTGCCCAAAAATCAAATTGTCTCATTGCGTTGACGCGAAACATCAAGACCGTGACGATAATCCAAAGGGACGCCGAGCCCCATAGCGACCCGGAAAATTGCGCTCCTACGATGGCTTGCGCGGTCAACAATGGCAAAAGCACCAAACGCCTGTCGGCCAAAAACTTTACCGCCACTCCTATCTTCGCGAAAACCATCGCGAAGATCGTCATGCCGAGAAGCCCCATGGCCTGAAGGATCTCCACTAACATATTGTGGGGGTAGAGGAACAACGGCAGTTGCGTTCCGTAGCCAAACAGCGGGTTTTGTTGAAACAGGTCCCACGACAACGAAATCGATCCCAGCCGTTCGGTCGTTGAATTGTCCTTTCCAATCACCGTCAAATGGAACTTGTCCAGCAATGGTGTTATGTCTGTGATCGCCAAAACCAACACGGCGCTCGCAAGGAACAAAAAAGACAGTAACATGGTCGTAAATTTAGGACGGAGCGCAGGAAGCAAAATGATGCAACATGCCAAGGTGACAAGTGGGCCGCGAGCGGACGCCAGATAAATAGTGGTTGCAGCTCCGGCAACTACAGTTAGGATGAGCATCCTGACGCTTGTCCTTTGAGGTATTCTTATCAAAGCATATGACGAGATAAGGGCAGTTAGGCCGGCATGGCCCACAGAAATAGGGTTCAACCTCTCGAAATAAACGCGATCGGTGTTATCAATCAGCACTGCATTGGAGCCGCTATACTGAAGCCAAATGATACCCGCCACGGTCAATGTCCCGACAGCAAAAAGCGCCCATGCTACATTGACCTCTGACCATGTGTTGGTTGACAGGGCCAGAAAAGCCGCAGGTACGATCGAGGTGACAGTGGCAAATACAAGGGCATCCGACGCCCCATCAATGCTGTAGCTCACATCGATGCCGAGCTTCATTATGTAAAGCCCAAAAAAAGAAAATAGCCATACGTCACCGAACCGCCAGCCCTTTTGCCGGTCCGAAATCAAGAATGAGAGCCCACAGAGGCCAACCACTAGAATGCGAAAAATAATTGAAAACTTTTCATCTTCTCTCCCGGTCACAGATGAAAGGAGTCCGACCAGCGGATAGCCGGCAACTGCCAAGGCAAAGCTCCAGGCCCACAAGTCCTTGTAGATCGGAACGTGTTTATTGGCATGCATGAAGATGACGGCGCCGGTTGAAACTGGCACTTTCAATACCATGCCTCGCCCCGACGAGACAACGGGCTGGCATTAGCCAGGCCAATGCGCATTACCCAAAGCCGGCCAGCGAGTTTGCTGCAGGGACTGTTCAGTGCGCAAGAAATTCCGGATCGCAGGATGTTGCCGCAGGACGCAAACGAACGCGGATCGCGCGACGCTATGCCAGTTCTAGAAACCGCTCATATTGGCGTTTCTTGCTGTATTCCTCGCGAATCGCACGGTTACCCGCCCAACCGATCCTATCCCAGCTCCCCTTGTCCAGTTGCCGTTCGATTGTTTTCGATACGTCTTGCGGCTGGTCATAGACGATCATGGTTTCCCCATCGCGCATCGGTGCTGGATAGATACCAGAATCAGAAACCAGCAGAGCGCCTGCACCCATGCTTTCAAAACAGCGCATATTGCCACGATCCGGGCCCGCCATGTCTATCGAGGCGTTGACCACGACCTTGGCTCTTCCAAGTTGTTCGTACATGGCGCGACCGAATACGGGAGGCGCGCTGATATTGCGGATCGCAGGCGGACGGCGCACCGCCTTCAGCGGACCGAACCAGCCTAGCGGCGTCTCGGCAAGCGGCGTGTAGCGTGATAGATCCAAATGGAAAACAACGCGGCGGTGATTGGAAAGACGTGCGACAGCTTCCAGGATCTGCCGCCGACGCTGGTGGTGACGGCTGTAGCCACCGAAGAAAAGGACATCTATGTCCCTATGCCGGTTCGCGGCGAGGGTATCGAGTTCCGGATCATGTGAGGGAAAGAAATGAGCCGTCCTGGCGCCCTGCTCCTCCCAAAGCTTTCGCATGGATGGGAAGTTGCAAAGCACGAGGTCATAGCCTGAGAAATCAATCTTGCCAGGTGCGGCTCGCCATGCAATTTTTCGCTTCACATGCCCCGGCAAGCGACCCACGAAAGACGCATCATAACGATATGGATCGAGATTATAGAAAACGTCCGTGTTGTGATGCTCTATCTGGGCAAGAAGGATGTCGGCCAGCGGCGTATGTGGGTTCAGCCCGTTTTCGCGTGCCCACGCGCGCTGCAACGATTCGTCGTCGCCATTCGTAAAAAAGGCTTCTTGGCGGCCTTCGAGTATCGGAAAGAGAATATGTGCCGCCCCGTAGCGATCGTTCAGAAACAATTGTCTTTGCTGCTCGAATCCACGAACCCCCGCCACAAGATCTGCGAGTCGGGAGCGATAGCTCGTCGAGAGCCCAGAATTTTGAAAAATTCGCATGTGTAGCCCTTGCTGACATTTTACAAGGAGAGCAGCGACGGACATATGGAGAACAATGAACCGCCGAGGTCGTTCAAAGGCCGATCAAACCTTGCTCTGCCGTATTGGAATATCTTCCGGAAGAAATCTAAGGCGGGGCGGAACCGACGCACCATGTCGACGCGACAAGAGTGCTGGTTTAATGAGCAACCTCGTCATTTTAAACTCTCGTCAGCAGAGCAAGTACCAATGCCACCGAACACAGCATCGCAATTGTGACGCTGCCCCCCAGCAAGTGCACGCCGCATCTCCTCACCATGCCCATCGCATCGAAAGCATGTGCGTTACCAAATAGCACTATAAGCATGCTCGAGGTAAGGCCCATAACGATTGCGCTAACAAGTCCTGGGGGACCGAATGCCGGAACGAGAAGAAACGTCCCTATTAGCACCGACAGTGCGATGGCAGCGTGACTTGCAAAATTCCAGCGCAAAATGCCCAGCCCTTGCGCGGCGAAATAGATCGGCACAACTAGAATATTGATCGACCATCCGGCGGTCAGTGCTGCATTCATGGCAAGAAGGTCGGGCGAAATTCGTCCCAACACGACAAGGCTCATCACGGGCGCGCCGGCAAGCGTAACAACAGCCGTGCCGATAGCGGCAGGATTCGCGATCCGCGTCGCCCTCTCTAGCATTTGCTGGAAAGCGGGATCGCTGGTCCCCGTCCGGGCAGCGAAGGCAGGCACGAGCGGCATTGCCGCCGAAACCACCAGTCCCCGAACCTGTACGACAAGGCGCGAAGCAAGCTCGTACAATGCGACAAGACCCGGTCCAGCCGCATGGTTGAACGCGAACTTGGCCAACGGCTCAAACATCAGTCCGGTCAGGCCGATGGCGTTTAACTTTACGGCATAACCGGTGGTCTCAGCAAAGGCGTCGCGCCGCCAGCGCCGCGGTAGCCAACCCAGGTCGGCGACATGCCGGCGTAAGACCAACCAACCGAGCACGATTACCGTCGCCTGTTGCAGCACCTGCGCGACGCCAAAGCCAAAGACGCCTTGGCGCGGCACCAGCAAAATGCAAGCTCCAAAAAAAACCAGCGCCCCCGCGACAACGACCAATGCCCGCTGGTCAGCACGCTGGGCGCCATCAATGCCCGAGGTGACGGCGGCCGCCAATGCCGAGAGCACCATTGAGGCGACGACATAAGGCATGAGCGCATGAGCCTCGACCAGAAGAGTTGGGGCAACGAAAAGCGGCAGAGCGAGTGGCGCGGCAACCCACACTGCCAAGGCGATGGCTGCGTTGAGCGCAAGGCTGGTCAGAATCACGGTATGCACGACGAAACTTGAGCGTTGCGGGTCGTCGCCTCGCAAAGCGGCAGCGACGAAACGCGCAAGAGCACCGCCGCCGCTAATATCACCTATGCGGGCCATCGAAGATCCCGCGAGAAGCAGCGACCACAAACCAAACCGTTCGAGCCCGGCATGGGTAATCACTAGCCGGTAGGCTAGAAACACGCACACCCCTACTGTCAAGCTCTGCCCGAGGGCGAACAGGCTGTTGCGAGAGAGGCTACCTGGAGTAAAACGGGCAGGAAGACTGCGCACGCTCGCAACGATCATGGGCTTTCCGATCCGAGCAGTATGGTGCGAGCTTGAAACTGTGCGAGCCAGATCATGCAAGGGAGCTCGTCTTGTTAGGCTTAAAACAAACGATATCGATCTGGTTAAGTCGATGGCTTCGCGGATCGCGATACCCTTGCCAAACATCCCAAATCTCGAACCCGGCTTCGTAGATGGCTTCAAGCAAACGCTGTGCCGAGGGCTGGCCGTCGTACAGGGGTCTCAACGACAATTCTGTCATCAACCCCTTGGCAGTGCCAAGGACATTGGGAGCGCCCGCTAACACCAGGGACTCGCCGCCTTGAACGTCCATCTTAAGAAAGCAGTTTTCAACAGATAGCCCGATCTCTCCAACAATATCATCGAGCCGGGCGGTCGGAACCTCGATCACCTCGACTGGACGAGCTTGCGGGGTTGAGGCAACAAAGCTCTCCTTTGGCGCGAACAAGGAACTTGAAGTGTCAGCCTCGGTAACGTGAAATTGCGCAGTGCCGGGCTGATCACTTAGGGCGACACGAGGCGCGACTATCCATGAATACTTCTGTCGTTCAGCGGCTTCTTTCAGCCGTTTGTGAGCGTCTGGCAGTGCTTCAAAGGACACGACCCGCCCGGAGTAGCCTGTGTTGAACAGCTCTTGCGCGAATTGCCCTCTGTTCGCTCCTATGTCCAAGACTAGATCAATATTGAAGACCTTTAGAAAATATGCAAGTCGCAGATCGTTACGAGCATTGAGTGCGTTGAGCCTGACCTCTAATCCAACCTTACGCCCCAACTCTCGGAGCATTGTTTTTCGTTTGCCGCTTAGCTCAGACAATAAGTTTAGCATGAATCTGTTCGACCCCGTTGGTATGACTCATTCTCTGTGACATGCCCCTCTCGATCGCCTCTTTTACCGAAAGGGGTTACGCCCAGCGCACCGCTGATTGTCCTAACGAACTGCCGTCTCCAGCCGCCGATGAGTATGCAACGAGCAACTTGAAACGAGGATTTGGTCGGTCCTGATCGCCCGAGACGGCTGCGCAACAGCCCGGCTAGCGCCTCGTGGTCTCCATAGGTAACTGGAAGATGGTCGATGCCGTTTAGAGTGGCGAAAGCGGCGATCATCGACCCCTCGCGTACGATCGGCTCTACACCGAACTGCATCGCGCGGCCGAACACGCCGGATGCCTGATCATAGGCCGGCGCATAGCAGACCCAGATCATGTCGGCAACACCGTAAAGGCTTTCGAGTTCTGGGTCTGTGATAAAGCTGTCGTAAATCATAGCTCCGGCAGTTGTCATCCGCGCCGCGAGAGCGGCGGACTCTGCCGCCACCCGACCTGCTCCGACGACGAGGGTGCTCTTGGCGATATCGGGGTAACGCTCCAGCGTTTCGGCAAGGAGGGCGAGCCCTTTGTTCGCCCCAAGCGTGCCAACGGCACACAAGATTTGCCTTCCTCCTGCGCGGGCCAGAATCTCCTCCGACAGGGCGGTTCTTCCCGGCCGACGAATGGCTTCCCCATCATGCAAATCCCAGTATTGAGGATCGAACACTCCGCAATGCGCAACCTCAGCATGGCGCGGCGCTACATCGAACGGCGTTATAGACGCGATCGTCAGGCCCGGAAGCCACCGCAACGCGCGAAAGGCATGGCGCTTGAGTGCGTAATACCAGCGATCACTCTCGAAACATTTCTGTGCGCGCAAGAACAGCCCGGCAGTCGGACGGCCGAGTATGCTGCGGACGACCGCGATCATCCCAAAAGACATCATGTTGTCGTCAAGAGTGGCGAACAGCAGGCGCTCCGCAGCCAAGAGTCGGCGAAAAACCGGAAAGCTCATTGATTCCGATATAGGCTCGAATGAGAAAAGCTCGCTCAGCGTGTCGAGATACGACTGTCGATGGCCACTGGTCGCAACAGCGTAGATCAAATTTTCTTTGGGGTTATGCAATGATAGTTAGCCGTCAGGGAACGAGTGATCGGAGTCAAACCGCCAGATTAGGTCTTACAGCACTAATGACAAAGCCGGAACAGAAAAGGCGCCAGTTCAAGGCCGCACAAAGATTCTCGAACAAAGCGACGGAAAGGTAGGCAGGCAGGAAGAAAGCGAAATAGTCGCTAGCGCGGTAAAATGACATAACGTCGACCTGCTCGAACCCTTGACTGCGAAACAACTCCGCCATCTCCGAAGGAGAGCAATGGTCGAAAAACGCCGGATAGCCAGTAACGCCGACGGCCGACGGTCGCAGGTGCGGGATCAGCCATTTTTGAAGAGCCGGCCCCACGAGCCGCAGCGCTACCGAATAGGGATGCCATTTCGAAGGAATATAATGGTGCATCACGCCGCCCGGCCGCAGCGCTAAAAACATCGAGCGCGCTGCCGCTTTGTTGTTCGGCACATGTTCCATCAGCGTGATCGAGATAAGCATATCTGCCTCGACCTCAACTTGCTGTTCAATCGACTGGACAACAAAGCGATCGTAGATGAGATAGCAATCTGGTTTTTCTTCTATGTCGAGCCCGATATACGTGAAACCCATATCCCGCCGGAGAAGCGGTCGATCGATCCCGCCGACCTCAAGGATCGCCGACGGTTTTAGACGAGCAACGTCCTTAGCAATTCGACGCTCCAACTCCGCCTTGTAGGACGGGGCGCCGAAAACCTTAGAAAAGCGACGTTCGAGCCACGCTGCGGCGTTCCTGTTCCAACCAATAAACCTCTTGAGAACCACCGTTTCCCCTTTCTACACGGGTCTTACTCGCAGATAGCGTCGCGTCCACCATGACTTGATGGCCGCCCAAACACGCTCGCCCAACAGGGTAGAAGGTTCAGGGCGCCTATGTTGCCTGTATTGTGGCCTAGCCTCGCCGCGCGAAAACGAACTGCCGGATTTTCCGCGCCGGTTTGGCGATGAGCGCATAGTCGACAGCGCCGGAGCCGAGCCAACGGCGCCTGGCACGCAACGCTTCGAGGTTGTGCCCGATATGCGAACGGAAGCTCCTTGTGCTGGCGCCTCCGACCATCATGTCGACGAGGACCTGATCGATTGTCGCGATCCTGAAGCCATGGAGCTCGACGGCCCTCAGCATCCAGTCGTAGTCCGAGGAGACTTTGAGCGTCAGATCGAACGGCCCGTTCTTTTCGGCAACGGCGCGGCGGACATAGAAGGTCGGGTGGGCAGGCATCCAGCCGGAGCGGAACCCGTCACTGGGTCTTGGCTCTGCTCGCCAGCGGCGGACCACTCGCTTGCTTTCATGATTTTCAACGAAGTCGAGGTGGCCGTGGACGATATCGCTTTCAGCAAGCGCCTCGCTGATCTTGCCGAGCACGGAAGCATCGTGAAATGCGTCGTCCGCGTTAAGGGCCCCGATCGCCTCCCCCGTGCAAAGCGCCAGCCCCTTGTTCAACGCGTCATACATGCCGCGGTCGGGCTCGCTGATGACCTGCAATCCTTGCCCAGTATAGGAGCGGACAATCGCGAGCGTCTCGTCGGTCGAGGCACCGTCGACGACGATCAGTTCCTTGTCCTCGTGATCCTGGGCAAAGAAACTGTCGAGCGTATGACGAATCGTCGCCGCCGAATTCCAGCAGACCGTTAGAACGGAAATCTTCATCTTCGCGGGGGGGGCTCGTCGCGGCTACCGGGCCGCTTTGCGATTGTGCTCTTCGTCAAGCCGGCGATGCTCGAATTCGCGCGCCACCACCTTGAGGTCGGATTGAACCATCTCGCGCACCATCTCATCTAGTGACGTCGTCGCCTTCCAGCCAAGGATCCGCTCGGCCTTCGAAGGGTCACCGAGCAGCAGGTCGACCTCGGTCGGCCGGAAATAGCGCGGATCGACCTCGACCAATATTCGGCCGGTTTTCGTGTCGACACCCTTTTCGTCAACCTCGGAACCGTTCCACTGAATGCGGACCCCAACTTCGGCGAAGGCGAGTTCGACAAATTTCCGAACGGAGTTCTTGATCCCTGTGGCCAGCACATAGTCGTCCGGGGTTTCCTGCTGAAGGATCCTCCACATGCCTTCGACATAGTCGCGCGCATGTCCCCAATCGCGCTCGGCGGAGAGATTGCCGAGATAAAGCTTGTCCTGAAGGCCGAGGCTGATCGCCGCGGCGGCTCGGGTGATCTTGCGGGTCACGAATGTTTCGCCCCGCATTGGGCTCTCGTGGTTGAACAGAATTCCGTTGGAGGCGTGAATGCCATAGGCTTCGCGGTAGTTCACCGTGATCCAGTAGCCATAGATCTTTGCGGCCGCATAGGGCGAGCGAGGGTAAAAAGGCGTCGTTTCCGTCTGCGGAACTTCCTGCACCTTGCCATAGAGCTCGGAGGTCGATGCCTGATAGAACCGCGTCTTTTTTGTCAGGCCAAGCAGCCGGATGGCTTCCAGAAGCCGCAATGTGCCGATTGCGTCGGCATTCGCCGTATATTCTGCGGTCTCGAAGCTCACCTGGACATGCGATTGCGCGGCGAGATTGTAGATCTCGTCAGGCTGCACTTCCTGGATTATGCGGATCAGGTTCGTCGCATCGGTCATGTCGCCATAGTGCAACGAAAAATTGACGCCGGTTTCATGCGGGTCTTGATAGAGATGATCGATACGGCCCGTATTGAAAGACGACGAACGCCGCTTGATGCCGTGGACTGCATATCCCTTGGCGAGCAGGAGGTCGGCGAGGTAGGCACCATCCTGGCCGGTGATGCCTGTAATTAGCGCGGTTTTTCGGCTCATTTCATACCCTTCGGCAGCTTTAAACACATGATGGCCACGCATTGTCCTGGCGCTGTGTTCGACAGATAAATTTTGATGGAGGCAAAATTCAGCACGGTCTCTATCGAGATCCGAACCCACTTAGCAGAGTTTTCAACGTTCTCAACACGATGACGAAATCAAGCCACGGCGAGAAATTCTTGATGTAGTAGAAATCATAGTGCAGCTTCTCGGTCTCGTCGTCGTCCTCCGAGACATATCCTTGATTCACCTGAGCCCACCCGGAAATTCCGGGACGGACGATATTTCGGTAGCGGTAGAATGGCAACGCTACCGAATAATGGGATGACAACACTGTCGCCTCGGGGCGAGGCCCGATCCAGCTCATTTCCGAACGAACGATATTTATCAACTGCGGCAGTTCGTCAATTCTGCTTCTGCGAAGGAAGCGACCGAGCCGGGTAACCCTGCTGTCACCTGGCTTGGTGACGGCGAGACTGCGAACGTTTGCCGCCTCAGGTTCACTGACGGTCATCGTCCGGAACTTGTAGACCGTAAATGATTTTCCGCCGAAGCCCAGGCGCTCCTGGCGAAATATGGCGGGTCCGGGAGATTCCAGCCTGATCATCAGCGCGATCAACAATAGCAAAGGCGCCAGCACGACCAGCGCCGACAGCGCACAGACCCAGTCGATCGCCTGTTTGATCTTGATATAGGCCTGGTTGGGATTAATCGAGCCTAGCGTGTTTTCGGATAAATGCTCGATTTCGACGCGGCCAGTCAGCGATTCGGTGATTTGCTTGACATGGTAGACCGGAACTCCCGCAAGTGCCCGATCGGCTATGTAGCGCTCCCAATCGTCGGACAGATCCGCCCGCAGATCGGCAACGACGCCGTTGACGCGTTCAATGATCATGTCAGGGGAAACAAGCCAATGCCAGTTTACCCCACCTATCTCCTCTAGGCGACCAACGGCGCCGCCTGGAACCACAGCAAGACTGTAAGGGTCAAGACGCCGGCTTATGATGGTCAGCACAAAGTACCAGAGAATTGACAACGTCAAGCTGCTGGCCGCCTGGAAGCCACTATATTCAATTCTCGCTAAGAAAATGACCAAATAAACAAACCCATACGACAATGCAAATGTCGGAAAGATATAACCAGAAGCTGCAATACCCGGAAAATTACCTATGCGCCGAAAAGAGAAGTAACCTATTGTATGAGCAACGATGCCCGCAAAGATCGTAATCTGCAGGTTTGTATAATACGCAAGGGATGGGTCAACCAGAATCCGGATCAGCGCGGGAAGCAGGATTGCGAACGCCAAACCGCCCAGGAGTTGAAACCTGACCCTGTGCACAAGGTGCCGCTGTCTCGGCCGATTCATCATGACTATGTTCAAGTTAAAACGCTCTCTTGCGGGCTACTGGATCTAAGTTTCTTCCAAATGCGTTTTGGCTGCTTTCATTGTTCTCTGCACAACCCTGGCAACTCGAACTCCAAGTTGCTGGACGTTCACCTGACAACATGCCGCTCTCGGCCGACGCTCGAATAGGCTATGCCTTCCTTCACGACGTCCTCGCCGCGGTAGACGTTTCGCAGGTCGACCATTACCGGCGTCGCCATGAGTGCGCGGAGCCGCTTCAGATCCAGTGACCGAAACGCGTTCCACTCGGTGACGATGACGATCGCATGCGAGCCCTCGGCCGCCGCGTAAGCGCTCTCTCCGAATTCAATGCCCTCTATCATCTTGCGTGCCTGCTCCATGCCGACCGGATCATAGGCCTTGATCGAGGCGCCGGCGTCCTTGAGGGCCTGAATGATGGCCAATGAGGGGGCATCGCGCATATCGTCGGTGTTCGGCTTGAACGTAAGGCCCAGGATACCGATGGTCTTGCCGCGAACCGAGCCGCCGCAGGCCTCGACCACCTTGCGCGCCATCGCCCGTTTGCGCTGGTCGTTTATCGAGACAGTCGTTTCAATCAGCCGCACCGGGCTTGCCGCGTCCTGCGCGGTCTTGACCAGTGCCAGCGTATCTTTCGGGAAACAGGAACCGCCATAGCCCGGCCCGGCATGAAGAAACTTTGCGCCGATGCGGTTGTCCATGCCGATGCCACGCGCGACGTCCTGCACATCGGCTCCCAACCGCTCGCAGAGATCGGCTATTTCGTTGATGAAGGTGATCTTCATGGCCAGAAATGCGTTGCCGGCATATTTCGTAAGCTCAGCCGTACGCCGGCTCGTGTAGAATATCGGCGCGACATTCAGCGAGAGCGGGCGGTAGATCTCGCCCATGACGGCTTTGGCCCGGTCGGCATCGGTGCCGACAATGATGCGGTCGGGCCGCTTGAAATCCTCGATCGCCGATCCCTCGCGAAGAAATTCCGGATTGGAGACCACCGCAAAATCGGCGGTGGGATTTTGCTCGCGGATGATCCGTTCCACTTCATCGCCGGTCCCGACGGGGACGGTCGATTTCGTCACCACGACCGTAAACCCCTTGAGCGCGCGACCAACTTCGGCGGCCGCGTCATAGACGAAGGACAGGTCGGCATGGCCATCGCCACGCCGTGATGGCGTGCCTACGGCAATGAAGACGACATCCGATTGAGAAACGGCGTCGGCCAGGTTGTCGTCGAAACGCAAGCGGCCTTGCGCGGCGTTGGTGGTGACGAGGTCGTCAAGCCCTGGCTCGTAGATCGGTATCTTGCCTAGTTTGAGCATGGCAAGTTTTTCCGCATCCCGGTCGACGCAGCAGACCTGATGGCCAAAGTCGGCGAAACAGGCGCCCGAGACGAGCCCTACATAGCCGGCACCAATCATTGTTATTCGCATACCGCGCACCCTCAATCAGCGCCGACGAGACGATCTCGCCACACAGCGCCTAGTCCCACCGAAGAACGGCTACCGCACTCCCGGGTGAAAAACCCGAGAGCCGATCCTACAACAATTTGCATCGCCTCGCCGCACCTCGGTGCTTACGGCTATGCGATGGCGACGAGATCCCTGGTATCCAGATCGACAGGTATCTCGCCATTCATGATGGCAACCAGAACCCGAGCTCTTCCGGCTGGATCGAGCCGGTCAAGGCGACCGATCATTTCTGCGAAAGGGCCGGAAAGGATCCGAACCGAAGCGCCGGCTGCGAGGCCGCCGCTGAAATCAAGCAGGCCATGCCTGCCGGTCAATGCAATGAAGCGCTCTACCAGACCGGAGGGGACAGGCAAAGGCCGGTCCCCCTGCATGACGAGGGAGCGCACACCGAACGTTCCGTTGATCGAGCGCCAACGTTGCAGCGCGACGTCAAGGGCGATGAACATGTAACCGGGGAAATAAGCCGCAACTCGTGTTTCGAGCCGCCTGGCATGACGCACGGTTTTCTCGCAGCGAGGCACAAAGGGCTGGAACCCCTGGATCCGGAGATGCCGCTCGGCAACGTGCTCCTTTCCGGGAAAGACGCTGGCCGCATACCAGCGGGTTGCCGGCGCGGCGGTCGGCTCAGGCGACGGGATTGTTGCCTTGCTCGTTGTTTTTTCCGCGCTACTCACGTGTCTCCCTTCGGCGGTCGGCGGCATGATCTCAGCTCAACGGTTACGACAGTGTGTGGATACCAGCAAACAACCAAGCCACTAGAGTCAAGGCGGTTGGGTTAAGAATTTCCTACACATTGCCCAGAAATTTAGCTGTGCCTAAATAATCACCGAGCCGCTTTCTTTTTCAGCTGGCTGAGATGCTATGTCGAGCAATTTATTTCCATACGGAAGTGCTTGGTTACGCTGGTCGTGACGAATCGCCCGTTGGTTCTGGTACTTAGTCCGTCGACTTGAAGCTAATGTGACGGATGGCGTCGCGCACAAGCCTGCCGCCAGCGACACAGATCCTGCACGGCCGCACCAACTACGGCGAAAACCATTCGGCAGATTTTCGCGCAGAACGGGTCACCATCGAGTCATGGGGCTTCAGGCAATAACATGGCGACAGCGATGCAACATGCAGGTCCGTTTTTGACTTAAGTTCCGCTCGACCGGCTTCACGAACGCTTCAGCAGCGACCAGACAGCTGGCACCAGGCTCGCGGCCAGCGCAACCTTGATCAGATCACCGACGATAAAGGGCACCACCCCGAACTGCCAGGATTTTTCCGGGCCGATCAACAGCGCCAGCCAGGCAAAGCCCATTGCCATCATGACGATCTCGGCCACCAGCATGGCATTGAAGAGCTTGATAGGATGGCGATCCCAGCCACGGTCGGCAGCCCAGCCGACGATCGCCGCCATGACGACGAAGCCGGCTAGATAACCGCCGGTCGAACCCAGCATGTAAGCGATGCCGATGCCTTTTTCCGGCGTGCTCTGGAAGACCGGAAAGCCCATCGCGCCCTCAGCCATGTAGAGAAGCAGCGTTGCGACGCCGAGGCGCATGCCGAAGGAGGCAGCGATCAGGAAGACGGCGAGCGTCTGCATTGAGATATCGACCGGACCGAGCATGACCTTGGTCTTGGCCGACAAGACCAGCAGCAGCGTTCCGGCGAACGCCAGCAGAAGCTGTCCCGCCAGGCGGGCTGCGCCCTTTTCGGGCAAAGCGAGAGAAATGAGCGGACGCATCGTCGTTGCAATTGCCATGGTCTTCCCCGTTCCGGATTGCCGCCGAACGCGGCCTTGCGTTTTCCTATATTGGCTTCCGTGCTAAGCGGCAATCGGTTTTGCCCTCGCCCCAAAAAAGGTCGCGACGTTCGCATGGCACTGAAATTCGACACACACTTCGACCCTGCCTACGGCCAGGGCGTAGCCGTTGCACCCGACGTCCTTCGGATCACCGCCAGGAACCCAAGCCCGTTCACCTTTCACGGAACCAACAGCTATATCGTCGGACGTGAGACACTGGCGGTGATCGATCCCGGACCGGATGACGAGGCACATCTTAGAACACTGCTCGAAGCGATCGGGACCAGGCCGGTCAGCCATATCTTCGTCAGCCACACGCATCGCGACCATTCGCCGCTGGCGGCGCGGCTGAAGCAGCATACGGGTGCGGCGGTTCTGGCGGAAGGCCGACATCGTCCGGCGCGGCCGTTGCGTACCGGCGAGGTCAGTCCGCTCGATGCCAGCGCCGACACCGACTTTGCTCCTGGCATCGCGCTGCCAGACGATATGGTGATCGACGGCGACGGCTGGGCGATCCGGACGGTGCTGACGCCCGGCCATACCGCCAACCACGCAGCCTTTGCGCTGGAGGGAACCGGCATCCTTTTCTCGGCCGACCACGTCATGGCGTGGGCAACCACGATCGTCGCGCCGCCGGACGGCGCGATGGCGGACTACATGACATCGCTCGACCGGCTGATCGAACGCGACGACCGGCTGCTGCTGCCCGGCCATGGCGGGCCGGTGACCGAGCCGCGCAACTTCATGCGCGGATTGAAAACGCATCGCAAAATGCGCGAACGGGCAATTCTGGAGCGGATCAACAGCGGCGACCGGGCAATCAAGGACATGGTGGAGGTGATCTATCGAGACACCGACCCGCGCCTGCATGGCGCGGCCGGCCTGTCGGTACTTGCCCATCTGGAAGACCTGGTGGCGCGCGGCCTGGTCCACACCGACGGCGCGCCGGCTATCGACGGCATCTATTCGCCGGTAAAGTAGTACCCTCCCGATATCATTCCGCCGGCGCCACGCCCACCTGGCCGGCGACTTCCTGGTCGAGTTCGGCAAGGAAGTCCGTGATGCGCGCTGCATTGTCGCCAAGATCATGGCGGCCGTAACGCGAGGCCGAGCGCATATCGACGATGACCACGTCGCCGTCGTCGGTCACGCGGATGGCGACATCGGCGGGAAGGCCGAGCAGCAAGCTCTTGGCCAGCGCATCGACCGTCACGTCGCTTTGCCCTGCTGCGTCGGGGAATGGCGCCGTGAGCTGCCAGCCGCGCCGATCGAGCACGGTTTTGACCGCCTCCAGAACGCGATCGAAAGGCAAGGTGTAGCTGCGTCCGGTAACGAGCGGATAAGCTTCGATTTGCAGGCGCTGCTCGCCGGGCGTCGGCGGCAAAAGCTCGTTCATGTCCTTTGATCGGGTAGAAATATCGAGCACCGGCGGGTCGTCCAGATCCGTCGAGATGTCGCGCAGCGGCGGATAAGTCGCCGCCCAATAGGCCGCGACGCCGTAAGGAATGAGCACCAGAAGCGCCAGCAAGGCGCCGGCGGTCAGGTCGTGGCCGCCCCGATCGCCGAAATTCCACAATCGCGCAAAGGCAAATCCGGCAAACAGAAGCGCAAATGCGGCCAGCAAGGCGACAATGCCAAGCACCCATAGGAAAGCTGGGGTCTCGACGAAGTCATAGCGATGGCCGACGAGAGCGGTCAGCAGCAGGACTGCCGAAAACGCGCCGGCGCGCCGCGACCAACCGGCAGCCCTCGACGTTTGTCGCTCGGGAATTCCCGTCATTGTTTTCCGCGCTGCCCCAACCCGAACAAAGGCATAGTGCCTTTCAGCGGCGGCTTGAAGGCGCAAAGACGCCGCATCTCCGGTCAATCCGTCGGCAGGTGATAATCCTGGAACTGCTGGCGCAAGGTAATCTTCTGGATCTTGCCGGCAGCGGTATGCGGGATTTCGCCGACAAAGGCGACGTCGTCCGGCATCCACCACTTCGCCACCTTGCCGTCCATGAAGGCGAGAATGTCCGTCTTGGTCGGCTCCCTGCCCGGCTTGCGGACGACCACGAGCAAAGGCCGCTCGCCCCATTTGGAATGCGGAATGCCGATGGCGGCGGCCTCTGCCACATCGGGATGGCCGACCGCGACGTTCTCGAGCTCGATGGTCGAGATCCATTCGCCGCCCGACTTGATCACATCCTTGGCGCGGTCGGTAATCTGCATATAGCCGCAGGGATCGATGTGCGCGACGTCACCGGTATCGAACCAGCCGTCTTGATCGAACTGTTCGGATCCGATGCCGCCATAGTAGGCTCGCGCGACGGCCGGCCCGCGGACCTTGAGCCGGCCGAAGGTCTTGCCGTCCCATGGCAGTTCGTTGCCGGCGTCGTCCGTCACCTTCATTTCGATGCCGAACGGTGTAAAGCCCTGCTTCTGCTGGACGCCGAGGCGGGCCTCGCCCTTCAGCCCGGCGTAGTCCGGCTTCAGGGTGCACAGCGTGCCGAGCGGCGACATCTCGGTCATGCCCCAGGCGTGGACGACCTGGACATCGTAATTGTCCTGGAACTTCGTCGTGATCGCGCGTGGACAAGACGCGCCGCCTATGACGACTTTCTGGAGATAGGGAAGTTTCTTGCCGGTCTCTTCCAGGTGCTGGAGGAGCATCATCCACATCGTCGGCACAGCGGCGCTGAAGGTCACCTTCTCGGTGTCGAGCAGCTCGTAGAGCGAGGCGCCATCCATCTTGCAGCCGGGCATGACCAGCTTGGCGCCAATCATCGGCGCGCTCTGGGCAAGGCCCCAGGCGTTGGCGTGAAACATCGGCACGACCGGCAGTATGGTATCGCGCGACGACAGGCCCATGGCATCGGGCATCGCTTCGATCATGGCATGCAGCACGTTCGAACGATGGCTGTAGAGGACGCCCTTCGGGTCGCCCGTCGTGCCCGAGGTGTAGCACATGCCGGCGGCGGTGTTCTCATCGAATGTCTTCCAGGCGAAGTTGCCGTCGGCTTGAGCAAGCCATTCTTCATAGGCAACCACATTGGACAGCGCAGTCTCCGGCATATGCGCCGTGTCGGTCAGCACAATAACCTGCTTCAGCGACTTGACCGCGCCGGCGATCTTTTCGAGCAGCGGCAGGAAGGTCAGGTCGACGAAGATCGCCTTGTCCTCCGCATTGTTCATGATCCAGGTGATCTGCTCGGGAAAGAGCCGCGGGTTGAGCGTGTGATAGATCGCGCCGACACCCATGATGCCGTACCAGGCCTCGATGTGGCGCGCGGTGTTCCAGGCCAGGGTGGCGATGCGGTCGCCAAGCCCGAAGCCGTCACGATCGAGCCGCTCGGCGACCTTCAGGGCGCGATGATGGATTTCGGCGTATGTGCTGCGCACGATCGGCCCCTCGATCGAGCGCGACACGATCTCGCGTCTGCCGTGCTGCCTCTCGGCGTTGTCGATCAGCTTATGGCAAAGCAGCGGCCATTCCTGCATCAACCCGAGCATCTTGTTCCTCCCGTTTGCGCCATTGTGGGACGAACCGGCGAATTGTCCAGCGGTGACCGGGCTGGAGCGGTGCATAGGGCGAAATGAGGCCGAATTCGCCACAATCCGGCCATCCTCGGCGTTAACGTTGATTAACGGGCGGGGCGCGATTGGCTAATGAAAGAGGTGTCGCATGGACGCGCAGCTCGACGACGAAGCCCTCGAAAATACGCTTGCTGAAAGTCTGGCCGATCTGGTGGCCGCCGACGTCGCGCAGGCCGATCTGGTGCCCGACGCCAAAACCGTTTCCGAAGATGAATTCGTCGAGGTCGTCGGTGGCGCCCTCGAAGCGGTCGGCGGCACGCTCTTGTTCAAGATGTGCGTCGAGAACGAGGGCGAAAGCCAGCATGTCGCTGCCGCCTGCGTCGGCGACGGCGGCAATCGTCAGTTCCTGCTGCTCACCTTGCCGGCCAGCGGTGGTGCGCTGAAGGTCGAGACCACCGCGAAAAGCACCAATCCGGTGGCCGGCATTGCCGCCGCCTATGCCGGGCTGATGGACGCATTCCAGGCCGCGGCCTGATTTCCAGGCGGGCTACCGGAGGCGAGCGCAAGACTTGCCAACTGCGGGCGACCCCGCCTGGTGGGAGGCAGCTCTTGCGCGAGGCTCTTGCCAGACACATCTTGGGTTGAGGCAAGGAGACCCGACATGGACCAGATCGCAAACCCGGCACCAGGCTTTCAACGCAATCCGGACAAGGTCATTACCGTCAAGCCTTATAAGGGCACCGTGACGGTGCGCGCCGGCGATGCCGTCATCGCCTCGTCCCGCAAGGTCAAAGTGCTGGCCGAATCGCCCTACCCTCCGGTTTTCTACATTCCGTTCGACGACATCGACTTCAAACAGCTTGGCAAGACCGAACACTCGACCCATTGCCCCTACAAGGGCGATGCCAGCTATTGGAGCGTGCTGCCCGCCGGCGATGCCGGCAAGGACGCGATGTGGGCCTATGAACGGCCCTTCGACGAGATGGCCGGTATCCGCGATCACGGCGCGTTCTATCCAAACAAGGTGACGATCGAGGCCACGCCCGGCTGATCAGTCGGTGGTGCCTTCATCGCCGACGCCGTCGGCCTCGTCGAGCCGCACGAAGGTGAGGCCCTTCGCCTTCAGCGCCAGAAGTCCCTGCACCACGCCTTCGCCGGCCGCATGGGTCGGCTGGTTGATGTGAGCGATGATGACGTCGCCGTCCTTTGCCGCCGCAATGCGCCGGGCGGTCTCTTTTGGACCGAGCAATGAGCCGCCGTCGCCGTTGATCGAGAATCCGGCGATCTTGAAACCAAGCTTGCGTATCATCGCGATTGCCGACGGGCTGTATTCGGCGGTTGCGCCGCGAAACCATTTCGGCGCGGGTTCGCCGGTCGCGGCAAGAGCGGCAGCACCTGATTCGACCTCGGCCAGCACGGCCTGCGGGCTGCCGGCACTGCGAATGCCGTAGATCTTTTGCGGCGTGTCGACGGCCGGGACGTGGCGGCCGCCATGGTTTTCCAATTCAAACAGTTCGGGATGCGCCCGCATGATCTCGACGGCGGCGGCGTTGTGTTTCAGCCAGATGCCGGTGACGAAAATGGTGGCGGGAATCTTGTTTTCCACCAGCGCCGAGAGAATCCTTGTATCGGTCCGCCCGCCGCAGGCATCGAGCGTCAGCGCGACGCGGCCGCCGCCCGCCTCGGCCTTGATGTGCAGCGTCGGTTCGACGAGCAACTGGGCGTTGCTGGGAGAAGCAGCCCACAGCGATATCGCAATGGCGCAAAAATGCTTTTGGAACAGGCGCATTGACTATTTCCAGGTCGCCGGATCAAAGTTGAAGCGGCGACCCCAAGACCGGCATCAAGGCGGAAATCGGGACGATGCCCCTGCAAAAGCGTCGGCAGCGGCAATTTGACCACCGGCCTGACCTTTGGCAAGCACGAGGTCACAATGCGTGCTCGACGTCCTTAACCGTACGTGAAAGGATCGCGCGCACCGCGTCGACAACCGCTTTAACCTCTAGTCGCCAGACGCAGCAAGCCTTGCTCGGATCGGGACGGCGGCACAGGTCCCTGGCTATGCACTCGCAAGGCATGGAGGGCCGCGGCGTAACACTGGCCACGCCGACAGGACCCCAGACGGCGGGGTCGGTCAGGCCGAAGAGGCCGACAACCGGCGTTCCGGCGGCGGCCGCCATGTGCATCGGGCCACTCTCGTTCCCCAGAAACAGGCGTGCCTGGCCGAGGACCGCCAGCAGCGTTGCCAGCGACAGCGCCCCGACCAAATTGACGACCGGCGAAACGGCCTTGGCGACGATGCGCTCGGCAGATGCCTGTTCACCGGGGCCGCCGACAAGCAGGAAGTCCAACCCGGTCTGTCGCGAGAGCTCGTCGATCGCCAGCGCAAAACGTTCCGGTTGCCATTGCCGGCCCCGGAAGCTCGCTCCCGCATGAACGGCTATGAAGGCGTTACGCCGCAGATGATGCCGGTCGAGAAGCGCCAATGCCTTGGCGGTCTCCTGCGGCAGCGGCTCAATCGTTGGGACCGGCGCACGCAACTCTACGCCAAGCGCCTCAAGCGGCGATAGATAGCGGTGGAGATAATGCCGGCCACCAAAGCCAAACGGCTTGGCCAGGACGTTGGCGGGCTGGCGTTCCAGCCAGCGCAACGGTTTTTCAGGAGGATCATATCCGACGCGGGTCTTGGCGTTGATGAATCTCACGATGATGCGTGAGGTTCTGGAATCGGCCAGGTCGATGGTCAGGTCAAACCGGAACCGGCGCAGAGCGCGCACCATCGCGTAAAGTTCGCGGCCACGCTCCAGTGGGGTGCCACGCATCCGGGCGCGCCGGAACGCCACCACGTCCGAGGCGATGCCATGAGCCGTCAGGAAACTGGCAAAGCTCGCCTCGCAAAGGAACACGATCCTGGCCTTTGAATATTCGAGGCGCAGGTTTCTGGCGAGCGCCGAGGCGAGGACAAGATCGCCGATGAATTTCGTCTGGAGGATGAGAATCGAGCGGACGTGCGTGGGCGGGTTCTGCAGCATCTGTTTCTGGCACCGGGGCGGGTTCGGGGGCCGGAAACTGGGCAGAAACGATGTCGGGATTTGGAGCCGTCACCGCACGTTCGCGTGAATTTGGTTACAAATCGGTAAGGTCAGATGCCGGTGGACTCCAACTCCTATCCGCGGCCGTTCTTTGCAACCTTCACTGCCGCCTGTGCGGCGGCCAGCCTGGCAATCGGGACCCGATAGGGCGAGCACGAGACATAGTCGAGGCCGACCTCCTCGCAGAAATGGATCGACGCTGGATCGCCGCCATGTTCGCCGCAAATGCCGAGCTTGATCTCCGGCCGCGTTGCCCTGCCTTTTTCGGCCGCCATACGCACCAGTTCGCCGACGCCCTCGATATCGAGCGACACGAACGGATCCTGCTCGATGATGCCTTTTTGCCGGTAGGTCTCGAGGAACGAGGCCGCGTCGTCGCGCGAGATGCCGAAGGTGGTCTGGGTCAGATCGTTGGTGCCGAAGGAGAAGAATTCGGCCGCCTCGGCAATGACATGAGCGCGGATCGCGGCGCGCGGCAGTTCGATCATAGTGCCGGTCAGATAGGTGATCTTGACGCCGGTTTCCTCCATCACGCTCTTGGCGACGGCATCGATGCGCGCCTTGACGAATTCGAGCTCCTTCGCCAGCCCGACCAGCGGCACCATGATCTCCGGGACCACCAGCGCGCTGGCCTTCCTGCCGGCCTCGACGGCCGCCTCGAAAATGGCGCGCGCCTGCATCTCGGCGATTTCTGGATAAGAGACCGCAAGCCGGCAGCCGCGATGGCCGAGCATCGGATTGAACTCGTGCAGCGCGTCGGTGCGCCGCCTGAGCTTGTCCGGCGATACGTTCATGGCAGCGGCGACCTCGGCCACCTCCTCCTCGGTCTTCGGCAGGAATTCGTGCAACGGCGGATCGAGCAGGCGGATCGTCACCGGCAGGCCGGCCATGATCTCGAACAGTTCGAGGAAATCCGAGCGCTGCATGGGCAACAGCTTGGCCAGCGCCGTCCGCCGGTCTTTTTCCGTATCGGCCAGGATCATCTCGCGCATGGCAACGATGCGGTCGCCGTCGAAGAACATGTGTTCGGTGCGGCAAAGCCCGATGCCTTCGGCGCCGAAGGAGCGCGCCATGCGCGCATCGAGCGGCGTCTCGGCATTGGTGCGCACCTTCATGCGGCGCGCACCGTCGGCCCATTCCATGATGGCGGCGAAATCGCCCGAGAGTTCCGGCTGCAGCATCGGCACAGCGCCTTTCAGCACCTGGCCGTTGCCGCCGTCGATGGTGATGATGTCGCCCTTGCGGAAGGTCGCGCCCATCGCCATCAGCGTGCCGGCTTTGTAGTCGACGCGCAGCGAGCCGGCGCCCGAAACGCAAGGCTTGCCCATGCCGCGCGCCACCACGGCGGCGTGGCTGGTCATGCCGCCGCGCGTCGTCAGGATGCCTTCGGCCGCATGCATGCCGTGGATGTCTTCGGGGCTGGTCTCGATGCGCACCAGGATCGCCTTGCGGCCTTGCGTCTTGGCCTCCTCGGCGTCGTTCGAGGAAAACACGATCTCGCCGGTGGCAGCGCCCGGCGAGGCCGGCAAGCCGACCCCGATCACATCCCGCGCGGTCTCCGGATCGATGGTCGGATGCAGCAATTGGTCGAGCGAGGCCGGGTCGATGCGGGCGACGGCCTCCTCCTTCGAAATCAGTCCATCCCTGGCCATGTCGACGGCAATCTTCAGCGCCGCCTTGGCGGTGCGCTTGCCGGACCTGGTCTGCAGCATCCACAATTTGCCGCGCTCGATGGTGAATTCGAGATCCTGCATGTCGCGGTAATGCTGTTCCAGGCGGTCCGAGATGCTGACGAAAGCCTGGAAGGCGTCCGGCATCAGCTTTTGCAGCGACGGCTTGTCGGAGCCGGCGGCAATCCGCGCAGCCTCGGTGATGTTCTGCGGCGTGCGGATGCCGGCAACGACATCCTCGCCCTGGGCATTGACCAGGAACTCGCCATAGAGCTGCTTTTCGCCGGTCGACGGATTGCGGGTGAAGGCGACGCCGGTGGCCGAAGTGTCGCCCATATTGCCGAAGACCATGGCCTGGACGTTGACCGCTGTGCCCCAGCTTTCGGGGATATCGTGCAGGCGCCGGTAGGTGATGGCGCGGTTGTTCATCCAGCTGGAAAACACCGCGCCGATGGCGCCCCAGAGCTGCTCGTGCGGATCCTGTGGAAAGGGCTTGCCAAGCTCCTCCTCGACCTTGGCCTTGTAGAGCGCGATCACGCCTTGCCATTCGATCGCCGTCAGCTCGGTGTCGAGCTCATGGCCGAGGCCGCCTTTCTGGTCCTCGAGGATTTCCTCGAACACCTCATGGTCGAGGCCCATGACGACATCGGAATACATCTGGATGAAACGGCGGTAGCTGTCGTAGGCAAAACGCGGATCGCCTGAATCGGCGGCCAGTGCTTCAACCGTCTCGTCGTTCAGGCCGAGATTGAGCACGGTGTCCATCATGCCTGGCATCGAGGCGCGCGCCCCTGAGCGAACCGACACCAAAAGCAGTTTCGAGGGATCGCCGAAACGGCGTCCGGTCAGCCGACCGATATGGTCGAGCGCGACCGCAACGTCCGCTTCCAGCGAGGCCGGATACGCGTGGTCGTTGGCGTAATAGGCGTTGCAGACCTCGGTGGTGATGGTGAAGCCCGGCGGCACCGGCAGGCCCAAGCTGCACATTTCGGCCAGGTTGGCGCCCTTGCCGCCGAGCAGATTGCGGTCGTGGGCACGGCCTTCCGCAGCACCATCGCCAAAGGTGTAGACCCACTTGGTCATGCTTGCTCCCCGGTTGCAGGAGATTGGAAATACTGACAAATCGAGCGATATGATGCTGCAGTGCGAAAGGCAAGCCGTTGGCAGTGCCCGCCGGCCTCTACAATCGATTAAGAGAAAGCGGCACAGAAAAGACTTGCTTTCTGGAAAGCTTTGTTGTAGAACATAACGAGAACAAAAGGCAGAACGATGAGAATGGCCGGAAAGCTCGATTATCTGGAAATGCCAGCGACAGGCGGAACGCTGGACAGCGTGAAGGCCTTCTACAGTGCAGCCTTCTCATGGTCGTTCACCGATTACGGGCCAACCTATTCAGCTTTTGCCGAAGGGCTGGACGGCGGTTTTCAGGCGGATGGCCAAGATGCGCCGGCCAAGCCGCTGCGCGTGATCTATTCCGAAAGGCTGGAGGAAACACTAAGCGCCGTCGAGAATGCCGGCGGCACCGTGGTCAAGACGATCTTTTCATTCCCCGGCGGCAGGCGGTTCCATTTCGTCGACTGCAAAACTAGCGGGTCGGTCGCGCATAGTCGATATGTCGGCATTGAGCTTTCTCGCGGCTCGTCCTATAAGGCCGCGCGCACAGCGGGCACGCTCCGGCTGTTGGGGCGTCGCCAAGTGGTAAGGCATCGGTTTTTGGTACCGACATTCCCAGGTTCGAATCCTGGCGCCCCAGCCAAGCGTCAGCTGTGTACGGCCCGGAGACATAGGGAACAGTTTGTACCTAAGACATGGGTGACAACCTCGTGCCGAATGGGTTGTCGATGGTCTGCAAGGTCCTCTGTTCCAAGTCGATGTATCCGAGATCATAGTGCATGAAGACGCAACGAACTTGCCGAAGTTTGGTGCAAGACCGTCATGAAATCGTCCTCGAAGGAGCTCGTGCTCCACATCCTTGTGTGCAAGCAGTCGCAGATCTTAACCGGCCGTGGCGTCAATAGCTGGTGAACCTGGCAAGATGCGCCGGATGAGGCAATCAGGTTCGAACGCCCGCGATCCTGCCTCTGCAGAATTTCCGGGTTTAAGTCTTATTGCTGCGGCGTGATCGCAAAGCCCGGAAGACCGGTGAAGTTCGCAACACGTCAAATTCTCGGCGACACTCTGACGTTACAGCCCGCCTGTATGCACCCCGCAATGGCTCAGATCTGTCTCGGTTCGGTCCACTCGGCGCCCAAAGAGGCGAAGTTTCCGGATCGAGGCGCATGGGCCACTGCGCCAGGACAGAGCGATCCGATCCGTGTCATACCGTCAGAGGCAAGACACTCGCAATTGGGGGAACAGATGAAGGAAGAGAACGACGTTGAGAGGCTGGTACGCACGCTGCGTGCTCGAGCACCTGATGACGCGGCGGTATTGCTGGCCCGAGAGTCTCCCGAGTTCATCCGGGACACACTAAAGTTGTTGCCAGACCGGCACGCCCGCAAGGTGGCGGAGCATTTGCCGCCGCATATGCGGCCCGTCAAGCCTCATGGCGATGGCAAGGACGTCGCGGTCCCCGAGTCGCTCATCGAACTGACGGACCCGATTCCCGCCAGCGTTCCCGTCGGCACGACAGTAGCCGCCGCAGTGCAGGCCGTCAGACGCACCCCGGTGCCGACCGAGCTCACTTATCTCTACATCACCGACCAGGGCGATAAACTGGTTGGCCTCGTGGTCCTGCGCGATCTGATGCTGAGCGAAGCGGACGCCACGGTGGATCAGATCATGCTGCCGAAGCCGTTCGCCCTCCCCGCCGATCTCTCTTTGAGCGACGCATGCAAGGCGGCGGTACGCCGTCACTACCCTGTCTATCCCGTGGTGGACGCGGAGAACCGGCTGCTCGGGCAGGTCCGCGGCTGGCGGCTGTTCGAGCAGCAAATCATCGAGATTTCTGCCCAGTCGGGCCAGATGGTGGGTGTCCAGAAGGAGGAGCGTTCTTTTACGCCGCTGTTTTCAGCCTTCTTGAAGCGGCATCCGTGGCTGCAGCTCAACCTACTGACGGCCTTCATGGCCGCTTTCGTGGTCAGCTCGTTCACAGGCACGATCGAGAAGATCGTCGCCCTGGCGGCATTCCTCCCGGTCTTGGCCGGGCAGAGCGGAAACACCGGCTGCCAGGCACTGGCTATGACGCTGCGTGGCCTTGCCCTTGGCGATGTGGACAAACGATCGAAGCTGCACCTGGTGATGAGGGAGGGCGCGCTGGGGATTGCCAACGGCGTGCTCGTCGGCCTTGTTGCGGGTGCGGCGATGTGGTTCTACGCCTCGCGGCAACCGGAGTCGGCAGCCCAGGCGCCCATGCTGGCGCTTGTCATCCTGCTCGCCATGTCCGGATCGTGCCTCATGTCCGGAATCTCCGGCGTGCTGATCCCGCTGGGCCTGCGCCGGGTCGGCGCCGATCCGGCGGTCGCTTCGGCGATCTTTCTCACCACTGTGACAGATATCGTAGGCATGGGCCTGATGCTGGGGCTGGCCACCATGCTCGTGCTGTAGCAGGGCGCCTCCGGTGACGCATTCCCTGGGAGATGGGTTCCTACAAGCTGACTACGTCGGCGGCGGACGAAATTGCGAAGACCAGCCCGCAATCGCACAGGCCGTTGCGACAAGCATCGGCCCTGCAGCTTCCGACCGCTTGCGCAACGCCCAAGGAAGACCTTTGGATGAGCTATATGTGTCGGGCGGTGACCAGATACGCGCAGAGAATATTAATCTTGTCGGGTGTGGGATCCACGATTGGTGATGATTGAATTAGTTGCGGCTGGTGACGAATACTTCCATTGTTACAGAAACGCTGAGAAGATGTTTTGACAACCAGCGCAGCCGAAATACGAATGGACCCGATAGTTTGTTGCGCGGCTGCAACAGCTGTTGAAAACTCGGACGATTTCGCCAAAGTTCAGTCGCCTTTTTTCTTGTGGTCGTGCTAAGTCCTTCGCACTGGTCGGGTTTGGGGTGGTTCTCGGCATGCAATCTTCGTTTCGAACAATCGTCGGCTGCGCCGCGGCGCTGCTTTGTAGCAGCGCATTGCCGGCTGGCGCGCAGGGTCTTTTTTCGGCCTATGACGATGCGTTTTCAGCCCGCATCGCCAGTCCGGCCGACAACGGAACGCTCGCCCAGTTCGTCACGGTTGCCGTCAATGCAGGACAATACGATCAGGCGATCTCCTCGATCGAGCAGTATCTGATCAAATATCCCCGCGATGCGCGCGCCCGGCTGGCGGCCAGCCGGTTGTACTATCATGTCGGCTCCTACGAATTGGCCCGGCGGCAGGTGCAGTACGGCATCGAAGTCGGCGGCCTGTCGGCGAGCGAGCAGCAGGAAGCTGTTCGCCTGCTCGCCCGCATCGAGCGCGCCTTGCGTGGCGTCACCTGGGAACTCGCTCTGACCGGCGGCGTGTTCAGCGCATTCACCGATTTTGAGCCCGGCGGGGCGCAGGACGACGACAGCTTCGTCTCGCCCTATGGGCGGGCGGAAGGCTTTGTGCGATGGGACCTCGGCACGCCAAGCGCCGACGCCCTGGTCCTTTCGGGGTCGTTGACTGCGACACAGCGCTTTTTCACGGAAGACCTGTCGGTTCCGGGTAGCAAGGAGACTTTCGTCCACGGCAACGCCGCTATCACCTGGGACAAGGGGCTGCCCAATAGTGGGATCGATTCGCTGCGCCTGCTGCTTTCGGCGTTTACTGTTACAGATCGTTTCGACAGCGATATCCAAGAAACCGGCATCGGCCTCAGTGGACGCTTTCTTGTGCGCCCGACGGTCGAGACGACGCTTTTTGCAGGCGGCGGCTACATCGATCTAAGCGCCTCGCAAGGCATTTTCGCCGATAGCAGGGTTTTCTATGAGGCAGGCGGCAGCTACCGCTTCCGCAATGGCCAGGCGCTCGGACTGCGCTTTGTCGGGTCAAATGACTTCGCCTCCGGATCTGGCGAAATCGGCCACAGCTACACGGGCGAGATCCGCTATGGCGGCCTGTTGATGACCGTACCGGATCTTTTCGCATGGTCGCACCAGGTCGCGTTCTCGGCCGGCCACAGCAACACTCCCGATCTGTCCGTTGGCATCGGCACAAATATCAAGAGCGACTTCTGGCGCATTGCCTCGGAAAGCGATTTTCAGCTGACGGAGTCGCAGAAGATCAGCGTCGATCTCGCCTATCGCGAAACCAACTTCGACATCGCCAACCGCGACCGGAAATCGTTCGAAATGCTCATGAGCTACACGTTGACGCTCAATTGAAAGAGGCCGCGATGAGGACCCCGTACCGTCAGATCGCCATTTTTGTCGCCTGCCTTGCCTTCGCGGCACCATCCGCCGCTGAAACGATCGGGTCGATGACGGCCTACCAGACCAACATCGTCCGCAACAACGGCGGGACAATGAACGTCGGTGCCGGCGTGGAACTCGGCGATCAGTTGCGCAGCGATCCCACCGGTCTTGGAATGCTGGTGTTCCGGGACGAATCGAGCGCCAAGATTGGTCCGAACACCAGCCTGACGATCGATGAATTCGTCTACAATCCGGGCTCCGTATCTGGAAAAATCGACATCGGGATGAACAGCGGCCTGGCCCGTTTTTATGGCGGCCAGGTTTCGAAAGGCGGCGTCATGCAGGTTGCGACGCCGCATATGGTGCTCGGCGCCAGAGGCGGCATCATCGAAGTGCTGGTGGCAGCCGGCCAGACCGTCGGCATACTGCGCGCCGGCCGCATGACCTGCACGATCAATGGCAAACGGCTGGTCATCACAAACCCGGGCTACGCCTGCACATCGGACGATGGCAAGCTGCTGACCGGCTACGGCGGCATCGACACATTCCCGATATTGGACAGCATCGACCGGATAGCCGGCACCGGCCTGCCAGGCGCACCGGGTCCTGGACTGGATGTAAGCGCGATTTGTGCGTCGGCACTCGGCGGCTCGCTCAAAGTCTGCGAGTCCACCGACGGCGCATTACCGGGAGTGGTCATGGAGTTCCCCGACAGCCTAACGCCACCTGTGGGCGGCGGGGTGAAGGATGATGGCGAGTGTGAGGGTGAAGGTTGCTGCTACTACTGCAATTAGGCCTGGCCGCACGACATGAGCCTCTTGGTCGGTTGGCGCTGGGCTGATTGGCGGCAAGCTGGCAGGCGCAAAATATCCGGTCTTGCGGTCGTGCTCCTGCTGCTCGCTTGCCATTTGGCTTTCGACGGGCCGCTGTCGCGCCTCCGCGAACGCACATACGACTTCTACCAGTTTCTCGCCCCGCGCCAAGCGACGAGCAATCCTGTCGTGATCGTCTCGATAGACGACGCCAGCCTCAAGGCACATGGGCGATGGCCCTGGAACCGTGGCCTCCTGGCCGATCTGGTCGATGGCATCACCGCATCCGGCGCCGCGGTGATCGGGCTTGCGCTGGTGCTGCCCGAGGCCGACACCTCGCCTGAGGGCATCGCCGGAGACAAGCGCCTGGCAGCGGCGCTGGCCAAAAACCGAACGGCGCTTGCCGTCAGCCTGGGCAACGAGGCGACAGTTTCAGAAGCAGAGCCCAAAGCCGGCTGGTCGATCGTCGGGCAGGTACCCGACACACTTCCCGGCTTCACCGGCCTGACCGGCTCGCTTGCCCAATTCTCGAACGCCGCCGCGGGCCTCGGCGTCATTCGCACCCTGCCAGATCCAGACGGCGTACTGCGCCATGTGCCGCTGCTTTGGCTTCGCAACACCGCTCAAGGCGTGCAGCTGTGGCCGTCCTTCGCACTCGAACTCCTGCGCCTTTATGCCGGACAGGACGGCTACATAGCCCGCCTGAATGCCGCCGGGTTCGACGCGCTCAGGATGGCCGGCGCCATCGTGCCGCTCGAGCCGGAGGGGACCATCCGCCTTTGGGAAACCAGCACCGATACGCCACGCATATCTGCCAGCACTATCCTTTCGGGCGACAGCGATCAGCGGCTGCGGGATGCCATTGTCATTGTGGATCTGTCGGCCGTGGGACTGACGCAGTACCTGCCCACCCCGACACGTCCAGCGCGACCAGGCGCGGACATCCACGCCGATGCAATCGGCCAGTTGCTTGCCGGGCGCTACCTGGCGGAGCCAATGCACGCGCGCACGGTGGAGCGGCTCTGGTTTGTCCTCACTGCCATCATGTTCATCGGGCTTTCCGGAATGCTCGCCGAACGTGTCGTGCTTGGTGCCCTGGCTCTCGCGCTGCTGGCCGTCACGCCGTTCGTGTTCGGTGCTCTCGAATATAATATGCAGGGTACACTCTATGACCCGCTGCAGCCGGCGCTTGCGACGATCCTGGTAGCCAGCTTCGAAGGCTATGTCCTCTACAGGCGCAGCGAGCAGCGCCGGTCCACCCTGGCACGGCAGTTCTCCCAGTATCTGTCGCCTTCCGTGGTGCAGCGCCTCGCAAGCTCGGACACCGAAGCCATCCTGTCCGGCGAGAAGCGCGAGATCACAATCCTGCTCAGCGACATACGCGGCTTCACGACGATGAGCGAACAACTCGATACCCAGGAAATCGCAAAGGTGGTCAACCACTTCCTCGGCATTGCGACCGATGAGATCCTCAAGCGCGACGGCACCATCGACAAATTTATGGGCGATGCCGTGCTGGCCTTCTGGAACGCGCCGCTTGATCAGCCGGATCATCGCGAGCGCGCGCTCGACGCGGGGCTAGCCCTGATAGAACGGGTAAAGCGCGAAGACGCTGCTTTCACCGCCGACGGCCACCCCTCTATCGCAATCGGCGTCGCCATCGAGACCGGCATCTGCTCGGTAGGCAATTTCGGCTCCGAGCGGCGCTTCGACTACACCGCGATCGGCTCGCCGGTGAACCGCACGGCACGGCTCGAATCGACGACCAAGAAGCTGCGCATCCCCCTGGTGCTTGGTCCCGGCTTTGCGAAGGGAGCATCGATGCCAGTCGTCCAGGCGGGCGCCTTTGAGCTCCAGGGTTTCAAGGGTGAGGTGCCGGTTTTCACCGTTCCGGAGCTGCACCATGATACGAGCCGCGAACAAGCGATTCAGAATGGCGGGCAATCTGGCGGCCCAGACCTGGTCGACGGTTCACCGCTGTCCCCAAAAACAGCTCCTCCTGATCCTGCACTCCGAAACTGATCGGCTCCAGCGGTGCGCGGGGGTGTCGCCGCCTCGTGACCTGACTACGCCCTTCGGAAGGCCTCGCAAATTTGCGTGCCCTCCCCGGTTATTCGCCGCGCATGGTCGCCTGGAAGGTGGGCAGGTGCTTCTTCTGCGCCTCGAGCATTTTCTCGCGATAGACGCCATAGATGACGTCGGTGTCGTGCAGTGTGACGCCGGCAATCGTCGGCGAGGCAAAAACCGGCAGCTCGATGCCGCGCTTCGAAAGCGCCTCGGCGGTGCGGGCGATCAACTCATGCGCCAGGATCATGGCAAGCACGGTCGACGAACCGGAGACCGGCCGGCTCCAGCCCTCGACCGGCACGATGGCATCCTCGATCGGCGAGCAGGTGTCGATGACAAGGTCGGCGGCATCGGCAAGCCGCTTGCCGGAAGAGTGCGTCGCCGGCTTGTCGAGATTGTTCTTGCTGGTCACCGCAACGACAAAGATGCCGCGTTTTTTCGCGTAAAGCGCGGTGTCGATGCCGGACGAATTGCGGCCGCTGTGGCCGAAGATGATGATCGAATCGCCTTTGTTGAGCGGCTGGTGATCTAGGAATTTCTCGGCGTATTTCTCGGTCCGCTCCAGCCACAGAAGTTCGCGCACGCCGCCGGCGCCGAGCACATTATGCCACATGACACGCGGGTCGGTCAGCGGATTGAAGCCGACATAGCTGCCGTAGCGCGGAAACACTTCCTGAACCGGCAACACCGAGTGGCCAGAGCCGTAGAGATGAACCAAGCCACCGCTCTCGAGTGTGTCGGCAAAGCGGCTGGCCGCCTCACCAAAAGCTTCGGCATTGGCTTTCGAGGCCTGTTCGATGAGGGCGGCAAGGCGAGGTATGTAAAGATCGGACACGTCGGTACTCCTGTTATGGGTCGGCTTGGGTATGGCTCAGCTTCTTGCGGTTGGCGCGGCGCGACCGGCACGCAGCGTCGAGCGGATTTCGTAGCGGTCGCCACGCATGACCGAGACGGTGAATTCGAACGGGCCGCGCTCGTCGGTGGTGATGCGCTCGACCACGAAAGCGGGACTCCCCGCGGGCAGATCGAGCAACTCGGCATCCGCCGCCCCGACCGCACCGACACGGTAGTTTTCGCGTGCCGCGACCGGCACGATGCCGTAATGGCGCTCCAGCGCTTCGTAGAGCGAGCCCTGCAGCAGGCCGGCATCGAGAAAGCCGGGCACGCGCGCGGCCGAGAGCTGCGCCGTCTGGATACCGATCGGCTCGTTGTTGCCGAGCCTGAGCCGGCGGACGCGCACCACCGGGTCGCCTTCCTCGATCTCCAGCGCTCCGGCCGCGGCGGCATTGGCGGTGGTCAGGCTGCAGTCGAGCAAGCGCGAGCCCGCGACCACGCCCATATTGCCCATTTCCTGCGTGAAGCTGGTCAGTTCGCGGGTGCCGGCGACCAGCGTGGTGGAGCGCACGAAGGTGCCACGGCCATGTTCGCGCCTGAGCAGCCCGTGCTCCTCCAGATTGCGCAGCGCGTGGCGCAGCGTGATGCGGCTCACCCCGAACAGGGCGCACAGTCTGTCTTCGGCCGGAATCTGGTCGCCAGTCGCCCACTCGCCACTCTTGACGATGGCGCGGATGGCCTCTTCCACCTGATACCAGAGCGGCTCGGGCCTTTTGCGGTCCGGTTGCTGAAAGCTCGGCTCGCTCATCTTATCTGCCTCCACTGTGCTCCGGCGAGACCGGCCAGCGAGGCGCCGACGAGACCGGCGCGGGAACCGAATTCGCCGGACCGCAGAACGACGCCGCGCAGATGCGGCGGCAGCTGACGCCGCAATGCCGCAAGCAGCGGCGGCCCCACCACGTCCAGCGCATCGGCAAGGCCGCCGGAAATCAGGACTGCCTGGGGATCGAGCAGCGCGACCGCACTCGCAAGGGCGGTGCCCAGCCGGCGCGCCGGCAACTCCAATGCGTCAAGGGCGGCCGTCTTGCCGGCCCGGGCGGCCTCGACCAGCCTGCCGCCATTGGCCAGCCCGATCTGGCGCGCCGCGGCGTCGAACGCCCGCCCGGAAGCGAAGCGCTCCAGCCAGCCGCTGCGGTCCTCGCCTTCATCCTCGATGTCGGCGCAGGCCCAGCCGAATGAGCAGGCGCCGCCACGTGCGCCGGCGACGATGCGATTATTGGCCAGAACGGCGGAGCCGATGCCGGTGCCGATCGCCAGCAGGATGGCATCGGACAAGCCTGTTGCAGCACCTTCGACCGCCTCGGCCAGCATGGCGATCTGCGCGTCATTGCCAATGGCAACAGGCAGACGAGGAAACAACGCCGCGATGTCGACACCGTCGAGATAGGACAGGTTCGGAACCCAGTGGCAGACCGAGCCTTCTACAAGCCCCGGCACCGCCAGGCCAAGTGCCTCGACCGGACCGGCCTCGGCGCGCAACGCGCCGATACGGGCGACGAAGGCATCAAGGCTTGCCGGCGCAGGCTCGCGGCTGAGCATCTCCAGCCAGCGAACATCGCCGGTATGGATTGCGGCGCGCAAATTGGTGCCGCCAAGATCGATGGCCAGAACGCGTGTCATCGAGAGCGACTCCGACTGGCTGCCGCCCGGTCCTCGGCGCGCCAGTTCCTCACGGTGTCGTCGGCTCTGGTCGGCAGTGCGATACAGACCCCGGTGCACGCGGCGGCGAAGCCGCCAATCAGGCTGAGCGCAGCGCGTCGATGAACCATGATCAGTCTCTCATTCGACATCGGCTTCCTTTGCGGCGGGGTAAGTATCATTATAACGACATGACTTTGTTCGCAAGAGCTTTGCGGCACGTTTGGGCATTTCCGGCAGTGATAAACAACCTTAGCGATCGCAGCTAATTATCTGTTTTCAATGACACATCTCTGCCCTCATAGGCCAGATAAGAAATCGCCAACGGCGCCGGCCAGGAACTCTCCGCGAAGATAGCCCTTGCATCGTTGCTTCAAGTTGTCATAACGTCGTTCATATCGCTGTGCGCCCACGCGGAGGATCCCGGATGTCTTTGGCTTGGATTTCGAAACTGGCATTGGCTGCAGGGCTGCTAGCCTCGCCCACCGCTGGATGGGCGCAATCGGTCAGCATCTCCTATCTTACCCACTGGTCGCCCGAAACGGTCGCTCTGCTGGACGCCGCGGCCAAGGACTACGCCAAGAGCAATCCGGATGTGATCGTCACCATCCGCGCCGTCCCCTTCGGCGACCTCCTGACCACACTGCGTTCCCAGGGCGGCAGTTCCGATGGGCCGACGATCGGCGGTATCTACGATTTGTGGCTGCCCGAACTGGCGCGAGACAAGCTGGTCGCGCCGGCCCCCGATACGGTTGCCGGCGAGGTCAAGAGTGCGTGGCCGGCCGGTGTCGTCAGTGCGGCCTCTGTTGGCGCCACGCTTTACGGCATTCCAAACGAGATCGACGTCTATGCGCTGAACTACAACAAGGAGCTATTCAAGCAGGCCGGCATTACGGCCGCACCGAAGACCTGGTCCGAATTGAAGGATGCGGCCCAGAAGCTGACCAGGAAAGATGCCGGCCAGCAAGGTTTCGGCATGATCAATTCCTGGGCCGCGGGCGTCGTCCACCCGTTCGCCTCGCTGCTGGTCTCCAATGGCGGCGAGCTGGTCAAGGACGGCAAACCGATGCTCGACAGTCCTCAAGCCGGCGAGACTTTCCAGCTCTACGAGGATCTGATCAAGTCCGGCGCCAGCGATCCGGCGATGGCCACCGCCGACGCCAACACCACCGGCCCCTTCCTGGACAATTTCGTCTCCGGCAAGACCGGCATGATCATCATGGCCAACTGGTGGGAAAGCGCATTGAAGAGTGGCATGGGCGACAAGTTCTCCAATATCGCTACCGCACCCATCCCGGTCGGTCCGAGCGGCGACAAGCCGCACTCGATCTCCTATTCGTGGATGACCGTCGTCAACGCCAATGCCGGTCAGGCCGAGCAAAAAGCGGCATGGGATTTCCTGGCATGGCTGAACAGTCCGAAGTCCGGCAAGAACGGCGCCTCGGCAATGTCGGATATTCTGATGTCGATGGGCATCCTGCCGACGCGGACCTCCGACATCGAAGCCCACAAGGACAACCTCGGTTCCGAGTTCCTGTCCGGCTATGTCAGCGTGCTTGCCGACGCCAAGCCCTTCCCTGTCGTCCCGGGAGGGCAGGAGTTCAGCGAATCGCTCCAGCAGACGCTCGAGGCATTGCAGTATGGGCAGCTCTCGGCCAAGGATGCGCAGGCGAACGCGCAGGCCGATGCCGTCTCGATCCTGGAGCGTGCCGCCAAATAGCGAAGGCGCCGTTTCGTGAGCCCGACGCTTTGGAAGCAGAGCGATGATCAAGACCTATCGTGCCTCGGCGGGCATCATGCTGGCGCCCGCCGTGACATTGATCGGCGTTTTCATCCTGCTGCCGATGCTGCTCACCATCTGGCTGTCATTCCAGGACTGGTCAACGCAAACACCTTTTTCCAGTGCGAGCTTCATCGGCTTCGACAATTTTCGCGAAATATTCGGACCGACCTCGGTCGGGCGGGATTTCAAGCGAGCGCTGCTCAATACCGCCATCTACACGGCATTGTCGGTGATGCTCATCCTGCCCCTTTCGGTAGCGTTCGGCTTGATGGTCTACCAGCGCGATGTCGCAGGCGGCACGGCGCTGCGGACCGTGTTGTTTTCCACCTACATGGTGCCGATGATCGCCGTGACGCTGGTCTGGTCGAAGCTCTATTCGCCGAGCGAAGGGCCGCTCAACCAGATGCTCGGCCTCGCCGGCATCGGCCCGCAACCCTGGCTGTCCTCGCCAAGATCGGCGTTGATCTCGATCGTCGTGCTCAATGTCTGGCAGCAGATCGGCTATTTTACGGTGCTGGCCGTTGCCGGGCTGACCCAGATCCCGGGCAGTCTTTATGAGGCGGCGACTCTGGACGGCGCCAACCGGCGCGAACAGTTCCGCTTCATCACCTTGCCACTGCTGCGGCGCACGCTTCTGTTCAGCGCCGTCATCGCCATCATCAACGCCGTGCAGATATTCGAGCCGGTCGCGCTGATCACCCAAGGCGGGCCGGTCGGCTCGACCAACGTGCTGACCTATCACATCCGCCGTGTCGGCATCGAGCGCGCGCAAGGCGGATTGGGCTCGGCCATGGCAGTGATGCTGATGCTGGCGCTGATCGTCGTTGTGTGCGCGCTGTTTGCATTTGCCAACCGGAAGGATGACCAATGAGCGCGCGGGGCCGCTCAGGATCGAGCCGGTTGGCGCGCAAACGCTTGGCCGGCCGCAGAGCGCTGCTCGCCACGCTGATGCTGCTGGTTGCCGTGGCCTCCGCCTTCCCGCTGTTGTGGATGGTGCTCTCCAGCCTGAAGACGCCGGCCGAAACCATGCAGGTGCCGCCGGTGTGGATACCGCGCACGCCGAGCCTCGAAGCCTACGAGAAAGTCTCCAGCGTCATCAATGTCGGCCGCTCAATGTGGAATTCGCTCGTGATCGCCACGATCACCACCGCCGGCATTCTGGTCACCAGCATGATGGCTGGCTACGCCTTCGCCAAGCATCACTTTCCCGGCCGCTCGTTGCTGTTTTCCGTGCTGATCGCCACAATGTTCCTGCCGCCGATCGTCACGCTGATCCCGTTGTACCGGCTCGTCGGATCGATCGGCCTGAATGCCAGCCTTGCCGGCATCATCGTTCCCAACCTCGCCAATGCTTTCGGCATTTTCCTGATGCGCCAGTTCATCGCCGGCGTGCCGGACGATTTGATCGACGCAGCACGGATGGATGGGGCGTCGGAACTCCTGATCCTGTTCAAGATCGTCGCGCCGAGCGTGGCACCGGCAATCGCGGCATTGGCGCTGTTTGCCTTCGTCTATCATTGGAACAGCTATCTCTGGCCGCTGACGGTTCTACAGGGCAATGCACACGACTATCCGATCGTCATCAGCCTCAGCCGCCTGCTCAGCTACAACAGAGGCGCCCTCAATACTGGACTGGTGATGGCCGGCGCCACACTTGCCGTGCTGCCTCCATTGGTGCTGTTCGTTTTCCTGCAGCGCTTCTTCGTGGATTCGATCGTCGGCTCGGCGATCAAGGGATAGCGTCGGCGGCACTGCCGGCATCCGCCCGGCTGTCATTGGGACGCGCTGGTGACGGAGCTACGCAGATAGCCGCGTTCTGAAGCTATCTGTTCATCGGCGAATCCGACGCGAATGCCCCGCTGCCAACGTGCATCCAGCGCAGCCCCCTCAAGGGGTCCAGATGATATTGGTTATGCTGCTATATATGTAACTGTGCTCATCACCCAAGGAGCGGGATATCGCCACTTGCTACAACCACTTCGTTAGGTGGGGTCGGGCTGGTGTCTGGGGCCGTATCATAGACGCGCTTGCCGCTGGGCGATTCGGCGGCGGCGGTATCGCTCGCCCTGGCTTCGGGTGGAGGCTTCGATCTGACCATGCAGTACGCCGCTCTCATGCTGATATAACTGGGAGCGGCCGATGTCCTTCGCCACCGGCATGGCCGTTTGGCCACACGACCGCGCTACGCCGCCTCTGTCATGGGAGGGAACGCCTTCCGGCATCCGCGCCCAAAGCAGCTGCTTACGGCGGTGGCCGAGGCGCCGGTTACCGCATCTTGTCGGTAAAAAGCGACATTGCGCTCTCTGCGCTCACGTCCGGGTATGCCGAAAAGTCCGCTCGGTCAAAAGTCGACCAGCGGCGTGTCAACGATCTGGTGCTCGAACAGCGCCCAGAACGGCGATCCCCGGGATTCGGAGTACCAATGCTCAAAAATCGCAAGGGCCTCGCCGATATTGGTGGCGGGTTCGTCGTCGGGCAACTTCGCGGCCTGGAACAACGCAAGCGCAACCGGTCCAAAATGCGTGATCGCTTCCGTGCGCGCCTCGCTGTCCGCATTCCAGCCCAGCCGCAAGCGCAAGACGGCCAAAGCGTTGGCCACGGCGATCTCCTCACTTTCGGCTGAGGCCACGGCGTCGGAGATATCCTGCATGAGGTTGAGCCGCCTGAAGGCGAAAGCGCGCTCCTGTTCCAGAACCGCGATCTGATTGGACGCTTGTCGCCTGAAGCTTGCCTCGGTTGTCCTGGCGGTCTCAGCCGTCGTTTTCAGGTCATTCAGAAAGGAAGCCGTCGGGTTCATCTTGGCTCACTAGGATGGCGGAAGAGAGTGGGAGTCGAACCCACCAGAGACCGACTCGCGGCCCCTCCCGGATTTGAAGTCCGGACGCCCCACCGGGGACGATGCTCCTCCAGAAATTTGCGCCATCGGCGGCTCACCCTCGCCTGTCAGGCGGAACAGGTCCAGCCTGCGCCTGTTCAGACGGCGCAAGTCTCCCCGCCGCAGCGTCACGCCGTGCCGATCGAGAAATTCGAGGACATGGATGGCGACCTTGCGTCCGCTGCCCACGCGATCGCGAAATTGAGCAGCGGTGAACTGCCCTGTGGGCATCGACGCAGCAAGGTCGCGCGCGATCTCGACGATCTGCGCCAATGCCTCGCGCTGGAAGAAGTGGTCATGAGCGACCTCGTGGACCTTCCCCATGCGGCCGGCAAGCTTCAGAAGCCGCCGGATTTCGGTGTCCGGCGAGCCCAGCACCTCGGCAATATCCCACACCCTCGGCGGATGGAATCGTTCGGGTCCGCCAATGAGAGGCTGGATCTGCAGCCAGAGAGTTTCATCCTTTGCCGTCAAGTGCGCCTCATGACCGGGTAGCCGCACCCAGGCGCCGTCCAAGGCAACTTCTCCAACGTGCGAAAGGCTCCGCAGAACTGCTATGAAAGAGGAGGCCGGCAGACGTGGATCAAGCCCAATACGCAGTCTCTCCATTCCTACACCGGGCAAATCCGGATTGTCGGCATGGAAGGTCACCAGGGTCGCGGCCAAGTCGCGCTTAAATCGCAACCAGCGCTCCGGCGACAGCACGAGAAGCATTTCTCCGACGGTAAAACGGACAAGCCCGAGTTGATCGATCAGACCTTTCGTCTCGCAGTCACTAAGCGCCCTGTCGCGCGCAAAAGCCTTCAGGTCGAAATAGTGGGGCGGCGCATCAAGGAGTGCGGCGGCGGCCAGTTCGGGCGCCAATAGCGCATGGGCATCGAGTTGGATCAGCCGTTCCGGCACGCGGCGCTTGCGGCTGGGCGCCCGCAGATCGAGAAAATGTCCGCCGCCGATGGTTCGCTGCGCGGAGGTGTCGCGCACCACGTAAACGTCGCCGGCAGCGGCCGCGATCGGACTGTCCAGCACCAATTGAACATTGGCCGTGCCGCCAGGCCCGATCGGTTCGTCTCCGAGGAGTACGATGCGTGCCCCGACCTCCGTCGCGGCATGGTGGAGCCGCACCGGAAACCATTGGCCGATCGGCTTGCGTTCCCCCGGCAGAACGCGAAGGCTTGCGTCGATCCGGCCCGACGGCGCGTGAAGCTCCGGATCGACAATCACGTCGCCGCGCCGGATCGCCTCCTTGAAAACCCTTTCGCCGGTCAGATTGAGCGCACACCGGTCTCCCACCCGACCACGTTCGGCCGGCCGGTTCTGGGCGTGGATCGATCGAACCCGCGCAAGCAATCCCGACGGGCTTACGACCACGTTGTCCCCAATACCGAGAGAACCCGAAAGCACGGTGCCCGTCACGACGGTGCCCACGCCGCGCAGCGTGAACGAGCGGTCCACCGCTAATCGAAAACGGCCCGAATCTGTACGCCGGGCAAGATGCGACGCCTCCTCGAACAAGAGATACCTGAGTTCATCGATACCTTCGCCCGTAAGGACCGAGACGGGAATCAGGTGGGCCTCGGCAAGCATCGTCCCGGCAAGCACCGAGCGGATATCGTTCGCCACCGCAGTGCGGCGCTCGGGACCGGCCAGATCGCATTTCGTGAGCAGGACGGCGCCGCGCTTGACACCGAGCAGATCGACGATGGCGAGATGCTCCCGGGTTTGCGGCATGACGCCGTCGTCGGAGGCCACCACGAGCAACACGAAGTCGATGCCGCTGGCGCCGGCCAGCATCGTGTGTACGAAACGCTCGTGCCCGGGAACATCGACGAAACCGATGCTATCCCCACCCGGCACCGGCAAATAGGCGAAGCCCAGATCGATCGTCATGCCGCGTGTCTTTTCCTCCTGCAAACGATCGGTGTCTATACCGGTCAGCGCATACACCAGCGCAGTTTTGCCATGGTCGACATGTCCCGCCGTGCCAACGATCATGATGATGCGGCCTCCGGCCACGGCGCGGCGGCGCGACGCTCGGCCTCGGCGGCATCGCCCGCGCTCAATTCGGCCCGCACCGCAGCCAGATAGCGGCTGGCAAGGGCGCTGCCGCCTGCCTGGGCACGCAGGAGCCAAACCAGCGCCTCGACCGCGTCAGCAGGCACGCCCGTGCCAAGATGGCAGGCGGCACCGAGCATTGCCTGCCCTTCGGCGTCTCCTCGCATGGCAGCACGGCGCCACCAGCGGACAGCCTCGTCCGGATCGCGCGGCACGCCGAGCGCATTGTGATAGAGCATGCCGATCCGGGTCATCGCGGATGCGATGCCTTGATCGGCCGCGGCAAGCGCCCAGCGTCGCGCCTCGCCGACATCGGGAAGCATCACTTCGCCCTCCAGCAGCATCCAGCTCAGCATATCCTGCGCCGGTCCGTCGCCAGTTTCCGCTGCGGCCCGATAGAGCTCGGCCGCCCGGCGAAAGTCCTGCTCGACGCCTTCGCCGCGGAAATAAAGCGACGCCAGATTCCTTTGCCCGACAGGATCCCCTGCCTCGGCGGCGAGCGCCAGCCAGCGAAAGGCCATTTCCGCATCGCGCTCGACGCCGAGCCCTTCGGCGAAGCAGGCGCCGATATTGTTCTGAGCGCGGGCCACGCCCCGGTGAGCCAGCGGCTCCCATATGGAGAGAGCCACGGCATGGTCGCCTCGCCGCGCGGCTTCGAGGGCCTCGGTCATGCGTGCGGCCACAGGCGTCTCGGCTGGGCGGCGCGCAAGGCGGTCACGCCAGCGCATCGGTTCCTCCCGGATTTAAGCCGGCTAGATTGGCGATGAAGTTCGCCTCGTCTTCCAGACAGCGCAAATCGAGCACGAGCGCCTGGTTTTCGATGCGCCCGATCACGGGGACGCCCAGCCCACGCAGCGCAGCCGCAAGCGCTTCGAGCGCCCGGCCGCTCCCTGAGCGCGACTTGAGAGCAAGCCCGGCGCTTGCACGGTTTCGAGCGGCAGCGCGCCGGATCCGACTTGGCTCCGGCACTCCACCGTGTCGACCGCAAAGGCTTCGCCCACGGCGTCAGCAACCAGGGGAGCAAGGCGCTTTGCCTGCGCTGCAATCTCCCTCACCGAGCGCGAGAGCAGCCTTAGCGTCGGCAGGCGCTCGGCCAGGCGGTCTGGGTCGCGGTAGAGCTTCAACGTCGCTTCGAGCGCGGCCAAACGAAGCTTGTCGACCCTGAGCGCCCGCTTCATCGGGTTGCGGCGGATCGCTGCGAGCAGGTCCCTGCAGCCGACGATGAAACCCGCCTGCGGACCGCCGAGCAGCTTGTCGCCGGAGAATGTGACGAGATCGGCGCCGTCGGCGACCGCCTCGCGCACGGTCGGCTCGCGCCCAAGGCCGTAGCGGGCTAGATCGACCAGCGTGCCCGAACCGAGATCATGGACCAGCGGCATCCCATGCGCCTTGGCGATTGCAGCGAGCTCGGGGGCCCGGATCTCTGCCGTGAATCCTTCGACCCGGTAGTTCGATGTGTGCACCTTGAGGATGAGCCCGGTCTCCGGGCCGATCGCCGTGACATAGTCTTTGCGATGGGTGCGGTTGGTGGTGCCGACCTCGACAAGCCTGGCGCCGGCGCGCGTCATGATCTCGGGCATTCGGAAAGAGCCGCCGATCTCGATCAACTCGCCCCGCGAAACGATCGCTTCGCGACCGAGCGCCAGCGTGTTGAGTACGAGAAGGACGGCGGCCGCGTTGTTGTTGACGACGGTTGCATCCTCGGCTCCGGTCAGCTCGCAAACGAGCGATCGAAGATGATCGTCCCGTTCGCCGCGCCCGCCGTTCTCGACATCGAATTCGAGAGCCACCGCTTCGCTCATTGCCAGCCGAACAGCATCGACCGCCTCCTTCGCAAGGAGGGCACGTCCCAGATTGGTATGCAGCACCGTTCCGGTCAGGTTGAAAACGGGGCGCAGGGAAGGTCGTTCGCCATCCCTGAGCTGCAAAAGTGCGTCGCCGGCAAGATCGTTTGCCTCCGGCACGATCGCTCCGGCATTGCGGGAGGCCATTCGCGCATCGGCGACGGCTCGGCGAATGGCCTCCGTCGCGGCCTGCCGTCCGAAGCGCTCGATTGCGGCCACCGCCAGCGGGGTCCTCAGCACTTGGTCGACCGACGGAAGATTGCGTAAAGGGTTTGCGGATGAAGCAGTCATCGTATTGTCAGTAGCCAACCAGGAACGGATTGAACGATCCGCGGCGATGGCCACCCTCGCGGACGAGCAGGTCGAGGCCGAGCGTCGCCACGTCGTCGGCGACCGGATCGAGAGCCGGATCCTTGTGCTGGGATAGGATCTTTACATAGCTGCCGCATGCATTGCAGGTCTCGGCTTTGACCGTGCCAGAGCCTCCCTCGATTTCCTGATAGCCTATCCCCTTGGTCGAGCCGCACAGCGTACATTTGATGCGGACGTGGTTCCACAATGTTCCACACAGCGCGCAGGCGCAGAACCGCGCCCCGTGTGCGCCGTGCCAACCGACGATGATCGAGGATACGGGCGGCCCACCGCAGGCCGGACAGGCGCCGTCGGCAACCGGAACCAGCTTCGAGCTGTCGAGACATGCCGCGAGGCGGGCGAAGTGAACCTGCAGCGCGGCCGCGACATAGACATGCTCGGCAAGCGCGTTCATTGGGATCGCATCGGTGAGCACATTGCGCACCATGGATTCGACCCCGAACGCATCGATATTCGCGAGCCTGTCCAAGGCGGCTGCGGCCGCCTCGGGTTTTTCGATCGTGGCTGCCACTTCGAACAGACGGCCGAGCGTCATTGCAAGGGCGGCATCCGAAGTGAATTGGTTGCGATCGAGCGGCGGCATACTGAAGGTTCGTGCGCGCTCGCGCGCCTCCGCGGTCGGCAATTCGACATCCGGCAATCCGTCCTGGATGCGGTGCTGCGCATCCGCCAGTGCAGCGAGGAAGCGGAGATAGGGGCCGAGCTGGTGGTCATCCGCCAACACATTCAATCGCTCTGAGCGGCGAATGAACAAGGTCCGCGGATCAGGCAGGCGCGCAAAGGGTGGGGCCGAGACCTCGCCGATTACAGTCGGGTCAGGGCGTGACGGATCTTGTTGCTTTGGCATTTCAACCTCACGAACCTCACGGGCCACGTGGTCGGCTTGATACTGCTCCAGAGCAATTCCACGAAAAGTATAACGGCTTTCCGTCCGGAATTGCGTAAAAATAATGCCCGCTCATTCGGCGGGATTCGATCCCGAACGTCCGTCCGGTTTGCGTGCGATCAGTTCACGCAGCCATTTGCGATGATGCCGCCAAGCCCAGCCGCCGGTCACCCGTCCGCGCGTCATGGCTGGAATGGTGCCGCGTACCCAGATGGCCGAATAGAAATGGATAATCCACACGCCGATGATCGCCACGGCAGCGATCGAATGAACAAGCAGCGCCACCCGCTGCTGACTGATCGCGGTGTAAGCGGCGAAATATTGTTGCCAGATGACAATGCCGCTCGAAATCAGGATGATGATGAGGATCGACATTGACCAGAAGACGAGCTTCTGGCCGGCATTGTACTTGCCGACTTCGGGGACGTTGTCCTCGTGATTGGACAATACGTCACGGAAACGTGCGAGCCACGTTCCGTCCTCGGGCCTCCACAAATTGGCCTTCCAGAACCGAAGGAAAAGCCCAAGGAAGCTGAAGAAGAGCAAGACGCCGATCCACGGGTGAATGAAGCGCGTGAACTGGCCGCCGCCAAACAGCCCCGACAGGAAGAACAGGCTCGGGTGAAACATGGCAAGGCCGGACAAGGCGAGCAGGATCAGGCTGGCCGCCGTGATCCAATGGTTGATCCGCGCGCCAACCGTGTAGCGGTCCACGATCACTGGCTTGCCGGGATGTACCTGCTCGTTCGGCTTCACGTCATACGCGGCCATCGTAGTCGCCTTCCGTCAGCTCTTCGGCATGCTCCTCATCCGTCTCGGAGACCCTGTTCGGTCCCATGACCAGATGGTGAAGCAGGCCGACGCCGGCCGCCACGCCGAGAATGGTGAGGCCGGCATATTTGGTCACGCCCTTCCACGCCTCCACGAGCGGGCTGATCTTCGGCTCCTTCGGCAGACCAGAATAGAGTTCCGGCTGGTCGGCATGGTGCAGCACATACATCACATGCGTCCCTCCGACGCCGGGCGGATCGTAGAGGCCGGCATTCGAATAGCCGCGCGATTTCAGGTCCTTGATGCGGCCGTCGGCGTGCTGTTTCATCTCGTCTTTCGTGCCGAACACGATCGCCTGGGTCGGGCAGGCCTTGGCGCAGGCTGGTCCTTGGCCGACAGCCACGCGGTCGGAGCAGAGCGTGCATTTGTAGGCCGTGTGATCGACTTTGGAGATGCGCGGAATGTTGAACGGGCAACCCTTGATGCAATAGCCGCAGCCGATGCAGTTCTCATGGACGAAATCGACGATGCCGTTCGAATACTGCACTATGGCGCCCGGCGCCGGACAAGCCTTGAGGCAGCCCGGGTCAGCGCAGTGCATACAGCCATCCTTGCGGATCAGCCATTCGAGTTCGTTCGTCTCGGGATTGTCCCATTCGCTGTAGCGCATCAGCGTGAACATGTCCGGCGTGAGATCGGCAGGATTCTCATAGACGCCGGCATTGAAGCCGATCTCCGGATGCGTGTCGTTCCACTCGATGCAGGCCGTCTGACACGCCTTGCAGCCGATGCATTTCGAAACATCGATGAGCTTGGCGACCTCCGTCAAGTGCTGCTCGGGTGCGGGAACCCTCGAGGCAGAGCGGCGGATGAGGTCCTTGTCGGAAAAACGCGGTGCGGTATCTGTCGTCGAAGGATTTGGAAGTGGAGGAAACATCGCTTACGCCTCCTACGCTACCGGCCCGGCGATGGGCTCGATGTTGACAAGGAACGCCTTGTATTCCGGCGTCTCGATGTTGGCGTCGCCGACAAAGGGGGTGAGCATGTTCGGGCCAAAGCCTTTCTTCGCCGCTCCCGTGAAGCCCCAGTGCAGCGGTATCCCGACGATGTGGACGGTCTTGCCATCGCAGGTGAGCGGCCTGATCCGCTTGGTCACCATGGCCTTCGCCACAACGGAACCGCGTTTCGACCAGACGCGCACCCAGCCGCCTTTGGTGATGCCCTTCTCGGCCGCAAGCTGTTCCGAAATTTCCACGAAAAACTCCGGCTGCATCACCGCATTGGTGATGACGTGCTTGGTCCAGAAGTGGAAATGCTCGGTCAGTCGGTAGGAGGTCGCCGCGTAGGGGAACTCCTGCGAAGCCGATTCGGCGAACTGGGCCATATCGCCTTCGAACACCCGCGCTGCGGGGTTGCCGCGGACTTTGGGAGCTATCGGGTTCGCGATGGGCGACTCGAATGGCTCGTAATGCGCCGGGAATGGTCCGTCGCGCATCATGCCCCGGGTAAAGAGGCGCGAGACGCCTTCCGGATTCATGATGAACGGGCCTACTTGATCGGGCTTTGCCGTTGGCAAGATGTCGGGGACATCGTAGCCCGACCATTTCGTGCCGTCCCATTCGATCACCTTGCGGCTTGGATCCCAAGCCTTTCCGGCGAGGTCAGCCGACGCCCTGTTGTAGAGAATGCGGCGGTTGGCGGGCCATGAGAACGCCCATTTGGAATAGGCGCCGGTTTCGTCAGGATCGGTGGTGTCCCGCCTGGCCATGTTGTTGCCGTTTTCGTTGAAGCAGCCGGAATAGATCCAGCAGCCGCAGGAGGTGGAGCCGTCGTCGCGCAGCGCGGCGAAGCCCGGCAAGAGCTTTCCGGCCTCGGCCAGCACCTTTGTCGGGTCGGCCGTATCGGTTACCCTGGCGAGCGCCCTGCCATTGATCTCCTGGGCGAGCTCCTCGGCCTTCGGATCGCCGGGATCGGCATAAGGCCAATTGAGCTTGACGATCGGATCGGCGAAGGCACCACCTTCCTTGGTGTAGAGCTCCTTCAGGCGCAAATAGAGCTGCGCCATGATCCAGGTATCGCGTTTGGCCTCGCCGGGGGGCGTGCCGCCGGCCCAATGCCACTGCAGCCAGCGCCCCGAATTGACCAGCGAGCCGTCATCCTCGGCGAAGCAGGTGGAGGGAAGCTGGTAGACTTCCGTCTGAATCTGCGACGGATCGACATCGTTGTACGGCCCGTGGTTCTCCCAGAACCGGCCCGTCTCCGTGTCCAACGGATCCATGATGACGAGGTATTTGAGCTTCGAGAGGGACTCGATCACCTTCTTCTTGTTCGGAGCTGCCTGTAGTGGGTTGAAGCCCTGGCAGAAATAGCCGTTCATCTTGCCCTGGTGCATAAGCTCGAAAGCCCGCAGCAGATCGTAGCCCGGCAGGTCGAGCTTCGGCAGGAAGTCATAGGCGAAATCGTTCTCCGGTGTTGCGGCATTGCCCCACATCGACTTTTGGAAGCTTACGAAGAACTTCCTGTAGTTCTGCCAGTAGCTCATCTGGTTCGGCCGGAGCGGCTTGAAGCCCCGGGTCGACATGTAGGCTGCCAGATCGACCTCCTTCTCAGTCGGCAGCGTCAGATAGCCGGGCAGCAGGTTCGACATCAGCCCGAGGTCGGTCAGCCCCTGGATGTTGGAGTGACCGCGAAGCGCGTTCATGCCGCCGCCGCGTATACCGATGTTGCCGAGAACAAGCTGCAGCATCGCCATGGCGCGGATGTTCTGCGAGCCCTTCGAGTGTTGCGTCCAGCCGAGTGCGTACATCGAGGTCATCGCCTTGGTCGGAGACGACGTCTCGGCGACCATCGCGGCCACCTTCAGGAACCGGTCCTTCGGTGTCCCGCAGATGCGCTCGACCATCTCCGGCGTGTAGACCGCGACATGCTTCTTGAGCAGATTCCAGACGCAGCGGGGATTGGCCAATGTCGCGTCGACAACGGCAAAGCCGTCCGAGCCTATGTCATAGTCCCAACTGGACTTGTCATAGTCTCGCTTCGCCTCGTTATAGCCCGAGAAGAGGCCATCCTGATAGGTGAAGCCCTCCTTGACAACATATGTCGCGTTGGTGAAGGCCTTCAGATAGTCCCATTGCACCTTGTCGTTCTGGATGCAGTAGTTGATCAGCCCGAGCAGGAAGGCGATGTCCGTTCCCTGGCGGATCGGCGCGTAAAGATCCGATACCGAAGCCGAGCGCGTGAAGCGCGGGTCGATGACGATGAGCTTGGCGCCGCGGTTGGCCTTCGCCTCCGTGACCCATTTGAAGCCGCAAGGATGCGCTTCGGCGGCATTGCCGCCCATGATGACGACGAGATCCGTGTTCCTGATGTCGGTCCAGGAATTCGTCATTGCGCCGCGGCCGAATGTTGGGGCGAGACTCGCCACCGTCGGGCCGTGTCAGACACGTGCCTGGTTGTCGAACACCAGCATGCCCGCGCTGCGGACCACCTTGTAGGTCGCGAACGCGGTTTCATTGGTCGAAGCCGAGGCGGCGAGGAAGCCGGTGGTGATCCACCGGTTGACCGTCACGCCGTCATTGTTTGTCGCGACGAAGTTCTTGTCGCGATCGTCCTTCATCAGGCGGGCGATGCGGCTGAGTGCGTCTTCCCAGCTTATCGGCTCGAACTTGTCCGAGCCCGGTTTGCGGATCATCGGATGTTGCAGACGGGTCGGCGACTTGACAAATCCGAGCAGGGCCGACCCTTTGGGGCACAAGGTGCCGCGATTGGTCGGATGATCAGTGTCACCCTCGATATGGGTGATCTCGGCTGGCTCGCCCTTTCTGAGATCACCCTTCGAATACAAGATTATGCCGCAAGCCACCGAGCAGTATGGACAGGTATTGCGTGTTTCGATGGTGTTCGCGAGCTTGAAGGACCGTATGGCCGCCGCGTGTGCGGCCTCGCTATCGCCGAAGCCGAGGGCTCCGAGCGTAGTACCGGCGAGACCCGCGCCTGCTGTTTGCAGGAACGCGCGTCGAGAAAGATCGATGTTCATGGTTTCCTCCCGAAGCCGATGCCCCACAAGGCAACTCGAACCAACGGTTCAATCCGGGTAACTAGTCTCGGACCAAATAAAATCAATGCCAAAGAACGAGGTGCGTACGGTGCAGCAAAAGTGCCCTCCGAACGGCCTTCGCAGCAGGTTCGTGCCCGCAAATCGGCACTGTGTATTATTGTCGAATTTCTTGTCTTGTTTTCGTGACCGCGACTGCGATTGACGAAAACGAACGTATTATCATAAAGTAAAGCGTGGCGATGAAACAGCTCCCGCGGGTCGGGGCGCCTTTCGATCTATACCCAATGACGGCGGTGCCTCGCACGCTGGATACGGTCCTTGCCTTTCCTAACTCAACAAAATCCGCTGAGAGTAAGCGTGCTCCAAACGTGCCGTGCGTCGGGCGATCGTATTTTCCATTCCGGTTGACTTTGATCCCTACTAAAGCGTGGCAGCAGAGGAGGCTCGACGACCATGGCAATCGCCCTCTCGCCTGAAGTCACGGAAGCGCCCGTTGTGCGCCTGACCAGCCTCGCCCATGGCGGCGGTTGCGGCTGCAAGCTGGCGCCGTCAGTGCTGCAGCAGCTTCTCGCCGATCCGGCGGCTGCCAGTCCCTATCATCAGCTTCTCGTCGGCACGGAGACCGGCGACGATGCGGCAGTCTGGCAGCTCGACGGCGCGACTTGCGTCATTGCGACCACCGACTTCTTCATGCCGATGGTAGATAACCCCTACGATTTCGGCCGGATTGCCGCAACCAACGCCCTGTCCGATATCTATGCGATGGGTGGCCGGCCGATCATGGCGTTGGCCATACTCGGCATGCCTCTCGACAAGATCCCGACGCTCATGGTCCGCGAAATCCTGAAAGGTGGCGAAGCTGTCTGCGCCAACGCCGGAATCCCGGTTGCCGGCGGCCATTCAATCGACTCGCCGGAGCCGATTTACGGCCTTGCAGTCATCGGCACATGCCGACCCGAGGATATCCGACGCAATTCTGATACCAGGCCAGGCGACACCTTGATCCTGACGAAAGGGCTCGGTGTCGGCATCTATTCCGCCGCCATCAAGATGCAGGCGCTTTCCGAGAGCGGCTATCGCGAAATGATCGCCTCCACCACCCTTCTCAACCGGATCGGAGCGGAGCTGGCGCAGGACGCGAGCGTCCACGCGGTCACCGACGTGACCGGATTTGGCTTGCTCGGACATGCCCTCGAGATGGCACGCGGTTCCGGGTGCACGCTGATAATTTGCAGCCGCGACGTGCCGCTGTTTTCCGAGGCTGCCTCGCTCGCGGTCGACGGCCACGTTACCGGCGCATCCTGGCGCAACTGGGCGAGTTATGGCGACGCGGTAAGCTTACCTCCCGGCATGCCCGAGTGGCGACGCCACCTTCTCACGGACCCACAGACTTCGGGCGGGTTGCTGGTTGCTTGCGAGACCGACTGCGCAGCCGCGCTCGTCGAGAGGATCGTCGCGGACGGCTACCCTTCGGCTCGCATCATCGGCCATGCCAGGCCCGGCGCGCCGACAATAGTAGTAGAGGCCTGAACGAATCGGCGAACCTCGTGGCGACCATGCTATAAAGCATTGATAAATAATGGTAATGGTGGGCCCGGACGACGTTTGGGGCTTCGCGGCATTCAATTCCAATGTTTTTCGATGTTTTGTCCTATCTACGGCGCTAGATTCCACCCGATCAAACGCCTCGCTCACCGTTAACGGAAAAGAGAGGGCCATGATGTGTTTCAGTCTCAAGTTGGAAGGTCGCATGGCGCATTGACGATACTTCGCGACAAGCAAGGAGGGTCTCGATTTGGAGCCGGAGGCGGATTGGCAGCTTCGAGGCTCGGATTATCAGAAGCGGGCCTTCAGTAATCACGTGTCTTCCCGTTATTATGGACACGAGAAGATGCCCCCCTATGAGCGAGAACCGCAAGTTAGCCGCGATCCTCGCCGCCGACGTGGTCGGGTACAGCCGGCTGGCGAGCGCGGATGAAGACCGTACTTTGGCCAGGTCGCGGGCACTGCGCAGCGACCTGATCGACCCGACCATCGCAGTCCACAACGGACGCCTGATCAAGCGCACAGGCGATGGCGCACTGGTCGAGTTCCGCAGTGTGGTAGTGGTGCGCTAACAACCGCTACGGATGAGGACGGACAGCAGTGCGCTGGAAGGCGTCAGGCCTCTGTTCACTTGCCAAGCACAGCTCGCACATTCCACGGTGGTTTCAGGCTTTGTCGATAGCCTTGAGGAGCCGCGCACGCTTTATATCTCGCCGAAGCACCTGTCGCAGGCACTGGGTGTGAAGGTGGCCAACCTGGCCCAGTTGACGGTGTCCACCGCAACACACTCCGTAACCCGTCATCGGAGCGCCTGCAGGGTCGGATGCGAGATGGTGAAAGTGATCTCGGCCGCGACGGAACTCACCGGCGACGTCGACTCGCGCTAGGGAAGCTGGTTTATAATCCGTACACTTTTAGACGATTGACCGAAGTACACCGCCGTCGACGCGCAGACCGGCGCCACTCGTCGCTGACGCTTGCTCCGAACAAACATAGACAACCATGTTGGCAACTTCTTCGGTCGTCGCAAATCGATTGATCAGTGTTGTCGGGCGCATCGTCGTCAAGAACACTTGCTCCGCTTCCTCTTGGCTGATGCCTTGCGAGTGCGCCAGCTCATTCATCATATTCGACAGGATTTCGGACCTCGTTGGGCCGGGGAGGACCGCGTTAACTGTCACACCCGTTCCGGCGACCGCTTCGGCAAGCCCCCTCGAAATAGCGAGTTGCGCCGTCTTGGTCATGCCATAGTCGATCATCTCTTTCGGGACGTTGAGGGCGGATTCGCTGCTGATGAATACGACCCGTCCCCAACCCCGCGCTGTCATCTTCGGCACATAGTGGCGTGCGGCGCGAACGCCACTCATGACGTTGAGCTGGAAGAGGCTTAGCCAGTCGTCATCGGTGAGATCGAAGAAGGTCTTTGGGCGCGCTGTCCCCACATTGTTGACGAGGATATCCGCATCGGGCGCCTGTGCGAACAGAGCTCCGGCCCCTTCGGCTGTCTCCAGATCAGCCGCAACGCCCGTCAGATCAGCCTGTGGGAAAAGCTCGCGAATCTCGCGAAGCGCTGTCGCAACGCGTTCCTCGCCACGGCCGTTGATCACAACCGAAGCGCCCGCGCGCGCCAGTCCTTCGGCGATGGCGCGACCGATGCCCGCCGTGGAGCCCGTTACAACGGCCTTGCGGCCCTTAAGATCGATGTTCATGAGTCTATTCCTTCAATTTCGGACTGCGACAGCGACGGCTGTTTTACTTGATGTGTGAGGCAGTGCGTTCGGTTGCGACCTTGGCGAGATCCTCAAGGAGCTTTTCGTGCGTGCGCCAAAAAACATCGGGGGCTTTCTTGGCCAATTCGATCCAGAACGGGCCCTGCATCGTCTCCTCGGTCCAGAGGTGGCATCCATTCGCCGTGGGTGTGATAATCCATGCGTGATAGGCCTTCGAAGTCACCGCCGCCTTGGGGTAGCCGCCCCACGCGATGCGCGTCATGGGCTCGAACTCCTGCACTGACGCGAAGACGTCCTGGCCGGCCAGGTTGGTTTCGAACCGTGTGCCAAGGCGAAGCGATTCGTGCCCATCAAGCAACTGCACGTGTTCGACGCCCGGGTAGAAACCAGGCCAAGCGGCGGGATCTACGAGCAACGACCAGATCGTTTCAGCAGAGGCCGCGACCTCGAGTTCGTTGGTGAAATGGATCGGGGATCGGCTGGGCGTCAGGTCTGCCGGCCATTTGATCGCCTCGAACATGTTTGTTCTCCGTGTTGGGACAAAAAGCGAGAAAAGTGCCGTACCTGCCTGCGCGAAGTGGTCGGCCGATGCCTAAATTGGCGGCGGCCCCTCAGCGCCAGCGGCCCGGGTTCACACCTGCGCAAAGCCCCCGTCGACGGTCAGCTCGATGCCGGTCACGAACGAACTGTCGTTGGACGCGAGGTAGAGCGCGGCCGCAGCGATATCGTTGGCTTGACCGTTCCTGTCCAGCGGCGTGTCGAGGGCAGTGTGCGCGAAAAAGGCATCGCTCTGCTCCTGGGACAGACCGGCATTTATGCCGACAGGCGTTTCGGTGTTGCCGGGGGCGAGCGCGTTTACGCGGATATGACGCGCTTTCAGATCCGAGGTGAGGGTCCGCGCGAGGGAGCGGACCGCAGCCTTGGTGGCCGAGTAGACGCTGAAAGCCGGAGCGCCCTTCGAGCCCGACACGGACGACGTGAGAATGATCGAGGCGCCGTCGCGGAGCACCGGCAACAGCGTTTGCACGGTGAAGAATGTGCCCTTCAAATTGGTCGTGACGGTTCGATCGAACGCTTCTTCGCTCACTTCGCCGACCGGCGCGAACGTAGCGACGCCGGCGTTGGCAAACAGGACGTCGGCGAAGCCGTAGGTCTTGGCGACGTGGTCGCGAAGAGCAGCGAGATCTGCCATCTTCGTGATGTTGGCGAGGACCGGATCCAGGCCCCGCCCCAACGCCTGCGCGGCACGTCGAACCTTCTCGCCGTGCTGGTCCACCATCACGACTACTGCGCCCTCGGCCGCAAACCGCTTCGCGGTGGCAAGGCCGATGCCGCTTGCCGCACCTGTGACAACGGCTATTCGCCCATCAAGTCGGCCCATTCCGGTTTTCCTTTTTTGTCCAGGGTCGACGATCATCTCGCCCCCTCGCAAGCAAATGGGATCGAACGCGCTCAGGCGGGATTGACGATTTCTCGACAGCGGCTGTGCGTTGGCGCACCGCCTGTCCCCAGGGGATGGTGTTCGCACTGGCTGCGAATGCCGCAGAATAGCCGATTGCCGAGGTATGGGAGCTGCAGCGAAACTAGAACTGTGGAGGTCGACGAAGAGGTTCGCACCATTCATGCTATTTAATACGTGTTTCAACACCGCACCTTGCGGTGCAAGGTTGCACCACATGATCGACTGGGACGACGTTCGCTACTTTCTTGTCATCTCGCGCGAAGGTTCGGTTCGGGCCGCCGCTGAGCGCCTCAAGGTAAACCACTCGACTGTGCTGCGACGCATTGCCCAACGGGAACACCGCCTCGGCGCGTACCTGTTCGAGAAGCTACCCTCAGGCTATCGTCTCACGGATGCGGGTGAGGGAGTCCTCGAGTTCGCTGTCCCTGGCCACGGGTGTCGAGCTCCACTGGGACGCCGAAGCGCGACCAATCCGTGAATGGTGCGCCGATGCACAGCCGCTGTTGAGAAATCGTCAATCCCGGTTGAGGCTCCACGACCTTAGCTAAGCTCCAGGACGTACCGGCAATTCGCCGATCTGGAGATATGAAATGACTTACGCAATCATAGGCGCCGGGGCCGTCGGTCAGGCGCTCGCGAAAAGGTTCGCCCGCAAGGGTATCGAAGTGGCCATAGCAAGCACACGTGCGCCCAAGGCGCTCGCGCCGCTCGCAACGGCCATCGGAACCACGGTCATCCCCAGCTCCCTGAACGAAGCGCTCAAGGCCGACATTATCCTGCTGGCTGTTCCGTTCTGGGCGCACGGGGAGATTGCGAACACTGCCAAGGACTGGCGGGGCAAGATCATTATCGATGTGACGAACGCCTACGGCGTCTCACCAAACGATTTGGGCAGCCTCCCGTCTTCGGCCGTAATCGCCAAGGCGTTTGGCGCTGCCGCGCTTGTCAAGGCGTTCAACCACCTGCCTGCAGGCGTCCTTGCTCAGGAGCCCTCCATCGGCGGTGGCGGCGAGTGGTTTTTCTCTCCAGCGACAATGACAGCGCCCTTCCGGTGGTGTCCACGCTGGTCGAGCAACTCGGCTATGCACCGGTCAACCTTGGAAGGCTCGCAGAGGGTGGGCTGCTCATTCAGGCGCGAGGAAACACCTGGGCGCCTTTAATTTTCAAAGATCTCTTCAAGAAGCAGGCTTGAGCCATGTATGATCGTGTAAAATGGCCTGACCATTTCGACCCGAAGATTTCGTCGATCTACGCGCTCAATGACATTGACGTGAAAGCGCCGCCTGAAGTGGTGTGGGAGCTGCTGGTCGACGCCGAGAACTGGTCGAGCTACTTTCCTCCAGAGGATCAGGTCAAGATCCTGACCGGTGAACCTAAACTGGCGCTCGGAACCAGATTCAGTCGGGTGACGGTTGGATTTCCGATGAGCCTTGTCGTGACGGAGTGCGAGCCCGGCCACAGGCTCGCGTGGAAAACGGTGGTCGACGGCGACGAGACCGGCTCGACCGCCTATCACGGTTGGGTCATCACTCCCAAGGACACGGGTTGCCATGTGCTGACGGAAGAGACGCAGCAGGGCCCTTGGTTCCTCGACGTGCTCGGACACAAGCACCCCGGTGGGCTCTACCGCTATCATCAGCAGTGGGTCGAAGACCTTGCTCGCGCTGCCGAGGCGGAAGCGGCGAGGACGGCACGCTAATTCCGCATCTGCGTCTTCTTCGCTCGCGGCTGATTTTAGGGCCTCCGCCTTAGGAACATCCCCGCGATAAGAAGCGGTCACGTGCTTGCATGACACGCTCTCTATCGGCGAATGCCCGCTTCGCCAAGGCAGGCGCGCAAGTTGCGGATGTCACGGCTTTGGCACGAACTCGAGCAACGGCGCGTAGGGCGGCCCCACAAGCGGTGGATAGCGGCGGTAGGTGTTGTAGACCGCTCCGTCCTCCCTCGCGAAGACGCTCCCCCCCTGCGCTCACCGACACGGCCGACTGGAGGTCCGGCGCATAGTCCTGCAGCCATCGCGGGGCCTCGCGGAGGGGAACAGCGCCAATACACCGAGCGACACGGAGAGTCTAAGCGACGAAGACCGGCATGGCCGAGGCAATTATCTTGCTAATGGTATCTTGCTGACGGGAGTAGACGAGGAGAGAGGAGCCGCCCTCTCTCCCCGAGTTCTTACGGACGAACGCTGATGACTGTCTTTCCCGTGCGTCGCTCGGTTGAGTTGAAGGTGGCGACGGCATCATCCATGCTCGAGACCTTGCCGATGTTCGTCCGCAGTCGTCCATCCCGGATCCGCTGAACTATCTCCGAAAGCTGGGCTCGATCAGCCTCGACGACGAAGTCAACCGTCAGGCCATCTGCAGGTCGAATATCCGTTGGTCCGACGACTGTCACAAGCGTCCCTCCGGCCCGGACCAGCGTTGCGGACCGTTTCTGAATATCGCCGCCGATGACATCGAACACCAGATCGACACCGCCGACCTCTTCCAAGGTGTCATTCCCGAGATCGATGAATTCATTTGCACCAAAGTCGAGCGCCTTCTGGCGGTCAGCGGCGCGTCCGGTGCCAATGACATAAGCTCCGGCCTCCCTTGCAAGCTGCGCCACCATCGAACCGACGGCACCGGCCGCGCCATGCACGAGAACGCTCTGCCCCGCCCGAAGGCGGCCGTGCTGGAACAGTCCCTGCCACGCGGTCAGGCCGGAGATCGGCAAGCTTGCGCCAACCGTGAAGTCGACGTCGCCGGGCAGCGGTGCGAGATTGCGTGCCTCCATGGCGACATACTCGGCGAGCGTGCCGTCGCGATGCCAGTCGGCGAGGCCGAACACCCGCTGACCGATCGAAAGCCCCGTGGTGCCGTAGCCGAGGGCCGTGACCACACCGGCCAGCTCATGGCCGAGGATCGACGGCGTCCGGTCATGGAAGGCCCGATCGGCCCAGGTCGAAGGCCACTCCAGTTCGGTGTTGACGAATCCCGCCGCATGAACTTGTACGACGACATCGTTTATTGCCGCCTGTGGTTCGGGCCGCTGCCCCAGCTTCATTCCGGCCGTTCCTGCAGCCTGGTCCGTCACTACGATCGCTTTCATGGGAATTGTCTCCTCAGTGATTTGTTGGTTCGGGGTAAATTGCTGGCGTGGAGGGTCTGTTCGATCTCTCACGCAGTTAGACTAGGTCCCCATAAAGGTATGTCATCACGCCGAGCCGCAGCACGCCGTCGTCGCCGGTCGAGTAATACCGCTACTTCAGCGCCGCCGACAGGATTCCAATGACGGTCTCATCGGTATCGGCGAGCCGCGAATCCATGCTAAGCCGCCGCCCTGTATGAAAGGACGACATCTGTGAGCGAACTGACCGTGGCCGAGGCGACCGAAAGTATCTATGCCTCGCTCCGGGCGGGCAATGCCGACATCGACGCAGGTATCGCGACGCTCAAGGCAGCGCCCACACGAGAGGGGATAAAACAGGCGGTGTTCGATCCGACCAAGTTGGCGCAGAACAATCGCTCGGGCCGCAAGTTGATGCAGGCTTATTTTCGGCAGCGCGGCGTGAGCGTGAGGTTTTCGGACCAATAAAACCGAGCGCGGGCGATCTCAGGCGCGCCGTTGGGAGTGATGGGCCAATCCGGCGATCTGCCAACTGTAGTCGTGACTGCGCCGCTTACCAGACATGAGACCATGCACGCTCACAGATCGACCCTCGCAATCCTGAAGCCGGAGGAACCAGCAAGAGCGCCGAGCAGCAGAGGCGCTCAGTCGAAGCGTCTCTCCAGCTGCCGTGCTTCAAACTATTGCAAGACGTTCAAATTTGACCTTCCGCATTCATGCTCTGTCGAGCGTATCTCTTAGAGGCGCTTAAACCTTCTGCGCCGTAGGTTTTTGTCGGGCTGAATCGCCGTCAGCGACGATGACGACGAAATAGGAGAACGCAAATGGCTCGCAATCACGTTGAACGTCTTAGAGAATTCAGGGAAATTCTGGTCGCGACTCGACGCGAAGGAGTCCGTAACGTGCACCATACTCGCGACGCAATGCGGGCAAGTGGCTTTCAAATTGGCGACAGCGACGGCTCCAGCTACGGAGTCGAGCTGAAGGCCCTCCAAGAGGAAATCGAGGCAGTCGATCGCGCCATCGAAGACGAGAAGCGGTTGGCCTTGACACTCGAGAGCGCGGCCCAATCCCGCCGGCCGATTAAGCCGAGAGTCGTGAAAGGAACATAGAATCAGGTACGAATCGCTCCTGGTCGTTCGAATCTGTCCAGCATCTTCGCGCGCGCCGGCATGGCCCACACGCCACGTTTGGAAGGCGCGAGGCCGCTCCGTCGCACATCCTCTGTTTGTACCTGCACCGTGAAGCGCCAATGGGCTCGTAAAAAACAGGGACGTTGCGAATCCTCAATCAGTCCGCGGTCAGCACAACCTTGACACTTTGAGCGCGGTCGGCGCCAAGTCGGAAGGCATCGGGGGCGGAGGAAAGCGTGCGCTCCGCCGTCACCAGCTTTAGGACGTCCACCTCCCGTGACACAATGAGGTCGACTGCGCGACCGAACTCGCTGCCGAAGCGGAAGGTGCCTTTGAGGTCGATCTCCTTGGCCATCACCGCATTGGCGGGCAGCGGGATCTGGCCACCGGGAAGATTGCCGACCTGGACCACCGTGCCGCCGCGCCGGACGCTGGCGATTGCCGCGGCAAGGCCTGCGGCAGTGCCTGAAATCTCGAACGCCACATCAAGGGAACCGCCGGCCGCGAGCGACTGGATCTCGGCGTCCCCGCTGGCAAGGTCGATCGTCCTGTCGGCGCCCAACCTGCGGGCGAAGGCGAGCGGCGCGGCGGCGATATCGACGACGATCAGTTCAGCGCAGCCGGCAAGCCTGGCCGCGAGCATGGTCAAGAGGCCAATGGGACCGGCACCGAACAGGACGACGTTGCGGCCCCTGATGTCGCCGGCCCGCGCGACGGCGTGCAGGCTGACCGCCAGCGGTTCGGCAAGTGCGGCCGCCTGGTAGGCCACATCAGATGGAACCTTGAAACATTGCGCGGGCGTGACGTCGAACAGACTGGCGAAGCCGCCCTGCATATGCGGCGTCTTCGATGCCGAGCCCATGAAGTAGATGTTTTCGCAGAGATTGGCGCGGCCTTCCAGGCATCGCGCGCAATGCCCGCACCAGCGTGACGGATTGACCGCGACGTGGTCGCCGACGCCCAGGCCGGGTGCCGCGCCGTTGATCTGGACGATTTCGCCGGAGATTTCATGGCCGAGGACAAGCGGCGAGGTCACAACGAAGTCGCCGGTGCGGGCATGGCGGAAATAATGCAGGTCGGAGCCGCAGATGCCCCCGGCCCCGAAGCGCACACGCACCATGCCTGGTGCGAGCGGTTCGAGCGGATGCTCCACGACGCGCAGGTCCTGCGGGCCGAACAGCGTTGCGGCGATCACCTGGCCACTCACCGGATCAAGCCCATCTCGGTCGGCAGCCAAAGCGTGATGGCGGGTATGAAGGTGATCAGAAGCAGCGCCACGATAAGCGGCACTAACCACGGCAGGATCGCCATGGTGGTGCGCTCGACCGAGAGCTTGGCGACGCGTGACAGCACGAACAGCACCATGCCGAGCGGCGGGTGCAAAAGCCCGATCATCAGATTGAGCGTCATAATCAGCCCGAAATGCACCGGGTTGATGCCGTAGACGGCGGCGACCGGCAGCAGGATCGGCACCAGAATCGTGATCGCGGCGATCGTATCGAGGAAGCAGCCGACCACCAGCATCAGGATGTTGACCAGGATCAGGAAGACCCACTTGTTTTCGGTGAGGGCGAAAATGAAGTTCGAAAACAGCTGTGCCGCCTGGCTGACGGTAAGCAGCCAGGCGAAGATCGATGCGGCGGTAACGATGAACAGTACAGAGGCGGTCGTCTCGATCGTGTCAAAGCTGGCCTTTGCAAGCAAACGCAGCGTCATCGTGCGGTAGCGCACCAGCCCGAGGAAAAGCGACCAGATCACAGCCGCCATTGCCGCCTCGGTCGGCGTGAACCAGCCCATCGTCATGCCGCCGATCAGGATGACCGGCGTCATCAGCGCCATGACCGCGGAGAAATCGAAATACCAGTCCGCGGCGATCAGCAGCAGCAGCGCGATGCCGACCGCGACGTTGATCGACAGGCCAAGCTGCACAAGCACGTAACAGCCAATCGGAAAGGCAGCCACCACCAGCACCTCGCCCGCCGCTTCGGCGAGCCGCCGAAGCTCGAAAGGCGTGTCGGAGCCCCAGCCGCGATTGTAGGCAAAGATGGCAACCGTAATCATCATCAGCATGGTCATGACCACGCCGGGCAGGATGCCGGCCATGAACAGCGCGCCGATCGAGACATTGGCCATCATGCCGTAGATGACGAAGGGCAGCGAGGGCGGAAAGATCGGCCCGAGCGTGGCGGAAGCGGCGGTGACGCCAACCGCAGCGTCGATCGGATAGCCGTGGTCCTTCATCGCCTTGATCTCGATGGTGCCGATACCGGCGGCGTCGGCGAGCGCGGTACCCGACATGCCGGAAAAGATCACCGATCCGATGATGTTGACCTGCGCCAGGCCGCCCTTCATCCAGCCGACCAGGGCAAGGGCGAAGGAATAGATACGCCCGGTGACGCCGGCGATGTTCATGAGGTTGCCGGCCAGGATGAAGAAAGGCACGGCGAGCAGCGGAAAGCTCTCCACCCCGGCGATCATGCGCTGGGCTGCGATGATGTCGGGCGCCACGCCGTAGATGACGAGGTAAAGGATCGAGGCGGCCGCCATCGAAACAGCAACCGGCACGCCGATGAGCATCAGGACAAGAAAGCCCCCGACCAGAAGCAGCATCGCTCAGACCCCCGCCGTCTCGAACGCACCAGGACGCTCGAGCACCGAATAGCCGCGCCGGTAATTGCCGATAAAGACCTGGATCGAGCGCAGAAGCATCAGCACGAAGCCGGCCAGTACGGCGTAGAAGAACCAGCGCCGCGGCAGGTTGACGGTGACCATGCGCTCATGCGCCACGATCGTGACGTAGCGCCACATCAGCCAGGATCCGTAGGCGAAGAATGCAATGCGGATAATATCGACGGCGAGCGCCAGCCAGCGGCCGACACGCTCCGGCAGATAGTGGTAAAGCACGTCGACGTGGATATGGCGCGAAAGGCGCACGCACATGGCGGCGCCGAGAAAGACAACGACGACGAGCGCGTTGATGGCGATCTCCTCGGTCCACGCAAAGCTGTTGTTCAGGGCATAACGGGTGAAGAACTGCAGGAAGACACAGACGACCATGCCCCAGAACACGGCAAGCGTGACCCAGTCCTCGATACCGTGGTCCGACAGGTCGACGCGTATCGGCACTTCCTCGAAGGCATGCGCAATCTCTTCGACGGTGATCTCGGTGTGGTGTTCCTCGGCCATTGGCGCGCACTCCCGAAGCTGGTGGATCGTCAAGGATTGGAAGGCCCGTCCGGCGCAATTTGAAGCCCGACGGATGGGCAGGTTAAAGCGGCGAATCCGATTGCCGCTCTATCCTCTTGATTGAGCATCCAGTTTCCGATGCTCTACTTGATAGCGCGGATCGCTTCCCAATCGGCCTTGTTGTACCCGAACTCCTCGAAGGTGACCTTCTCCAACACATTCTTCTCGAAGTCGGCACGGTCGACATCCGTTACGGTGATGCCGCGGTCCTTGAATACCTGCGCCAGTTCCTTTTCGCGGGCGACGATCTTTGCAGTGGCGCGGGCGGCAGCCTCCTGCATCACCTCGGTGAAGATCTTCTTGTCCTCGTCGGACAGCGAGGCCCAGCGCGACGCCGATATGATGGTGTTGAGATGATCGACGATATGGCCAGTTAGCACGATATTCTTCTGCACCTCGTAGAATTTCTTCGCCTCGATGGTGGTCAGCGGATTCTCCTGGGCCTCGACCGTGCCGTTCTGCAGAGCCAGATAGACCTCGGCGAAGGCAATCGGCGCCGTGTTGGCCCCGCAGGCACGCGGCATGGCCAGATAGGCCGGCACGTCGGGGACGCGCATCTTCAAGCCCTGCATGTCGGAGCACTTGGCGATCGGCCGGTTCGAGGTGGTCTGCCGCGTCCCGTAATAAGTGGTGGCGACGATGTGATTGCCGGTCTTGTCCTCATAGCCCTTGGTCAGGGCCTTGTAGACGTCGCTTTTGGTGTATTTCAGCAGATGGTCGGCATCGCGGAAAGTGTACGGGAAATAGGTGACGCCGATCGGTGGATATTCGCGCGCCGCGAAGCTCGATCCGGAAATGATGATATCGACGGTGCCGAGCATCAGGCCCTGGTTGATGTCTGCTTCCTTGCCAAGCTGCGAGGCCGGATAGACGTCGATGGCATAGCGGCCCTGGGTGCGCTTCTTGATTTCGTCGGCAGCCCACACGGATTCGGTGTGGAAGGGCTCCGTCGTCTCGTAGACATGTGCCCATTTCAGGACCGTTTCCGCCGAGGCCGACGCCATGGGTATGGCAATTGCGGCGATCGCACCGAGCAGAACTGCGTATTTTCTCAGCATCTAATTCCTCCCTGGTTGAACTTGACGGCCGGATCTCCCCCAGGCCAACTGCTATTCCGCAACCTCCTTGGCTGCGGCTCTCTCATCGAAATTGCGTGAGAATCTGATTTGCGACTGGCGCAGATGCTGCTGCATGGCGGCCTTGGCCCGCTCGGGGTCGCGCGCGGCAATTGCATCGCGCACGGCACGATGTTCCCTTGCCGCGACCTGCCAGGAATCGCTGGTCTCGAAATAGATCGACAGGCGTTCGAAGTACGGGTTCATGCGCTGGTCGAAAAGCTCGCCGATGAAGCGCACCAGCACCGCGTTCTCGAGAATGCCGGCGACCGCGGTATGGAATTCCCGGTCGAGCGCAATGGTCATCTTGTTGGGGTGACGCATGGCCTCCATCCGGCGCAGCACGTCGTCGAGCCGTTCGATGTCTGCAGGCCGGACATGGATGGCCGCTTCGGCGGCGATCGCGCCTTCGACGAATTCGCGCGCGCGCAACAGCTCGAACGGGCCTTCCTCGACTTCGGGTTCGGAGGCGGCGGCGCTCGGCGGATCGGTGACGTAGATACCCGAGCCGACGCGGATGCGTATGCGGCCTTCGACCTCCAACGCTATCAGCGCTTCACGGACCGTCGGGCGGGAAATTCCGAGTTGGTCGGCCAGATCCCGCTCGGTCGGCAGACGGTCGCCGACGGAAAACTCGCCGGCATCGATCAGCTGCCTGAGCTGATCGGCGACCTGTCGGTATAGCCGGCGAGGTTCAACAGCCTGGATCGGCATGCGCGTCTAATTCCCCTCCCCGGCCGCCCTGGTACATTGGTCTGACCCATTGACCACAGCCTAAACTGACGACCCAGAGAGTCAAGCTGGGTAAACAGACAGAAAAAGAAGGCGCCCCGCCCGATCTATCGGTGCACCTATGTGGCGGGGGCCGCGCAGCGGCATTGCATGGGTCAGCGTCGTCCTCCTCGAATGACCAGGACGTTTCCGGCGGCGACGAGGACGAGCCCGATGATCGCGTACGCAGTCCAGGCATACCCTTCCAGCGCCGTGGAGATCAAAAGCGCAAAGACGGGAAATATGACGGTCGCATAACCGGCGCGGGCGCCGCCAATGCGTCCGAGCAGCGTCAGGTAGGCGGCGAAAGCCACGACCGTCGATATGACGGCGAGGAAGACCAGCGAGCCGATATAAGAGGCGGTCGTCGCGAACACGAACGGCTCACCGAGCAGGAAGGCCAGGAACGCCGACCACAAAGTGCCGTAGAGCATGCCCCAGACGTTGGTTGAAACGAGCGGCAGGTCGCGGCGCTGGTTTGCGACGGAGACGAGATTGCCGGCGCAGAAGCTCAGGGTGCCGCAGAGGCACAGAAGAAGGCCCACCAACGTCCCGCCGGAAAGCCCGTTGGCAGCGATTTCGGGGAAGAACATCAGCGCTATGCCGGCGAAGCCGATGATGCCGCCGGCGAGAATGCGGGCGCCGGGCGCTCGCCGATGACCAAGGCACCGAGCAGCATGTTGATGACCGAGGCGAGCGAGAAGACGACCGAGAGCAAGCCGCTGACGAGATAGCCGGCGCCATAATAGAAAAACAGGAAGTTCGACGAGAAGATGAGGATGCCAAGCACAGCAAAGCGCAAATGATCGGTGATCGGAAAGCGGAGCCGCCGAACGGAAAAAGCCGCCCAGGCAAACATCAGCAGCGTGGCGATGGCGAAGCGCCAGACCAGATTGACCTCGTTCGACACGCCGCTGCCGACCTGAAGTTCGATCGCGAACCACGATGCGCTCCAGGCAATGACCGTCAGCGCGTAAAGCCCGTAGTCGACGGGTTCGAAGGGGCGGTCGCGCGTCGTCATGCGCATTTCCGCATTAGCCGGTTCCGCGGCGCCGTTTGGTTCTCTTGTTACTGACATGCTGGCGAGCCTCTTCCGCTCACAAGACGCTTACGGGCCGACTGTCCGCCTTCGCCGCTTCTGAACCCAGAAGACGAGACCGAGCAACAGCAGGGCTGGAATCGCGAACCAATAGCGCGACGGCCGCTCCGCGGGCACTAGCACCTGGTTGATTTCGTCGCCGGGCTGCAGGCCGAATTTGGCCGCCTGGCTGCCCAGTCGCACCACGCCGACCGTCACGCTGTCGCCGAGCGCGCTGACGTCCAGCCCCACAGCCTTCAGGCGTTCGGCCGATGAATTTGCGGGCCCGAGTTGTAGCCGAACCAGCTTCGATATCTCATCGCCGTTGAGGTTCAGTGTCGTCAGGCGCAGGCGAACCGCTCCGCCTTCGGCTGTCTCGTCGACGATACGGCTGAGTTCGGAGGCAGGCACTGCCCGATAAGGTTCGCTCACCTGATCGAGCAACAATCCCGGTCTGAACAAGATGAAACAGGCCAGAAGCAACGCAATCGTCTCGTACCAGCGGTTGCGCACGAGCATCCAATTCTGCGTCGCTGCTACAAACGAGACCATGGCCAGCGTCGATGTCACGACCATCGCAACGAAGTCGAACGGCCCTTCGAGATCGATCATCAGCAGTCCGGTGTTGAAGATGAAGATGAATGGCAAGAGGCCGGTACGGATCTCGTACTTGAAGCCCTGAATCCCGGTCTTCACCGGATCGGCGCCTGAAATTGCCGCAGCAGCATAAGCCGCCAGCCCCACCGGCGGCGTCACGTCCGCCATCAGCCCGAAATAGAAAACGAACATGTGGACGGCGACCAGCGGCACGGCAAGATCGTTCTGCGCCGCCAAATCGACGATGACCGGCGCCATCAAGGTGGCGACGACGACATAGCTCGCGGTGGTCGGCATGCCCATGCCGAGAATGATGCAGATCACCGCGGTGAACAAAAGCATGACGATGAAGCTGCCGCCCGAGATGAATTCGACGAGCTCGGTCATCACCAGCCCGATGCCGGTGAGCAGGACCGTGCCGACGATGATGCCGGCCGTCGCAGTGGCAATGCCGACCGTCGTCATGTTGCGCGCAGCGGCGGACAGGCCACCGACCAGATCGTCGAAACCGTGAAGCCAATGCCGTGCCAGCGCCCGGTCCTTGCGGAAAAAGGCGGTGAGCGGCCGTTGCGTGACGATCAGCGCCATCAGGGCGACAACGCCCCAGAATGCCGAGAGGCCCGGCGAGAGCTCCTCCACCATCAGGTACCAGATCAGCAGAATCACCGGCAGCAGAAAATGCAATCCGGTGCGCGCCGTCTCGCCGAAGTGCGGAATCCTGACGATCTCGCCCTCCAGATCCTCGAGCGGCAGGTCGGGATAGCGCGCCCGGTAGGCGACAAGGCCGATGTAAACGGCGATCAGCGCGGCAGTGATCATCCAGGTCGCGGCCGCGCCGAAAACGATCTTCGTCCAGCCAATGCCGTAATAGACAAGCCCTGCGAGGACGATGAAGCCGCATATGCCCATCAGCCCGCGCAGTGCACCCTGAAATGCGGAGTGCGTGCGGCGTGACGGCAGGCCCTTCATCCCTGTCTTCATCGCTTCGATATCGACGATGTAGAACAACGATCCATAGGTCAGCAGCGCCGGATAGAAGGCGTGCTTGACTACCTCGGCATAGGAGATGCCGACGTATTCCGCGATCAAGAACGCGGCGGCGCCCATCACCGGCGGCATCAGCTGACCATTGACGCCGGCTGCGCATTCGATGGCGCCCGCCTTCACCGCAGAATATCCGACCCGCCGCATCAGCGGGATGGTGAAGGTTCCGGTGGTCACGACATTGGCGATCGAAGAGCCGGAAATCATGCCGGTCAGGCCGGAAGCCACGACACCGGCCTTGGCCGGACCGCCGCGGTATTTGCCGAGCAGCGAGAAGGCAAGCTGGATGAAAAAGCCGCCGGCGCCGGCGCGCTCCAGCAATGTTCCGAACAAAACGAACATGAAGACGACATTGGTGGACACACCGAGGGCGACACCGAACACCCCCTCGGACGTCAGCCACATCTGCGAGGCTGCGCGCGATAACGTCGCGCCCTTGTGGCCGAGCAGGCCAGGAAGGTGAGGCCCGGCGAAAATATAGATCAGCATGATCGCCGCGATGACAGTGATGGCAGGCCCGACGGCGCGACGGGCGGCCTCGAGCAGGATGAGGACGCCGGCGATCGATACGACCAGGTCAGCTGTAGTGGGAAGACCCGGCCGGTGGGCGATATCGCTATAAAAGACCAGCAGATAGAGGGCGGACGCCGCCCCGGCGATGCCTAGCACCCAGTCGGGTAGCGGCACCCGGCTGCGCGATGAGGTCTTGAAGGCCGGAAACGTCAGCATCGCCAGGAACAGGGCGAAGGCCAGATGGATGGAGCGGGCGATGCCGTCGCTGACAACGCCGAAATTGAGCATGAACGGAAGGGGCGAGGCATACCAGAGCTGGAACAGCGACCATGCAAGCGAAACGCCGAGGATCAGCTTCGCGGTGCGGCCGGTCGGCTTGCGCCCACCGGTGTCGGCTTCCGCGACGATCTCGCTGAGCTTGTCGATGTCGATAACGGGTTGGTCAGGCGCTGCCGCCCGCTGGCTTTGATCTGTCATCGTTCCCCACAATTATTTGCGATGCGAGGCGCCCTTGGCGCCTCGCATTGAAGGCCTCAGAGCCAGCCCTTCTCCTTGTAATAGCGCTCCGCGCCCGGATGTAGTGGCGCCGACAGACCGGTCTTGATCATCTCCTTGGGATCGAGATTGGCGAAAGCCGGATGCAGTTTCTTGAAGTCGTCGAAATTTTCGAAGACCGACTTCACCAGCTCGTAGACCACCTCATCGGGCGTGCTGGCATTCGTCACCACGGTGGCGCGGACGCCGAATGTCTTCACGTCGTCCGGGTTGTTGGCGTACATGCCACCCTTGATGGTGGCGACTGAATAGTACGGATGAGCTGCCAACAGCGCGTCCACTGCCGGACCGGTCAGCGGGATGAGTTTGGCGCCGCAGGCCGTGGTCGGATCCTGGATCGCGGCGGAAGGATGACCAACGCCGTAGAAGAAACCGTCGATCTTGTTGTCGCACAGCGCGCTGCCCTGCTCATCCGCCTTCAGCTCCGCGGCAAGCGAGAAATCGCCGAGCGTCCAGCCCATCTGCTTCAGCAACTCCTCCATCGACGAGCGGGTGCCTGACCCGGGGTTGCCGACGTTGAAGCGTTTGCCTTTGAAGTCCTCGAATTTGGTGACGCCGGCATCGGGCCGCGCCAGCACGGTAAACGGCTCGGGATGGACGGAGAAGACGGCCCGCAGATCCTTGAACGGCTTGCCTTCGAAATTTCCGGTCCCCTCATAGGCCTGGTACTGGACGTCCGATTGGGTCAAGCCGAAATCGAGGTCGCCGGTCTGGATGGAGTTGACGTTGAAGACCGAACCGCCGGTCGACTCCGTCGAGCATCGGATGCCGGTTTTCTGCCGGTCCTTGTTCATCAGCCGGCAAATGGCGCCGCCGACGGCATAGTAGACGCCGGTGACCCCGCCGGTGCCGACCGTGACGAAGCGCTGCTCGGCTCCGACGGACGGCAGCGCCAGCAGCATGCAAGCCGCCGCGCCGATCAGGGTTTTCATCGAACTGTACATGGTTGCTACCTCTCTGGTGGGTGTCCCGGCCCATCGCCGATGACGCGTTGGAACTGGTTTGAGGCGGTCCGCGTCGTGCGGGTCAGGCCGCTGAGGCGATCGCAGCGTCGATCGCCTCACCGAGCCGTTCGACGATCCGATCGATATCCTGTCTGGAAATGATGAAAGGCGGCGCCACAAGCACATGAACGCCCCGCACACCGTCAATCGTCCCGGCCATCGGATAAATCATCAGGCCGCGGGCCATTGCTTCGCGCTTGATGCGAGCGTTGAGTTCAAATCTCTGGTCGAACGGTTCCTTGCTGGCGCGATCGACCACCAGCTCGATTCCCCTGAACAGACCTCGTCCGCGAATGTCGCCGACGTGATGGTGATTATCAAAGCGCTGGTGCAGGCGCTCGTCGAGCTGCGCGCCCATTGCGCTGACGTTGTCGAGCAGGCGGTCGCGCCGGATGACCTCCTGCACGGCGAGGCCAGCCGCCGCCGCCATTGGATGCCCCATATAGGTATGTCCATGCTGGAAGAAGCCCGAGCCCTGGGCAAAGGCTTCGAAGATATGCCGGCCAAGCAGCACCGCGCCGATCGGCTGGTAACCACCGCCGAGCCCCTTGGCGATGGTCAGCAGGTCGGGAGCGATGCCGTCCTGCTCGCACGCATGCAGCGTGCCGGTACGGCCCATGCCGCACATCACTTCGTCGAGAATGAGGAGCACGCCGTAGCGGTCGCAGATCGCGCGAATGTGCTTGAAGTAATCGGCGACCGACGGCACGGCGCCGAGTGTCGCACCCACCACCGGCTCGGCGACAAAGGCGATGACCTCGTCCGGGCCGAGTTCAAGGATCTTGTCTTCGAGCTGCTGAGCGGCGCGCGCCGCATAGGCTTCGTCGCTTTCGCCATGCTTTTGATAGCGATAGGCGTAACAGGGGTCGATATGGTGGGTCTCGATCAGCAACGGCCTGAACTGGGCGCGCCGCCATTCGTTGCCGCCGGTGGCGAGAGCGCCGAGCGTATTGCCGTGATAGCTCTGCCGGCGTGCGATGAGATGGCGCCGTTGCGGCTCCCCTTTCTCGACGAAATATTGCCTGGCCATCTTGAGCGCGGCCTCGACCGCCTCCGAGCCGCCGCTGACCAGATAGACGTGGTCCAACCCTTTCGGCGCGTCCTCGACCAGCCGATCCGCCAAGCGCTCCGCCACCTCGGTGGTGAAGAAGCTGGTGTGTGCGTAGGCGATGCGGTCAAGCTGGTTGTGCAGCGCGGCGATCACGTCGGGATGACCGTGGCCGAGACAGGACACGGCGGCGCCGCCCGACGCGTCGATATAGGACTTGCCCTCGGCATCGAACAGTTCGATGCCTTGGCCGCGAGCGGCGACCGGCAGCGTCGAGTGGATGGTTCGATGAAGAATGTGTGTCATCGACGGTCCCTCATGGGCATTTTCTTCGGCGGACGCTGGTTCAGATGGGTCTTGAGGGCGGCGCCCTGCTCATCGAAACGTCGCAGCGACTCAACAGCGCCCTCGCCTGCCTGCCCTGCGACAAGAGCACCCAGGACCTCAGCAACGATGAAAGCTGGCGTCATGGTGTGGAAAAAGGACGGGCTGCCGGTCGGCACGACGACCAGGTGATCGGCAAGCAGCGCCAAGGGCGCTACCCCGCTGTCGGTGATCGCAATGACCGGTACGCCGCGGCCGGCAGCGTACTCGACAAGCTCGATGGTGAAGCGCGTGTAGGGCAGGACGCTGGCGGCGATCAGCACGTCGTCCCTGGTCGCATGGGCCAGAGCGTCGCCATCGGTTCCGCCGATGCCGTGCAGCAGCACCGATTTCTCGCCGATCAGCGACAGGATGTAATGCAGATGCCAGGCCACTGCGTGGCTCGAGCGCAGGCCGAGGCAATAGACGCGCCTTGCCGCACTCAGCGCCCTGGCCGTCTCGACCAGACGGTCGATCGACCTGCCTTCGGCGAGATGGGCAAGCTGGCTGGAAATCGAATCCAGAATATCGGCCGCCAGCGCGTGGTCGCCCTTGAGCTTTTGGCTGGCGACCTGAAGGCCCGCCTTGCCGGCAAAACCGATTTCGCCGTCCCGGATCGCGGCGGCGTAGATATCGCGTACCGCCTCGTAGCCATCAAGGCCGAGATGCTGGGCCAGCCGCGTCATCGTCGCCGGCTGCACTCCTGCGTGCCGGGCCTGCTCGCGCATGGACAACAGCGCGACATCATACGGCTTATCAAGGACATAGCGCGCGGCGGACCGAAGCTGCGCCGACATGCCGTCGAAGGCAGTGACGATCTGTCCAGCAAGCTCTTCCTGGTCCATGGATATTGCTAGCTCGCCAGACCAGCGATTGCAACGTCTGTTTCAGTGTGATCAAAGATTGATTCATATGAATCTTGTCGCTCGCAGAACGTTCCCATGAAGCCGGCCCATGGTCTCGACCGCATCGCCATAGCCGTCGCCCCGAACGGGGGACGTCGCAGCAAGGCCGACCATCCGGCGATTCCGCTGACACCAGCCGAACTTGCGAGGACGGCCGCGGAATGCGCCGATGCCGGTGCGGCTATGATCCACGTTCATGTCCGCGACCGAAGCGGCAATCATCTGCTCGACGCCGACGCCTACTGCCAGGCGATCGCCGCCATCCGCGGTGCTGCCGGCGACCGCTTGGTAATCCAGATCACCTCCGAAGCACTCGGTATCTATTCGCCGGCCCAACAGATGGCCGTCGTACAAGATGTGAAGCCGCAAGCTGTCTCCCTGGCGCTTCGCGAAATCGTTCCTGATGCCGGATCGGAACTCGCCTTCGTGCGCTTTATGGCCTGGCTGCACACCGAGGGGGTTGCGCCACAGATCATCCTCTATGCGCCCGAGGAGGCCGTCAGGCTTTCGGACATGCAGCAGCGCGGACTGATCCCTTGGGCAAGCATACCGGTTCTCTACGTGCTGGGCCGCTACACGCCGGGACAGACGTCCGTTCCTGCCGATCTCTTGCCATTCCTCGCGGCGAACATGCCGCGCTTCGACCATTGGAGCGTCTGCGCCTTCGGCCGCAACGAAGCGGCGTGCGCGACCGCCGCCGCATTGCTTGGGGGCCATGTCCGGGTCGGCTTCGAAAACAACCTTTTCCTTCCGAACGGCAGCATGGCCTCGTCCAACGCCGAGGCGGTAGCGACGGTCGCACGCATACTCGCCGACTGCGGAGTCAGGCTCGCCTCGGCCGCCGAGTTGGCGGCTCAATGGAACGCGCCGTTTCGTTCCATATGACAAACCAAAGCCTGTTTTCGGCGGCAAGCTCGCATAAGGCATAGAGAGGCGGCTGCAATGTCATCGCCACGGAAGAACGACATGTCCCCGCCCGCGGCGCGGCGATTGCAACAACAGTGCCGGTCGTTGTAACCATTCCGGCCGCTTGATTTTGGAGGAGACGCAGCATGGACCGATTCACCGGCGGGTGCCTGTGCGGGAACGTCCGAATTGTCGCTTCGGGACGCCCATACCGGGTCGGCCTTTGTCACTGTCTCGACTGCCGCAAGCATCATGGAGCCCTTTTTCACGCTTCCGCGATATTTCCTCAGGATGCGGTGACGATCGACGGCGAAACACGCGACTATGCCGGGCGGTTTTTCTGTCCCCGCTGCGGCTCGACCGTTTTCGCCCGCACCGCCGACGAAGTCGAAGTGAACCTCGGATCCCTGGACGCGCCTGACCAACTGATGCCAACTTACGAAAGCTGGATCATCCGTCGCGAGTCCTGGTTGCCGCCGTTTCCGCTCACGAGACGATACGAGCGCGATCGTGACGCCACGGTTCGCTTTGAGGAATAGGTCGCACGAACCGTGCGACGGCGCCGGCGCGTCACTCCGGAAGGCCGGCCTTACGGAAGCCGTCAACGAAATGCTCAAGCGTCGCAGCGTCGCGGAATGGCTCCGTCGCCGCCCAGTGGCGGGTTGTGAAATGCGGGTTGCCGACGAGAAACAGTTCGACCTCTGCGCGCGCCTCGTCGAGCCGGCCGAGTTGGGCAAGGCTTGCCGCCAGGAAACGGCGAGAGCTTGTACGATAGGTCTCGTCCCTGCGCAGTGTCTTGATAGCGGATTCGTATTCGCCGGCTGCATATTGCGCTTGGCCGAGCGCGAGATAATACCAACTTGCCGGAAACGGATTCAGCCGGAACGCCTTGCGAATGTGCTCAAGACCCTCCTCGACCCGTCCGGCCAGGACCGCGATGTCGGACAATGCCGCCCAGGCATCGGCCTCGTTCGGGTCAAGCTCGATCGCCTTGGCGAATTCCGCATCCGCCTCGGCGAAGCTGCGCTCGTAGGCAAGCAGGTAAGCCAAAACCCAGCGGCAGCCGGCATCGTTGGGGTCGATCGCCACGGCTTTGCGCGCGAGTTCCAAAGCAGCGCTACGGGATGTTTCGGTTGGTCCGCCGGAATGCACCCATCCCATCCAGTGGTTCATGGCAAGCCAGCGATAGGCCTCGGCATATTCCGGATCGAGCGAAACCGCGCGGGTGAGCATCAGATGCGCTTCCTGCGCCGTCTGCGGCGAATCATCCATCAGCTTGCGCGCTCGCACGCAGAGATCGTAGGCCTCGAGATTTTGGGGCCGATTGCGCGGCGGCGGTGCACGCAGCCGGCCGAGTAACGCCTCGACGATCTTGCCGGTGACCTCGTCCTGAACGGCAAAAATATCTTCCAGGCTGCGATCGAAGCGTTCCGCCCATACATGATCGCCACTCACCGCGTCGACCAGTTGTGCGTTGATGCGCACGTGCCCTGCGGCGCGCCTTGCGCTACCCTCCAGCAGGTAGCGCACGCCAAGGTCCTCAGCGATCCCGCGCACGTCCATCGCCTTTCCTTTGTAGGCAAAGGCCGAGTTGCGTGCGATGACGAACAGGCCGGAGATCCTGGATAAGTCGGTGATCAGGTCTTCGGTCAACCCATCCGCGAAGGATTCCTGCTCGGGATCGTTGCTGACATTGACGAAGGGCAGCACGGCTATCGATGGTTTGTCGGGCAGCGGCAAAGGTTTTCGCTTCGCGACGCCGAGCTGTTCGACGGCTCCCGTGAAGCGGTAGCCGACGCGCGGAACCGTGGCGATCCATTCACCGCCGTCGGCGGCCGGGCCAAGCAGCTTCCGCAGCAGCGCGATCTGGACGGTTAGGTTGCCTTCCTCGACGGCTGTACCCGGCCACGCCGCGTCCATCAACTCAGCCTTTTCAAGGATTTCGCCGGACCGTCCGACGAGCGCCGCAAGCAGCTTTAGCCCGCGGTAGCTAACGGCAACGGGGACATCGTTCCGAAGGAGCGTTCCCGCACCCGGATCAAGCACGAACGGACCAAAGGCAAAGCGCGGTCCCTGCATACGGCGCATCTATAGCCCGTTTGGAAGTTTTGAGAACTATTTGGGAGAGCTTAATTACGACGCCGGTCGTATCCTGCAGAATTCAGCCTCTTTCAGGTCGAGGGCCCCACACTCCCAAAATCGTATGGGCCCCTCAAACCACATGGAGGTTGCCATGAACGATATTCCCACCTTTGCCTCGGCCCCGCTTGAGGCAACGCGGCCGGCGGAAGCATCGCCTCGGCGCTACAGCCTGGCGACGCTGCGAAGCATTATCGCGGCCTGGCGCGAGCCGACACGCTTTCGCTGGGATCTCAACCGATTGGCGGAGACCAATCCCCATCTGATCGACGATATCGGTCTGACGAGGCGACAGGCCGAGGAAGAGATCGCCAAGCTGCCCTTCTGGCAGCGATAGGCGGATGCTGCAACAACACCGGATCACCAACGACCAGCAGCTGATTGCAGATGAAGACGAAGCCGCCGCCCCGAAATGATGATCACAGGCTAGTGGTCGCGGCGACAATCAACCCGCCCAAGACGGCAACATTGGTGAAGCCGGTACGAAGCGCTTCGCGTTCATCGCCGCTGTAGGCCAGAAGTTGAGCGCCATGAACGACGCCGCAATGGTGGATACGGCCAACGCCGCGGCGGGAAAGGGTCCACCCAAGGCCGTTGCGAGGCAAAGGCCGCCTGCGACCTCCAGCACCGATCCGGCCGCGAGAAGAGGCTTGGGAGCAGGAAGCCCCGCCCGGCCAGGGACGCTGCAATCGCCCGGAATCTGAGGACATGCTCGGCGCCCGCCCAGATCAAGACGCCGCCGAGCAAAACCAACCTGAGGTGGGAGGAACGCGATCATTCATTGCTGCCATCTTCGGTGTAAACCGCTAGCTCGTAACCGTCCGGGTCCACGAAATGAAAGCGCCGGCCGCCGGGGAAGCCATAAATCGGCCTGACGATCTTGCCCCCCGCTTCCTCGACACGCTTGACCGTTCCCGGCAGATCATCGGCATAGAGAATGACGAGCGGGCCTCCTCCGGACCTCGCTGGGCCAGCAGCAAAGCCACCTGACAAGCGCCCGTCGTTGAACTCGCAATATTGCGGGCCGTAGTCGGTGAAGGTCCAGCCCAACGCCTTTCCGTAGAAGTCGCGTGACCGCTGAATGTCTTTCACGTTGAATTCGACGTAGTCGATCCGTTGGTCGTTTTTGTTGCTCATGACGCATACCTCTCATGTGATGTACGACGCCGAAAGATAAGCACGCATCTCGCTTGCCTTATTGAACAGAACGGCCATTGACGTATGAGCCGCACACGGCGCTGCCGATGGCGATGCACGTGGCATCGCCCTCCACCTGCCCTCTTCGTTCCGGCCGGAAGAAAACAACCGATTCTTGCAACCGTTCTCGATTGGAAGACGTTGTCTCGAGCGACGGCCGGGCGCAGCCGCTGCGCCGTAGGTTCACCGCCGCTAATCCGAAGGGGAGCGAGATGAGCGATCCCGTCCCAGCGCAGGCAACGGGTTCATTTCAGCAACGTCCAGCGTCGGCGCGGCTTCGCGGGAGCTTTGCTTCGGTGTGGGTGCATCGAATGGACCCGGCGGGCTCACCGCCAATCGTCATCATGCCCGACACGACGATCGATTTGCAATGGATCGGAGGCAGCTTCCGAATTGCCGGCCCTGACAAGGAACCGCAGACCGAGGTTCTAGCGGCGGACGAGGTCGTGATCGGCTTGCGCTTCCATCCTGCCGCGGCGGCGGCATGGCTCGGCGTGCCGCAAATCGAGCTGGTCGGCAAGAGGCTGTCGCTCGACGATTTGTGGGGGGCGCGAGCCCGCCGCCTCGCCAGCCGCGTGCGCCCCAGCGACAGTCTCGAGGATCTGGCCTGCTCTCTCCAACAGGCCGTCGCCGAGGAGGTGCCCGCGCCCGCGACCGACGTTCCCATGCAGGCGGCATATCGTTTGATCGAGCGCGGGCCGCCACCCGACGCGCCGCTCGTCCCTTGGTTGATGCGCGCGCTCGAGATGAGCGAAAGGACGTTGCGCCGGCGCTTCGACACGAGCTTCGGCTATGGCCCCAAGACGCTTGACCGTATCCTCCGCTACCAGCGCTTTCTGCGGCTTTTCGAGCCGCTCCAGCAGCTCCACCGCCATGCTGGCGGCCGAAGCGGGCTATTCCGACCAGGCGCATCTTGTCCGCGAGAGCCGCCGCCTGACGGGAAGCACCCCGCGACAGATTCATCATCTGCTGCACTGCCAGTGAATTCTCGGCGCGTTCTTCGACCAGAGGAGACTGCTATGAAACCGCACATTCGGTGTGACTATCGCTGTCGCCGACCTTGGCGGCCAGCACAACCCCGAGGGGCTGACTATCTTGCTCTATCCAGATTGGCCTCGCCTGCATGACGCATCATGCGGCGAAAGCTCATTGAGATATGCGCCCGCCTTATGTGCCCTATGGACTCCCAGTCACCGATCTCGGCGGCGGCAAGGACCTCTTCCATTTCGCGGCGGAACGCGGTGAACTCCTCGACAAGGCCCAATTGCGGCATCATCTTCAGGACGACGCGCGCGACCTGAAAATACAGGCGCTCGCTGATCTCGCGCAGCGGCTGGTTGCCGGTCATCGCCGTGAGCTCGTAGAAAAAATCCATGTTGAGGCGCAGGAAAGCGCGCTGGTCGGGATTGAGTATATCGGCATCGCAACGCGCGATGAGCGCCCGTATCCGGTCGAGATCGTCCGCCGTGCGCGGGATCGGCGAAAGCTTGCCGACGAGGAGCGCCAGCTCCAGGCGCAAATGATAGACCTGCTGCAATTCCTCGATATCGACATCGGTGACGATCGTGCCGACGCCGTGGACGGATTGAACCAGACCCTCGGATTCGAGACGCGCCAGGACACGCCGGACCGGCGTGCGGCTGATCTCGAATTCCTGGGCAAGTTCTTCCTCGGACAGATGGCTTCCCGGCGCATAATCGAGCAGGCAGATGCGGTCGCGCAGTATCCGGTAAATGCGTTCAAATCGCTCCCGGGCCGACAGCGGACGTGGCGGCGCGGCGGTCACGGCTGTGGGCGTGGCATCTGTCTCAAGCGTCATCCAGCCTCCAGGACAGCGTGCAGGAACTGCCGTGTCCGCTCGTTCTTGGGGGTGCCGAACAACTCGCCTGGCGGCCCTTGCTCGCAGATCTTGCCCGCGTGGAAAAAGCAGACGCGATCGGAGAATTCCTTGGCAAATCCCATCTGGTGGGTGACCATCAGCATGGTGAGGTCATGCTCCCTACCAAGTTTTCGGATGACTTCAAGCACTTCGCCAACGAGTTCGGGGTCCAGGGCCGAGGTCACCTCGTCGAACAGCATGATCTTGGGCCGCATGGCGCAAGCGCGTGCGATGGCGACACGCTGCTGCTGACCACCCGAGAGCTGCGAGGGATAGTGGTCCTTCTTATCCGATAAGCCGACCATGTCGAGCAGTTCGGCGGCACGCGCCTCCGCATCGGCCCGCTTCATGCCTAGCACGGTTATCGGTGCCTCGATGCAGTTCTGCATCGCCGTCATGTGCGGGAACAGGTTGAACGACTGGAACACCATGCCGATCTTGGCGCGGATCTTGCGGATGTGGGCGAGATCGGCGGGAACAAGTTTGCCGTTCCTCTCCATATGGGTCAGCGGCTCGCCTTCAACCCAGATGACACCGTCATTGATCGTCTCCAGCGTCATCAGCATGCGCAGCACCGTCGTCTTGCCGGAGCCGGACGGGCCGATGATGGAGACCTTTTCGCCGCGTGCTATTTCCAGATTAAGCCCGTCGAGAACGGTTAACGTGCCGTAGCGTTTCGATACATTGTCGAAGCGAACCATCGGTTGTTCCGTCATCGCATGGTCCTCCGGTTGAGCAGGCCTTCGAGGGAGCGAATGAGCGCAGCAGAAACCAGGCTCATGGCAAGGAAGAACAGACCGACCAGCGTCATCGGCTCGGTGTAGCGGAAGGTTTCGGAGCCAATGATCTTGGCCGTCTGCATCAGCTCCAGCACGGCGATTGCGGACAGCAATGGCGTCTCCTTGAACAAGGCAACCAGATAGTTGCCGAGCGCCGGAACGATCGGCGGAATCGCCTGCGGAATGATGATGTCGCGGAACGTTGTCCAGGCCGAAAGATTAAGTGCGATCGAGGCTTCCCACTGGCCGCGAGGGATGTTGTCGAAACCGGCGCGATAGACCTCGGAGCAATAGGCGGCATAGTGGATGCCGATGGCCAGCACCCCGGCGGTGAAGGCGTCGAGCACGACACCGAATTTCGGAAAGACAAAATAGAGAAAGAATATCTGGATAAGCAGCGGGGTCGAACGGATCAGTTCGACCAGCACCGAAATTGTCCAGCCGGTCCACGGCACGGCGATACGGACGACGGCCAGCACCAGGCCAAGCGAGGCGGCAAGTGCAAAGCCGATCAGCGTCGCCTCGATGGAGACGATGGCCGCGCGGGCGAGCACCGGCAGGATTTCAAAAGCAAATGCCCAGTCCCAAATCATGCTGCCTTCCCTCGCGCCAGTCCGATCGATGCCCGCCTTTCAAGAAGCCGCATGCCGATCGTCAGAACCAGCGACATTGCCAGGTACATCAAAAGGACAAGTGTGAAGATCGGAATGGTCTTGAACGTATTCTGGTTCATTTGCTGCGCCTTGAAGGCGAGGTCGGAAAGCGTGATCAGCGACACAAGCGCTGTCGATTTCAGAAGCTCGATGAACAGATTGCCCCAGGGCGGGATCATCGCGACAAAGGCCTGTGGCAGGATGATCCGGCGCAACATCTGTGGGCGGCTCATGTTCAATGCCGTACACGCCTCCCACTGGCCGCGAGCGACCGACAGGATCGCGCCACGCACGACCTCCGACCCGTAGGCACCGACGTTCAGGCCGAGTGCCAGGACTGCCACCACGAATGCGTTGATCGTGACGCCGAATTGCGGCAGCACGAAAAACAGCCAGAACAATTGTACCAATGCCGACGTTCCGCGGAAGATCTCGACATAGACCGTGGCCAGCCATCTGAGCGGCGCCGGGCCATACATCCGTGCAAGTGCTGCAAGCACGCCCATGACGATTGCGAGCAGGCTGCCGAGGACGGCGATCTCGATTGTCAGGACCGCGCCTTGCAGCAGCCCCGGCATGAACACTCGATAGCTTTCCTGTGTTGCCAAGGCGCCGATCACGACGAGCGCGATGACCAGCATGGCAACGAGCGTACGGATACCCATGCGATTCCCCCGGAGAAAAAAGGGCGGCGCTTTCGCGCCGCCAGCAGTTGGGAACCTACTTGCCCGCGCAAAGCTCCGCGGTGGTCTTGTTGGGGAGGTAGTCCTTGCCGAAGCCGAGCGGCTCGACCAGCGCAATATGCTCCGGCGAACCGATGAACTTCTTCAGCTCGGCGTTGAACGCCTGCTGCAGGTCGGTGTCTTCCTTGCGGAAGCCGAAGCCGCCATGACCTTTCACCGATTTGCCGGCAACCTCGCCGAAGGGCTTGGTCGATTCGACGCCGTCGGCTTTCTTGGCCATATCGGCGATCGAAAGAGCGGTCAGCGCAGCAGCGTCGGCGCGGCCCGACTGGACGGCCGCGACCAGGCTGGACTGGTCGGGCAAGGAGACAATCTGCCCACTGGCAACGCCCGCTTCCTTGGCGAAGCCGCCTTCGACGGCGCCGGCCATCACGGCAAGCTTGAGATCCGGATTGTCCTTGATGCTGGAAAAATCCTTGATGCCTTTCGGATTACCTTTTGCCACCAGCATAGCCTCGCCGATACCGTAGGACGGCTCGGAGTAGTTGATCTCGGCGCAGCGCTTCGGAGTGATGAACATGCCGGCGGCGATGATGTCGAAGCGGCCGGCCTTGAGACCTGGAATGAGCGAGCCGAATTCGGTCAAAACACCGTCGACCTGCGGTATGCCCATCTTGGCGAGCACCGCCTTGGCGACTTCCGGCGCCTCGCCGGTCAGCTTGCCGTCTGGCGTGGCGTAACCGAACGGCGCCTCGTTGGCGAAACCGACGCGGATGTAGCCGTCCTTCTTGGCCCGTTCGAGGGTGGTTTCCGCGTGAGCGGATAGCGATGTCAATGACGTCGCGGCGAGCGCGATGCAGGCAGCCGCTTTCACGACCATGCGGCGCGATATTGATGAATTGAGCATGCTTTTCTCCCATTGGACAACGGTGGATGGTTCCCAGGGCGCAGCCTTCTTCGAGGTCGACGCCTGCTTGATAAGACGTATACAACTGCCCTAGACATTTCGCAAGCAGAGATATAGAAACCATGAAAATTCGGCGATAATTCGTAGTTAGCCAACAAATTGACGTCGAGTTGTGCACAATTTGGCCTGTTTGCCCATGTTGATCAAAGGGCAAGCGGCGTACCTGGAAGGCAGGATTTCGGTGGCGACTGCGAACGGGTTCGGGACATTCACGCAAGCGGAGTATGGGCAGCGCCTCGCTGGCGTGAAGACACGCATGCAAAAAGCCGGCTTCGATCTCATCGTCTGTCAGGATCCAGCCAACATGTGTTGGCTGACCGGCTATGACGGATGGTCGTTCTATGTTCCGCAGTGCGTCCTCGTCCATCTGGAGGAGGATCGGCCGATCTGGTTCGGCAGGGCGCAGGACGCCAAGAGCGCGCGCCTGACAACCGGCCTGCCGGAGACAAACATCGTGCCGTTCTCGGAGCGGCTGGTGCAGCAGCCCGTCGAACACCCATATGACGAACTCGCCCGACTGATCCGGTCGCGCGGCTGGGAAAAGGCCCGTATCGGCGTCGAGATGGACGCGCATTATTACACTGCGCGCTGCCACGCCCACCTTGTCGAGGGACTGCCCGACGCGCACTTCGCCAACAACCACGATCTCGTCAACTGGGCGCGGCTGGTCAAATCCGAAGCCGAGCTGGTGCTGATCCGCGAGGCGGGTGCGATCTGCACGCATGCGATGAACCACGCCATCGAGAAAATGCGGCCCGGCGTGCCGCAAAACCATGTCATTGCGGAAATCTATCACGCACAGATCATGGGCGTGCCCGGAGCGGGCGGCGACTATGCCGCGATCTGTCCCCTGATGCCCGTTGGCGAGGGCACTAGCACGCCGCACCTGACGTGGTCCGACGCGCCGCTGCCGGACAGCGGCCTCGCCATTCTGGAGATCGCCGGCGTGCGCCGCCGCTACCATGCGGCGCTGACCCGGACGGTACATTTCGGCGAGCCGCCGCAAGCCATCCTCGACATGGCCAAGGCGATCGTCGAGGGCGTCGACGCTGGCCTCGAGAAGGCGCGCCCCGGCAACACCGCCGAACAGGTGGAAGCCGCCTGGCAGGCAGTCCTGCGACGGAACGGGCTGAAGAAAGACAGCCGCGTCGGCTATCCGGTCGGGCTCGCATACCCGCCCGATTGGGGCGAACGCACCGCAAGCCTTCGTCTGGGCGATACTACCGAGATGCAGCCTGGGATGTGCTTCCATTTCATGGCCGGCGTCTGGCTCGACGATTTCGGCATCGCCATCTCGGAATCGTTCGTCGTCACGGAACGCGGCGGCGAACGCCTCTGCGATGTGGCGCGCGAACTCATCGTCATCGACTGACATGGCGGCCGGGAACCCGGCTGCCGAAAAGACCATGCCCGCCAGCAAGCCGGCAACAAGCACGAGGACGCCCGATGGACCGCAATCCTTTTTCCGAAGCCGAAATCGCCGGCCGCCTGGCAAAGGTCCGTACTGCACTGATTGAGCGTGAGCTCGACGCAGCGGTGTTTGCCTCGCCGGAGAACGTCTTCTATCTCACCGGGCTTGATCACTGGGGGTATTTTGCCCCTCACCTGCTGATTGTCCCGCTCCGGGGAAAACCTGTTCTGGTCACCCGTTCGATGGAGAAGGTGACGATCGAGAAGCAGGTGAAGGCAGCGGAATTCCGTGGCCATTCCGACAGCGAAACGGCGGCCGACCTTGCCGCGCGGGTGCTGGCAGAGCTCGGCCTATCCGGCAAGCGGATCGGCCTCGAATACTGGACAGCCGGCCTTAGCCATGGACTTGCCGTGGCACTCCAGATGAAAGCCGATGCAAAGTGGAGCGATGTCTCCGGTCTGATCGACAAAATGCGGCGGGTGAAAAGCGCCGAAGAACAGGCGCTGATGCGGCGGGCGGCACAAGTGACGGACGCCGCCGCCGGTGCCGCGATCGCGGCGATCTCCGATGGCGCTTCCGAACAGGAGGTCGCCGCCCAATGTGTTGCGGCAATGATCCGCGCCGGCGGTCATGCGCCGGGCTTCGGACCGTTCATCCGCCCGGCCGCGCGCCTGGGTGAAGAGCACACAACCTGGGGCGACGGGATCTACCGCAAGGGCGAGCCCGTCTTTGTCGAACTGTCCGGGTGCATCTCGCGCTACCACGCCCCGCTCGGCCGGCTCGTTCGCATAGGCCACATCAGCGATGAAGACGCCACAATGGCGGAGGTGACCGCCAAGGCGTTCAACGCGGTCGTCGAGGCGCTACGGCCGGGCGCCAAGGCGCGCGATGTCTACGCCGCCTGGCAGGCCGTCGCCGACGAGGCCGGTCTTTCCCACTATCGCCGCCATCACTGCGGTTACCTTGTCGGCGCCGGCCAGCCGCCGTCATGGACCGGCGGCAATTCGGTGACCGGCTTGAGGCACGATTCCGACCTCGAGATCGAGACCGGGATGAGCTTTCACATCCTGTCGTGGCTGATGGGAACGGGTCGCGGCAATGACTTCGTCTCCAACACGGTGCTGTTGACCGATGCGGGCGCCGAAGTGCTTACCCGCACGCCGGCCGGCCCGATCATTCGATAGGCCTGCACACATGGCGCGCTACTCGGCATTTTCGGTTTTCCGCAACGCGCTGTCAGGCCAGAAGAACTGGCAGCGAGCCTGGCGGGCCGCGGAGCCAAAATCGTCCTATGACGTGATCGTTATTGGCGGCGGCGGACACGGCCTAGCCACCGCCTTCTACCTCGCCGAGAACCACGGCATCCGTGACGTCGCGGTGCTCGAAAAGGGTTATGTCGGCGGCGGCAATGTCGGCCGCAACACCACCGTCATCCGCTCCAACTACCTGCTCGACGGCAACACCCAGTTCTACGAATTCTCGATGAAGCTTTGGGAGGACATGTCTCAGGCGCTGAATTTCAACGTGATGTTCTCCCAGCGCGGTCAACTCGTCACGGCGCATTCGGCCGATCAGCTCGACGGTTTCAGCCACCGCGCCAACGTCATGCGGCTGAACGGCATCGACGCCGACATCCTCGACCGCGAAGACGTGCGCCGGCTGGTGCCCTATCTCGATTTTTCCGACACCGCCCGCTTCCCGATCCATGGCGCGATCTTTCAGGGCCGCGCGGGCACGGCACGCCACGACGCCGTCGCCTGGGGCTATGCGCGTGCCGCCGACAGCCATGGCGTGGACATCATCCAGAACTGCGAGGTGACAGGCTTTGTCCGTGACGGCGACAGGATCGTCGGCGTCGAAACGACGAAAGGCCGGATCGGCGCCGGCAAGGTCGGCCTCGCGGTCGCTGGCCACACGTCCGTGCTCGGCGCCAAAGCCGGGCTTGAACTGCCGATCGAAAGCCATGTGCTGCAAGCTTTCGTCACCGAGCCGCTGAAGCCACTGGTAGATCACGTCGTCGCCTATGGCGCCGACCATTTCTACGTCAGCCAATCGGACAAGGGCGGATTGGTCTTCGGCGGCAATCTCGACGGCTACAATTCCTATGCCCAGCGCGGCAATCTCGGCGTCGTGCGCGAAGTGGCGGAGGCAGCGATTGCATTGATGCCATGCATTTCGCGCGTCCGTCTGCTTCGCCATTGGGGCGGCGTCATGGACATGACCCCCGATGCCAGCCCGATCATCTGCCCGACGCCGATCGAGGGTCTCTATCTCAACGGCGGCTGGTGCTATGGCGGCTTCAAGGCGACGCCGGCTTCCGGCTGGTGCTTCGCCCACACGATTGCCACCGGCAAGCCGCATCCCTTGATCGCGGCCTACGGGCTCGATCGTTTCCGCACCGGCCACACGCTCGATGAGGCCGGCGCCGGCCCTTCCGCCTGGCTGCAATAGGAGGCAGGACAAAATGCTGCGCATCGAATGCCCCTGCTGCGGCCCGCGCGATCATGACGAGTTCCGCTATGGCGGCGATGCCTCGGTCAAGAGTCCGGCCCATGACGATCCCGATCCGGAGGCCTGGTACCGCTACGTCTATATCAGGACAAACCCGGCCGGCCCGCACCGTGAATTCTGGCAGCACGTGACCGGTTGCCGCCAATGGCTGGTGGTCGAACGCGACACCCGCAACCATGCCATCGCAGCCGTCGACTTCGCTAGAAAATTGCGGGCCAGGAAATCAACTCTCAGGAAGTCACCGGCATGAGTTCAAACCGCAAACGGCTGTCGGTGGGTGCCCGCATCATTCGCGAGCAGCCGGTCGAGTTTACCTTCGACGGCCGCAAGCTGGCTGGATATCGCGGCGACACACTTGCCTCCGCGCTGCTCGCCAATGGCGTCACGCTGGTCGGGCGCAGCTTCAAATATCATCGCCCGCGCGGCATTTTTTCCGCCGGACCCGAAGAGCCGAATGCGCTGGTTACGCTCGGGACCGCCGGGAGGCGCGAGCCGAACCTGCCGGCGACCACACTGGAACTCGCCGACGGTATGGTCGTGGAGAGTCAGAACCGCTGGCCATCGCTTACCTTCGACATGCAAAGCGTCAACGGGCTGTTGGCACCGTTTCTGTCCGCCGGCTTCTACTACAAGACCTTCATGGGCCCGACGCGCCGCGCCTGGATGTTCTACGAGCACTTTATCCGCAAGGCTGCCGGTCTGGGCAGAGCCGGCACCGGCGTGGATCCCGACCACTACGAGGTTCGTCATGCCTTCGCCGATGTCGCCATCGTCGGCGGCGGCCCGGCGGGATTGTCGGCGGCGCGGGCGGCCGCCGCGGCCGGCGCGCGAGTCGCGCTGATCGAGCAGGATTTCCTGCTTGGCGGCCAGCTTCTGGCGGAACCGTCCGACAGCGCAGCGGCCGCATGGCTGAGGCAGGCCGAGGCCGAGTTGGAGGGCTTCGAAACCATCACGCTTATGAAGCGGACGACCGCTTTCGGCAGCTATGACGGCAATGTCCTTGGACTGGTCGAACAGCGCGATCCAACCAATCCGCAGCCGAATGGCGAGACACGGCAAACGGTCACTATGTTGCGCATCCGCTCGATCGTTTTCGCCACCGGCGCCATCGAGCGGCCGATGGTGTTCTCGAACAACGACCGGCCCGGCGTCATGCTTGCCTCGGCCGCCCGGACCTATCTCAACCGTTTCGCCGTCCTGCCGGGCAAGAAAATCGTCGTCGCTACCACCAATGACGGTGCCTGGCGCACCGCCTTCGACTATGCCGCAGCCGGCGCGGAGGTGACGATTGCCGATCTGCGCCCCGTCCCGCCCGCAGCACTTGCCGCAGAAGCCGCACGGCTCGGCGTGGTGGTGCGGGCCGCAACGCGCATCGTCGACCTGCATGGCGGCCATGCCGTCAGGCGCGTAACGCTCAATGGTCCGGAGGGACAATCTTCGGCCGCCTGCGACTTGGTCTGCATCTCCGGCGGCTGGTCGCCAACCGTGCATCTCACCTCGCACCTCGGTGTCAAACCTGTGTATCGCGACGACATTGACGGCTTCGTGCCGGGCGTCTTTTCAGCCAGCCAGTTCGGCGCCGGTGCAATGATAGGAGCCTATGCGACAGTCGCTGCCATCGAGGACGGCCATCGCGCCGGCATCGAAGCGGCAGCCTCCTGCGGCAAGTCGGCACCAGTGTCCGCTCCATCGAAACTCGATCTCGGTGAGACCGGCTCGAGCGTCCTTCGCGAAGCCCTGCCCGCTGGACGTGCAAAGGCCTTCGTCGATTTCCAGATGGACGTGACAACCGGGGATATCGAGCTCGCCCATCGCGAGGGCTATGAATCGGTCGAGCACCTGAAGCGCTACACTACGCTCGGTATGGGCACCGACCAAGGCAAGACCAGCAATTTTCCCGCACTTGCCGCGATGGCAGCGCTGCGCAACGCAACGATTCCTGAGACCGGCACCACGACCTTCCGCCCGCCCTATACGCCGGTTGCCATCGGCGCGCTTGCCGGGCGCGCCATCGGCCATCATTTCAAGCCGATCCGCCGCACGCCGATGCATGACTGGCACATGGCGAACGGCGCCGAGATGCTCGAGGTCGGGCTCTGGATGCGGCCCTATTTCTACCGGCAGTCGGGACGTGACGTGAACGACGCGTATGTCGCCGAAATGCGGAATGTGCGCCAGGCCGCGGGGCTGATGGACATCTCCACGCTCGGCAAGATCGATGTCCAGGGCCCGGATGCGGCAATCTTCCTCGACCGCGTCTACGCCAACGGCTTTGCCAAACTGGCGGTAGGCCGCGCCCGCTACGGCATCATGCTGCGCGACGACGGTATCGTCTTCGACGACGGCACCACGACGCGGCTGGCGGAAAACCGGTTCTTCATGACGACCTCGACCGCCAGGGCGGCCGATGTGCTGTCGCGTCTCGAATTCCTGCTCGACACGGCCTGGCCGGATTTGCGTGTGGCCGTCACCTCGGTCAGCGATGAATGGGCGGCAATGTCGGTTGCCGGGCCTAACAGCCGCGCAATCCTCGGTGCCGCTTTTCCTGCCCTTGACGTTTCCGATGAGGCACTTCCGCACATGGGACTACTCGAAAGCGAGTGGGAGGGCCGTGGGCTCCGCATCTTGCGTCTCAGTTATTCCGGCGAGCGCGCTTACGAAATCTATGTCGGCGCCACTGCCGGTGAACAGCTCTGGAGCCGTCTGCTCGAAGCCGGCAGACTGCTCGAGCTGAAGCCCTACGGCGTCGAGGCGCTTGGCGCGCTGCGGGTCGAAAAGGGCCATGTCGCCGGACCTGAGATCGACGGGCGCACGACGCTCGACGATCTCGGCCTCGGCCGCATGGCCGGCAAGCGCAGCGGCTTCGTCGGCGACGTCCTGCGACGGCGCCCTGCCCTCCAGGCCCCCAACCGACAGCGCCTGGTCGGACTGGAATGCATTGAGGACGGAAAACGCCTGCGCGGCGGCGCCATCCTGTTCCTGCCGGATGAGAAACCCCATGGCCATGGGCGCGGTCGCGTCACCTCCGTCACTTTCAGCCCCGAACGCGGCCATTATGTCGGGCTGGCCCTGCTTGCCGGTGATGTCGCGGCAGAAGGAAGCGAGGTCGTAGCAGTTTATCCGATGAAGGCCGAAACGGTTCGCGCCCGCGTTGTCTCGCCGGTATTCGTCGATCCACAGGGAGAACGGCTGCATGGCTAGCTTGACCTCTTCTCGGGATTTCAGCCTGTCCGTGGCAGATTGTCCGCTTATCCAGATAGAGGGCTGGGACGCGACATTGACGCAATTCGAAAAGAGCGTCTCGGCGCCGCTGGGCAAGAAACTTCCAGCTTCGGTCGGAGAGACGGTTCGCCACAAGGGGCTTCTAATTATCCGCGTTGCACCTCGCCGCCTCTGGCTGGCTCTAGACGAAGGCACGCAAGCGCCTGCGCTTGCCGTCGACCCCGATCTCGGCTGTTCCGTTCCCCTCGAGGAAGGTCGTGTTCGTTTGAAAATGGCCGGCCCTGGTATCGCAAGGCTTCTGTCCGGCTGCATTGCCGTCGACTGGCACGCGCCGGCCGCCGCTCCGGGCCGCGCCGTGCTGACATCCTTCCATCACGTGTCCGTGCTCTTCCTGCGCACCGGCGAGACCGCGTGCGAACTTATCGTGCCGCGAAGTTTTGCCCGCAGCCTCTCGGATTGGATCGCCGACGGCTAGCCCTGGCCGAGATCCGCCAATTCGAGGGCGCAGCTGAGGTCCGCCTAAGTGACGGCAAAGCTGCAACGGGCTACCAGGCCCTCGCCAGGCGCAAGCACCGACAGTCCATTCCATTTGTCGATCGAACCACGATTGTGGGCATCGACAGCATGACTGACCGGTTCAAAACAGAAGAAGTCGCTCTCGTCCGATAGCGAATAGACCAGGTAGAAATTCAAGGGCGATGAAGCTTCAATCCGCAGGCTGCAACTGTGCTCCGGCCACGATATGGTGGCGACGCCGCTCCAACCGGCAAACAGATTGTTTATCCATCCACTCGACAATACGACTGGGGCGCCGAAATCCCAATCGGCATGGGTTTTGACATCCACAAATCGTTCGGGGAGATGGCTGGGCAGTTCGAGACAAACCTGCGAGGCCAGCGCATGAAGCGCGGTTCGTGCCGTTCTCGGGAACCACGGATGGATGCCAAGCCCGAACGGCAATCTGATCGATGCCTGATTGACGATGCGAAGCTTCAACTCGAGCCCCTGTCCGGCCAGCGCGTAGCTCACCTCGGCGCGATATCGGTATGGGCCGGGCCCGTTGCTGATGAGGGACAGCTTCGCGTTGTCCTGCGCTGCGCTGTCGACGTCCCACTCGCTGGAAAATCCGTTGCCGTGGATGGGAAATGGCTCGCCTGCAACATTGGCAGGCAGTTCGTGGAATTTGGAGTCGAATGTGAACCCGCCGCCCGAGATGCGATTCGACCACGGCAAAAGCAGGTTGCAGGCAAGGTCGAACGGGTTGCTGCTCCCGCCATCCGGCCATGGCCGGAAGAGCGGCACGCGCCCATAGTCCAGTCTCGCAAGGCCTGCCCCAAGCGATGGGACAATTTCAGCGGACAGGTCTCCGCTTCTGATCTTGATCGTCCGGACCATCAGTTTCGGACGGTGTCGGCCTTGGCAGCGGCGATCGGCTGTTGACGGCGGCCTTTGCGAGCCACTGCAAGAAGGTCGTTCGACGCGATCCCGATGAGCGCCTTCATCTGATCGTGAGCGTCGTCGGCCCTGCGCATCCTAATTGCCTCCAGCACGTCGCCATGCGCGCTGAGCGTCTGCTGGTAATTGGCGGTGGCCGATGTGGTCAAGCGGAAGGAGAAGCTGAGAGCGGCCGCGAGCATATTGCCGAGATTGGCGAACACCGGGTTGCGGCTGGCACGAAGAATGGCGGTATGAAACCTGACGTCGGCATCGAGACACGCAGCGAGATCGTCCTGCGGAGCAATGCGCATGGCTTCATAGGCCGCTTCGATGACTGCGAGATCGCCTGACGTCGCCATCTTGGCCGCAAGTTGGGCGGCAGCGGGTTCAATGACCAGTCGCGCCTCGATCAATCCGCGGACGAAATCGAGGTCGGGCTCGATATCGCGCATCCATTCCAGAACCTGTGCATCCAGCCTGTTCCATTCGCTCGACGCGCGCACACGCGTCCCGGCCCGCTTGCGTGCCTCGATCAGTCCTTTCGCCGAAAGCGTCAGAAGAGCATCGCGAAGTGCAGTGCGGCTCGCCCCGTAGATGACGCAAAGTTCGGCTTCCGTTGGCAGCACGGAATGCTGCGCGTAGGAACCGGCGAGGATGCGCTGTCCTAGATCGCGTGCGATGCGATCCTTGAGCGATGACGTGGTGCCATCTGCGGCAGGAATGTCCTGCTTACCCTGGCTAGTCGAAGCGATCGCCGCGTCCATCGTCATGTCCTGTTCAAGTGGTACTCGGCAATTACCACAGCAAGTATCAGCAGCGAGCCCTTGGCAAGCAACTGATAGAAGGTTGGCACTGACGTCAGTATCATTCCGTTGTTGAGGACGCCAATGATGGCGACGCCCAGCAGCGCGCCGATGATCGTACCCTTCCCGCCCTGCAAGGCGCAGCCACCCAGCACGGCCGCTGTGATGGCCTCGAGTTCCAGACCTTGGGAACCGGATACGGGCTGCCCCGAGCCGGTACGGGCAGCCAACAGAATCCCGGCCAATCCGGCCGCCACGCCACTCATGATGTAGATGCCGACGCGGTAGCGGTTGATGTTGATGCCGGAGAAGCGCGCTACAACGGGATTGCCGCCCAAGGCATAAATGTTACGGCCAACGATCGAGCGGGCAAGGAAGAGATGGAACACGATCGCGGTCAGCAAAAGAATCCAGATCAGCAGAGGCAGGCCGAAGATTCGTCCGATCCCGATGAAGCGGAACGTGTCGCTGAAGATCGCGATCGATTGCCCATCGGACATGATGAATGCGATGCCGCGGAAGATCGCCATCGTACCGAGAGTCGCGATGACTGCGTTGACCCGCCCATAGGTGATGATGATGCCGTTCACAAGACCGGCAAGACCGCCCAGGACCAGGCCGGCAACAATGCCCACCGCAGGCGAGCCCGTCGACTGGATGGCCATTGCCGTCGATACAGTGGTCAGACCAACAATTGCGCCAACGGCGATATCAAGTCCGCCCGCGACAATGACCACCGTCTGGCTCATCGCCAGAACGCCCAGGATGGTGATGCCGAGGCCGATGTTCAGCAGGTTTCGGCTGGAGAAGAACACATCGCCTCTGATCGTGCCGAAGATGAGCACGAGGATGGCGAGAGCAACCAGAAGGCTTATGTTGTGAATGCCGATGCGCTCCGCGATGCGTAAGGACGCGCGCCTTTTGTCGGTTTGTGCTGTTGCTGTCCTGAGCTCAAGGCTGTTCACTGAATTTGTCCTCCGAGCGATGGTACAGATTGCGGCATTGCGTGCTTCAGGATCGTCGCCTCGTCGATGTCGGGGCGGGAAAGTTCGGCCGTGATCCGGCCTCCAGCCATGACAAGCACCCTGTCGGCCAGCCCGATCAGTTCCGGCATTTCCGAGGAAATCAGGATTATGCCGATGCCGCTGGCGGCGAGTTCGTCGATCAGGCGATAGATTTCCGCCTTGGCGCCGATGTCGATGCCGCGGGTCTGGGTTTGGCGAAATCGCGCGTGTATTTCTCGTAGCCGGCGCGGCCGCGATCCGTGGCGAAGTAATGAAGTAATACTGATACCACCATTGGCGCTTTGTCTCCGGTGGCAGCGGCACCCTGCCGACCTGTTGATTTCCTATGAGATAGCCGCTCACCGAGACGGTCGCCTTGCAACGCTCAGGCCAGAGCGCGGCAACGACACTGGCCGTTCGAGCGCCCCAGTTGCAGCCGGCGATCGTGGCCTTTTCGATCCCCAGTGCATCCATCAGGGCGATCGCAGCCGCGGCGAGCGCCGACTGCTGGCCGTTGCGTATCGTGTCGTCCGACAGGAAGCGCGTAGTGCCGTAGCCGCGCAGGTAGGGCACAATCACGCGGTAACCCGTTGCGGCAAGCTGGGGAGCGACGTCGGTGTAGGTGTGAATGTCATAAGGCCAGCCATGAAGCAGGATCACTGGAGCACCTTCGGCAGGCCCCAGCTCCGCATATCCGACGCTCAGTTTTCCGCATTGACCTGTCTGAGCGAGCCGAATGATTCCGGCCTGGCTTGCGTCGCGGACGCCCTCGCCTCAACCACCAAGTGGCTGCCGGCGCGCTCAAGCCGAGTTCGGTGGCGGCGAACGTCATTGCTGTCGCACCGACAATGCGCCGGCGGCGATGATCAACCGTGTCGGGGGCCTTACTCGCATTCATGATGAAGCCTCTATGACGACCAACGAGCGGGAACGACCAGACTCGCCCGCCTCATCGGCCGACAAGAAATATTGCGCTTATTTCGATGGTGACTGCCGCGAATCCAGTATTGCAACCACTCGGCCAGGGGGCAGTGCGGCGAGCTCTGACGGAATGTCCGTAAGGTCCAGCGTTTCCTCGATTTCCCTTCGGAGAAATTCGAGATGTAGGCCGTCCCCGCGCTTGGAAGCGGCAGGATGTAGCATCCGCAGAAACGGCAGCATGAGAATGACTCCTGATCTTCTGTTGGGGCGAGAGAATATGTTGCGTCTGATCTTATGCTCGGGCCACCCCGGCTTCAGACAAGGCCCTCACGATCCATTGCGACGCGCACAGCCGGTCGGGCAGCCATTCGGGCGCGGAGCGCTTGCAAAGGCACGGGAACAGGGACGTGGAAGCGGGCCGCCCAAAGCAGCATCACGAAAAGATAAAAATCCGCGACGCTGGGTTTGTCGCCGAACAGATAGTCGGTCTTGAGCCCGTCTGCGAAGAACTCGAGTTGGCTCGTAATCGTCGCGCTCGCCTTGGCCTTTCAGCATCGCTGCTTTGGTGCCACATCGGCTTGAAGCTTCGATGTATTTCAGTCGAGACATAGGTCAGCGCTTCGAGAACGCGCGTACGGCCCAACGGCCCTTCCACTCCCAGTGCCGGATATCGCGACGCGAGCCAATCGAGGACGGCGATGTTTTCCGTCAGCGTTTCGCCGCTATCCAGCACGAGGGCTGGAACATACCCCTTGCGCGTCACGGTGGTGAAATCATCCCCCGAGGCCGTCCGCTTGGTTTTGAGATTGAGGGTTTCGCGCTCGAAGGATGCACCAGCCTCCTCCAGCGCGATGTGGTCCGCAAGGCTGCACGCGAGAGGGCTGTAGTAGAGTTTCACCGCTTTTCCCTTTTCTGAACCCGATTGAATCGCGCTGGTCGTCGTCGGGCGGAAAACCTGCCACGCGAGACAACCGCTCCAAGAACTCGCACTTGGCGGGGACGACGACTACGACACCGACAGCTAGACATGCCTATGCCGAGGTATGGTCGGGCTGAAGTTTGGGATCGCCGTGCGCAATGCCGGGGCATATCGGTTATCTGGAGGAATCCAGAACCTTCCATGATGGCATCATCGCCAGCCCGGCCAGTCCTTCGCTCAGGAAATCCTAAACGAAAGTATTGGACGCGCGTGCCGTTGGCACGATGGCTCACACCCGGCCACGGCCGGCATATTCGGCGCGGCATGAGCAGACTGGAAAGGCGAAAGCCGTGGCCTGCTTTTGCTCGATTGCCACCAACGCGATGACGCAGCTTCCAACAACAGGAGTCGCCATCATGGCCGACCTTTCCGAAACCTCCACAGCCGAGCACACATTGCGCGTCGAAGCGCCCGCCGCGATCGAGGTCGACGTCTCGTCGTTGACGCCAGGAATGTCGCTCGTCGTGAAGTGGCGCGGCAAGCCGGTGGTCGTGCGCAACCGCACCGAAAAAGAGAGGAAGGACGCCGAGGCGGTCAATCTCGCCGAACTCAAGGATCCAATCGCCCGCAACGCCAACCTGCCGGCCGATGCGCCGGCAACCGACGCGAACCGAACTGTGCCGGGCAAGGAAGCCTGGATGGTGATGATCCAGGTCTGCACCCATCTCGGCTGCATCCCGCTCGGCCAGGAAGGCGATTTCGGCGGCTGGTTCTGCCCATGCCACGGTTCCGTATACGACACCGCCGGCCGCATCCGGAAGGGGCCGGCACCCGAGAACATGGCGGTACCGGTGTTCCAATTCGTTTCCGACACCAAGATCCGTATCGGCTGAGGCAGGGGCATTTCGATGAGCGGCGACAAATACTCGACCTATACGCCCAAAACGAGAATCGAACGTTGGCTCGACGCCCGCCTGCCGCTGCCGCGGCTGGTCTATGACAGCTTCATCGTCTATCCCGTCCCGCGCAACTTGAACTACGCCTATACGTTCGGCGGCATCCTCACGATGATGCTGGTTTCACAGATCCTGACCGGTATCGTGCTGGCGATGCATTACGCTCCTGATACGGGGCTGGCCTTCAATTCGGTCGAGAAGATCATGCGCGACGTGAATTCGGGCTGGCTGCTGCGCTATCTCCATTCCAACGGCGCGTCGTTCTTCTTCATTGCCGTCTACATCCATATCTGCCGCGGGCTCTACTATGGTTCGTACAAGGCGCCGCGTGAACTGCTGTGGGTGCTCGGTTGCACCAACCTCCTGCTGACGATGGCGACGGCCTTCATGGGCTACGTGCTGCCTTGGGGACAGATGTCGTTCTGGGGCGCTACTGTCATCACCAACTTCTTCACGGCCATTCCGCTGGTTGGCGACTGGCTCCAGCAGCTTTTGCTCGGCGGCTTCGCGGTCGACAATCCGACGCTGAACCGCTTCTTTGCGCTGCATTACCTGCTGCCATTTGTGCTTGCGGGCGTGGTGACCTTGCATATCTGGGCGCTTCACGTCGTCGGCCAGAACAATCCGACCGGCATCGAGGTCAAATCGAAAACCGATGTCGTGGACTTCACGCCCTATGCGACCGTCAAAGATGCCTTCGGCATCCTCGTGTTCCTGTTCTTCTTCGCCTACTTCGTCTTCTACTTGCCGAACTATCTCGGGCATCCCGACAACAATAGCATCGCCAATCCGCTGAAGACGCCGGCCCACATCGTGCCGGAATGGTACTTCCTGCCGTTCTACGCGATCCTGCGGGCCATCACGTTCAATATCGGGCCGATCGATTCCAAGCTCGGCGGCCTGCTCGCGATGTTCGGCTCGATCGCGGTGCTGTTCCTTGTGCCGTGGCTCGACACCTCGAAAGTGCGCTCGGCGGTCTATCGCCCCTGGTACAGGGTGCTCTTCTGGCTATTCGTTGCCAATGCCCTCTTTCTCGGCTGGCTCGGCTCCCGGCCGGCGGAAGGCGCATACGTCGTCATGTCCCAACTGGCGACGCTTTACTATTTCGCGTTCTTCATCATCGCCATGCCGGTGCTCGGGCTGATCGAAAAGCCGCGACGGCTGCCGAATTCGATCACCGAAGCAGTGCTCGAAAAAGACAAGGCCAGCGGCAGAGGCCCGATCGCCGGGCCGGAGACCAAACATTGAACTGGGCATTGCGGTGATCGTTCATGAACTGGTGGAACTCTCCTCTGGTCTACATCGTGTTGCTCGGCCTCGCCGGGATCGTCGTTTGGTCTCTCATCCCCAGACGCTTCGCCAATGCGAAGCTGGTCGTCCAACTTGGCTTTTTCCTCGCGATGTCGGCCATGGTTCTCCACCTGCGCGTCGTGCCATACGAGGCCGCAGGGGACGCCGAGACAACCGAAGGAGCGATCCTCATCGGCTCGGTCAAGCTGCTCTGGTGGGTTCACCTAGCCTGGGCGCTGATCGGATTTGTCCGCATCTATCTCGTCTTTGAGCGAAAGCCGCGCGAGGCACGTCTCCTGCAGGACGTCGTGGTCGGCATCGTCTATGCTGGAATGTTCCTGTCGATCCTGGCGTTCGTCTTTGCAGTGCCGGTCGGAACGCTCATTGCCACGTCGGGCGTGTTTGCCGTCATGCTGGGACTGGCGCTCCAGAATACGCTTGGTGACGTATTTTCTGGGATCGCGCTTAACCTCGGCCGCCCTTACGTGCTTGGAAACTGGATCATTCTGGGCGACGGAACCGAAGGCCGCGTTGTCGAGACCAACTGGCGGTCGACTCAACTCCTTACCCCGACCCACAATGTCGTCGCGCTGCCAAACAGCCTTCTCGCCAAGATCGGGGTAACAAATTTAAGCGGTCCGGACGAGAGCCATGGACTTGCCGTCACCGTCAAGGTGGCGCCAACGAAGACGCCGGCGATCATCGTAGATCTCATGCGCACTGTCTTGCTGAGCTGCAATTCAATCCTCCAGGACCCTTCGCCCTCGGTTACCATCAGAAGCCTGGATGCTGCAGCTATCGAGATCGAGTTGACGTTTCGCGTCGCAAGTATTGACCAGCGAAGTGCCGCTCGGAACGACATCTTCGATCTCATTTATCGCCATTCAAAGTCGACCGGCCTGCTGCTGGCGCAGCCACTTTCGGGCTCGATTGCCATGACCAACCAGCCGAGCGACGAGACGGCAGCCTCGCAAGGCTTCACCCCGATCGAACTCATCAATTCCATACCGGTATTCTCGGCACTGACGGGTACCGAGCAGGAGGCGCTCGCCAAAGCGGCCTCGGTTCGCACCTACCATAAGGGCGAGATCATCGCACGACAGGGAGAGATGCTGCCGTCGCTCATGATCGTACGGACGGGCGTCATCGTCCGGCAAATTGGCGAGGACGACGATCAACTGCAGGAGATCGGCCGGCTTGCACCTGGCGATTTCTTCGGCGAGACCGGCCTGCTCGCCGGCATTGGCGAGATGTCGAGTTTGCGGGCAATGACCCCTGTCGCGGTTTACGAGATAGACCAGGAAAGCTTTGCACCGCTGCTGCACGACCGGCCCGAAATGGCCGAAGATCTTGCCGCGATCCTGTCGATGAGGGTGTCGGCTTCTAATGAAAGCGGCATCGCGGGACAGCACCACGCGAGCTCCAAATTCGCGCTCCTCAAAGCCATTCAGACAGTCTTTCGAGCCGCTCCGTTCAAGCGCGTTCGAGCACCTGGCTGACAAGGCATGCAGAAGGACAGAGATCCATGACCATCCGCCAAAGCGATATCACAGGCATCGATCCAGCCGGCTATCTGTGATTTTGCGGACGGACTGAAGGTAGGGCGCGTATTGCCCTCCTCGAATCGCCTCATGATCGGGCCCTTCGTCCTGTTCGACCATTTCGGCCCCGCTATATTCGACGCAGGTCACGGTTTCGAAATGGCACCGCATGATAAGGCAGCGGATGGTGACCTCTGCGCCGCGACGGCTTTACGCCGCTGGCACGAGCAGACCACTACGACATCAAGTAGAGATCGTTCATCGTTTCCTCGTCGAGCAAACCGTTGAACCAGACGTCGAAGATTGTCTCGAGCAGGAACTCCTCGTTGCTTGCTTCGGAAAACAGCGTGAGGGACGCGTGCAACTTCTTCGCATCAACCTCACCGAAGACAGCGCGAGCGCTCAGGCCGGAGAGCCGTTGCATGGTGCCAACGCATTCCCGATAACGGCCTCCGAGGATCGGAAATGAGAGATAGGCGCTGGCTTCGTCGAGCGATGTGATTGCATATGGCTCAGGCGCTGCACCACTTCGCCTTGTGGCCAACCTTGGGAAGATGAACTCCATGTAGGGAGTGCACATCATCCCTCGACGTAGAATGGCCAGCGCGTCGTCGTAGACCGGATCCTGTGCGCTGACGAACCTCTGCAAATCATACTCGTCAGGCATTTGGATAGATCCTTGGGAAACCCTCAACATTCGTGCCAATGACTAGCCGCCGACGACATCTGCATAGTCCGGGTGCTTGGCGAAAAAGCGGCTCATGAAGGGACATTTCAAGATCGCTTTACGGCCGGTTTTGCGGAGCAGTTCGAAGGTCCCTTGGGCCAATTGCGACGCGATCCCCTGTCCGGAAAATTCCGACGGGACTTCGGTGTGTATCAGCGCAACCTTCCCGCCTTCGAGCCGATAATAGGCCGCCGCAAACATATCGCCGGCGATCGGCAGCTCGAAACGGTGCTGTTGGACGTTTTCGACGAGTTGTGCATCCATCTTTATCTCTCGATTGTATGTCACGTTTATCACCGGAGGCAGATTGGCGGGCCGCTATCGCATCGCAGGCAACCGCAGAGTGACGGTCGTGCCTGCCCCAAGTGTGCTCTGAATATCGATGCTTCCGCCTGATTGCTCGGCAAAGTGCTTCACCATCGGCAAACCGACGCCGCCGAGGCCTTCGCTTTTGGTGGTGAAGAACGGATCGAAGGCGCAGACCATCGTCTCGCTGGTCATCCCGATACGGTTGTCCGCGACACGGATATCTACCTGACTGGCGGCGGAGTTTGCAGAGGCCAAGCCGGCATCGATCGAGATGAAACCGCCGTCAGGCATTGCATCGCGCGCGTTGAACAGAAGATTCAGAACCGCATTTTGCAATCCAAAGCGATCGCATCGCACCAAAGGCAGGTCGGACCCGACCCGAAGCTCAAGACCGATATTGGCATCCAAGGCGCTCCGTACGAGGGTTTCGATCTCAGCCAGGCAAGCACCTACGTTTGTGTATTCGATTTCAGCGTGGCTCTCTCGGGCCAGGCTGATGGTTTGCCGGACAAGGCCCCCGGCCCGCTCCAAAGCCGTTTTGGCGCCGGCAATTACAGGCCCAAGCGCCGGAGCCGCTTGGATGCTCGGATCGCGGGCCAGGTGGTTCAACGCCGACGAGGCGACCTGAATGAGATTGCCCAGGTCATGGACGATGCCGGCCGTCGACATTTGCACGGACATACCACTTCCAGGGCCATCGGGCGGGCCGTCGAAGACATCTTCTTTTATGTCCGGACGAAACATTTCATTCCCCGCTGGCTAAGTCGTCACCTATTTGCTTCAATACGCTATAATTTACGACCTTTATTTTATATTATGTCTAAGAAGACGCCGATTCATACTTCCGTATATATTCAATCGCGAGACCATGCTCTATTGGTAGCCGATCCCGCTGATGTAGTTGGCAAGCAGCCGTTCCTGCAGTTCCTCTTGTTTAAAGAGCGCCTTCATCGCATCACGGATATCTAGGACGCCTAGCGGTTTCGAGTCAGCCCCGAGCACCGGCACATTCTGCAGGCCTTGCGCGGCCATCGTCTGCCAGACTGAATGAAGATCATCATCGGGACCACAGGACACGATGGACCGGCTCATCAATGCCGCAATCGGCGCTTCTGTTGGCCCTGAATTGGCCAGATGGCGGACAAGGTCGGACTTGCTCAGCACGCCTGCCGCCTCCCCACTGCCGTGGCACACCACGACCAGGCCTATTGCGGGCCTGGAAAGTGAGAGTGCCGCACTGCGGAGTGGAGCGTCGACATCGACCACCATAAGACGGGCCGATATTACTGGATGCAGACTGTCAATGCGCATGACGCCCTCCTGAGAGCGCCTCGCGGCCGCGGCCGGGAGGCTGAGATCGGTTCCAGTGTTGGTCGCCGAGCTCGGCGACTTTGCCCGGCCGCTCAGAATGGCTCACAAACAAGCGCCATTCTAACCCATTCCAAAGATTAGCTCAGTGCTGCTTTGCTCAGGCCAAACTTCGCATCGCCCGAGCCCGGGACGGGTTTGAAGCCGATGTTCAGACGGTTCCAAGAGTTGACCGCCATGACAACGAAGGTCAGATCGGAGATTTCCTTCTCGGAAAGCTGCGACCTGACGCGATCGTAGATCTCGTCCGGGACACCCTGCTCGGGCAACTTCGTCAAGACTTCCGTCCATGCCAAGGCGGCACGCTCGCGAGGAACGAACAAGGTTGAATCCCGCCAGGCTGCCAGGTGGTAAAGGCGCAGTTCGCGCTCGCCATGAATCTTCGCCTGTTTGACGTGCATATCGAGGCAGAAGGTGCACCCGTTCATCTGCGCGGCTCGGACGGCAACAAGATCCCGGATTGGCTCTTCGATCGACCCCTCTCGCGTCGCACCAAGAAATTCAATAAATTTCTTCAGAAGTTCGGGCGACTGCTCAGCATAACTCGCGCGTTGGGCGGCGGCTTTTCCTTTCGGAGCGACCGGTGACGCTGCAATATTCATTACTTTATCTCCTTGAGGTGTTTGCAATCCATTGCCGCGTAAGGATGACCTGTGAGCCAAATTGTTGCTATCGTGCCCGATGATATGTATTGCCATTCAATAGGTCGGCGCGCCTAAACCGAAGTATAGGAAGCGGTGGAATTGACACCTGAACGCTGCCCTCGGCAATTCGCTTTGCCGCAGGCATGCGACAGGCGCACAGCGTTTTGGGTCATATGAAGGGCTCGGCTGAGCTGGCCGGCGTCGATCGAGAGACCTGGATCGAAACTGCGTTCACTCTTCGAAGGGAGCGTTCATCACAAGATCAACTGCTGAAGTCGCCTTGTAGCCTGAAACAAAGCGCTCGCCGAAGTCCCGGGCAAAGTTGTCGTAGGTGGTTTCGGGCCTGATCTCGGCGATATGGCAAAAGCATCGCGTCATCCGCCGCTTCATCCCGAGGCGCGGAAACTCACCGATGATCTTTGCAATCTCGGCTGACGAAATGAGGCTGTATTGCAAGCCGACGACATCGAGACAGATGCCGGCTGTGCAAAGCGCCACCTCAGCCTCCTTGTAGAGGCCGATCGACGGCGTCGAATTGAGGGCGACGCTGTCCCAGATCAATTGGGCGCGCCGCTCGTCGAAGCCACCTTCCCGAACGAAGGTGCGGGCAAGATCGGCGCCTTCCACTTCGAAACGGCGCGGCCCGGCGAAGTCCTCATTGAGCGTGATGTCATGCAACAGGGTTGCAACGGCAACAACCTCCGCGTCGTGCTGGATATTCTGCATCTGTCCGATCCGGGCCGCGAAAAGCCAGGATCGGACAACGTGGTTGAACAAGTAGGGTTCACATCGCTGGCGGGCATGTTCGATCGCTCGGCCAACAAGCGGTGTATCGGGGACCGAAATCCCTGCAAGTGTGCGGCTGGCGATCGAATTCATGTCACTGACCGTCCTTTCGCATACGATGGTCCGGGGGCCGCGATTTCATTTCGCGTTCGTCGTCAGTTCCGTCTCGCTGGTGTCAACGACGAAAATAGCAAGCAGACGAGCGCCTTCCGTCTTGCTGGCGTTTTCGCTGACGGCATGACGGTCGCCCGGGAATTCGGAGAAACTCTCGCCGGCGCGATAAGTCTTCACCGGCCCATCGTTGACCTGGCTTCGGATCGCCCCCTCCAGAACCGTGGCATAGATGAACGCGGATTTGGGATGGGTATGGGCCGGCGACGTACCCCCCGGCGCGTACTCGACGAGCACGGCCTTCATGCTCTTGCCGGGCACGTTTGGAAGGGCCTGGTCGTAGACAAGCTTCACGCTGGCGGCGTCATTGGCCATTGCTGCGGTGACGGAAGCGGCGGTGAGCGCGGCGCAGAGAAGTGTTCTGATCATGTCTGGTCTCCTTGTTGTGAGAATGGCCTATCCGATGATTGCTTATTTCGGTGCCGTGTATCGGCTGAGCCAATCATCGAAACGCACGGGGCCGATGCGCGCATTCTCGCCGGGCACCAGCGTTCGGTCGTCGATTGCCACTTGGCCGTAGTAGAGCGCGCCGGGATCCGGGACGACTTTGCGCGGGTCGTTGGTGGCCTTCAGGAAGCGCTCGACAAGTTCGCTCATGCGAACACGCTCCGGGCCGGCAATTTCGATCATGCCGTTCAACGGCGCGGCAAGCGCGACGTCCGCCATCGCATCGGCAACATTATCAGCCGCCATGGGTTGGAAGTAGGCCGGCGACATATGAATGGTATCTCCGACGGCACCCGTGTTTGCGATGGCGGCTGTGAATTCGAAGAACTGAGTGGCGTGAACGATGGTGTAGGGAATTCCGGACTCCCTGATCAGCTTTTCCTGAAGCAACTTGCCGCGGAAATAGCCCATGCCCTGCAGCCGGTCGGTACCGACGACGGACAGCGCCACGTGATGACGGACGCCGGCGGCCGTTTCGGCGGCAAAAAGATTACGCCCGGATGCCCCGAAGAACTCCAGGGCAGCCTTTTCCTCGAACGACGGCGAGTTCGCCAGGTCGACGACGACCTGCGCACCGGCAAGCGCGGACGCCAGACCCTCTCCCGTAACGGTGTTGACGCCCGAATTCGGCGACGCCGCCAGCACGTCGTGTCCTTTGTTTCGCAGCCTCTCCACGGTCTTTGAACCGATCAGCCCGGTTCCGCCGATGACGACGATCTTCATGTCTGGTCTCCTGGTGTTGCGTGTCTATTTTCGTTGCTCGATCGGATGCAGGCGCTTCCAGCCTGCTATTGACTGACCGATGCAGCAGCATCCTCGATGAGTGACGTGACCTCGTCGGGGTGCGAAACCATGAGCGCGTGGGACGCACCCTCGATGACGACGGTCTTTACCGCGTGCGCACGCTTGGCCATGAAGCTCATGACGGCTGCCGGGATGTTGCGGTCATCCGAGCCGTAGATCATGTAGGACGGCAGCGTCTTCCATGAGGCGACGCCCGAGGTTTCAGTCAGAGCCGCCTGAGCAACAGGACGTTGAGTGGCAGCCATCAGCAAAGTCTGCTCTTGCGGAACGTCGGCGGCGAACTGGGCGCGGAACTTGGCCGGCTCGATGAAGAGGTCTTGCCCGCCGTCCGGCAACGCTACCGGAGCAAGCGCGCTCCCCAAGGTGCTGCCGGGAAACATGCTGGACAACGTAAGGCTCGATTCGCCGGTATCCGGCGCGAAGCCCGCCACGTAGACCAACGCCTTTACATTGGGATTGCCATTGGCGGCCTCGGTGATGACAGGCCCGCCGTAGGAATGCCCCACCAGCACGACCGGCCCGGAAACCGACCGGACGATGGCTGAGACTGCTTTCGCATCGCTGGCAACGCCGCGGAGCGGATTAGCTGCGGCTATCGCTACATAACCGTCTTTGCTGAGCTTGGTGATGACTGCGTCCCAGCTCGACGATTCCGCGAAGGCGCCGTGCACCAGTACGATCGTCGGCTTGGGCTGAGAATTGGCGGCCTGCGCCATCCCGCCGCCCGACGCGGCCAGCGCTGCGGTGAGCGCCAGGGCTCGAGTTATGTTTCGCATTTGCTTTCTCCCGTGTGGCCTGTGGTGACCAATGCTCAAGAGAATGCGCCGACGCTGCCCGCCAACCTATTGTGCGGAAGGGTCTGTCATACAATGCCAAGGTGCAGGGTAGGTCACCGGGGAGATCAGGTGCCCTGCAGCATAATTGAGGTATCTATGCCGGGTGTGCATTGTCGGCGGACGCCGGAACAGACACTGAGGGCGCGCGGCCGGAGAGCTGTGTTTGCAAGACGCCGCTGCCGCCGTGGCGAGACCTGGCGATCCGACTTCTCTTGCGCGTCGATCCCTGCAATGCGACTTGCTATTTACGTGGCTCAATTTGCGCCACGTCGACAAAACGTGTCGCCTCCGACCTATTTGGCGCGACTCGTGCGGCAGCTTCCCAAAAAATTTTCGTGAGGAAGACCGATTGCTCAGCCGATAACCGGCAGTCTATTGGCGCGATCTCGCAGTCATGGCTCAGAGCACTGCCATCCCGCCATCCACCCGCAGATTGATGCCCGTGACGAAACTGCTCGCGTCCGAGGCAAGGAACAGAGCAGCTTTTGCCAGCTCTTCCGGCTGCCCCATCCGGCCCAGGGGTATTGCCTCCGCCATCGCCTTTTCAAACAGCCCGCGCTGCTCAAACGGTATGCCTAGCTTATCGAGAATAGCCGTATCCACCGGACCTGGGCTGAGCACGTTGACCCGGATGCCGCGAGACTTCAGTTCGATCGCCCAAGCGCGCGCAAAGGCATTTATGGCCGCCTTCGAGCCCGCGTATACAGCATGACCGTCCAGGACCTTCTCGCTGGCGAGCGAGCCTGTGAGGATGATTGCGCCGCCGTTCCGCATGATCGGAATCAGCTTCTGGACGCCGAAGAAGACGCCTCGCGTGTTAACGGCAAATTGCGCATCATATTCTGCCTCGGAGACATCGGCCGAGTGCGTGATGGTGTTTATGCCGGCGTTCGCCATATAGATGTCGAGCGCCCCGAACCTCTGGCGGATCTGCTGCGCTACCTCGTCATGGTGCGACACGTCGGCCACATTTCCCTGAATGCCCAGCGCGCCTGCCCCGATCTGTGCGACCGCTTCCTCGACCGCCTGCCGCCGGCGGCCGGTAATGACGACTTGCGCGCCCTCGGCCGCAAAGATTTTTGCAGCCGATAGTCCGATCCCGCTGTTTCCGCCGGTGACCACCGCGATCTTGCCTGAGAGTGCGCCCATGTCGTTCCTGCCTTCGAAAAATTGTGCCGGTGCTGCTGCGATGGTCGCAACTGCTGGCCAAGAAAATTTCACGCCGAATTGAGACCGCCAAAATGAGCGGCAATCGCAAACGGCTACCGATTGATAAACTCCCGGCGATTAGCCAGTTTGACGACCTCGAGAGCGCTTTGGCCTTCAAGGCGCGGCGGCGACCCCCGACAGTGCGACGTAGTGTCAAACCCCGGCGATCGCCTCCGCGCTGCACAGGCGCAGTTGCCCGAAATGGCAGCCCTGTCGCAGCATATGTTTGCCGCCTTTGCCAGCGCTCCAACTCGATGGCGCAGTGGTTCGGTTCCACAATCCGGGACATGAGCCGACAGACCGGCATTCAGGCCACCGCTCGGCTATGCGAGCGCACAAGGTTTGACCTAGCGCGCCACCTGAAATGCTGTTCAGGGCGCGCGAAATATTGCCAAAGGTGGTCATCGGCGGCTCCAAGGAAGTGCGGACAACATGCGGTCGTGTCTGAGGGCGTACTATCCTTTGATGAAGGCGAGCAGGTCAGCATTGACCTGATCCTGGTGCGTGGCCGTGATCCCGTGGGGCGCGCCGGGGTAGTAGATATCCTTTGCGCCTTTGATCAGTCGGGCCGACTTGACTGCCGAGTCCTTGACGGGGACGATCTGGTCGTCCTCGCCATGCAGGACCAGGGTTGGTACGTCGAACTTTTTGAGGTCCTCGGTAAAATCGGTCTCGGAGAACGCCTTGACGCTTTCGTACGCGTTGACGAGACCCGCCTGCATGCTCCAGAGCCAGAACTGATCCAGAGTCCCCTGGGAAACCTTAGCGCCCGGCCTGTTCGCGCCATAAAACAACGGTGCGAGGTCCCGGTAGTACTGCGAACGATCCTTGACGAGGCCAGCCCTTATGCCGTCGAATACCTCGATCGGCAGGCCTTCCGGATTGGCCGGCGTCTTCACCATGATCGGCGGAACAGCGGCGATAAGAACAGCCTTGGCCACCCGCTTCGTCCCGTGCCGTCCGATATAGCGAGCAACCTCGCCTCCTCCGGTGGAATGGCCGACCAGCGTGGCGTCCCGGAGATCCAGCGCCTCGATCACGGCTGCAAGATCGTCCGCATAGCCGTTCATGTCGTTGCCGGAAGTCGCCTGGCTCGATCGGCCATGGCCGCGCCGGTCATGCGCAACGACGCGAAAGCCGTTATGGGCAAGAAAGAGCATCTGGCCGTCCCAGGCGTCGGAATTCAGCGGCCAGCCGTGCGAAAATGTGACGACAGGACCCTTGCCCCAATCCTTGTAGTAGATTTCGGTGCCGTCCTTGGTCGTGATGGTGCTCATCGTCTTGGTTCCTTTGATTGAGGGGGGAAGAGGAAAGCTTTTGTTTTCGGCTCGTTGCCGAAGCAGCGCGGGGCAGTCCGGCGGCTACCGTAGAGATCAGGCCTGCCAACAAGACATCGCGGCGAGATCCGCCGACGGAGAAAAGTCCGTCTTTGTTCATCATGTCCATCCATGTGCTTTGAACATCATGCTCACCATCACGACCGTCGAGTCGGCCTGTGCGGTCGCGTTCGGGGAGGAGCGAGCGAGGAGCGGTAGAAACGCGACGGTCGTGATGGCTTGCGAGGAACAGGATGCACCGATCCGGGCCGCGAACCTATTCTACGGAAGCATCTGTCATACGATGCCAAGGTGCAGGGCAGGCACGCCGAGGATAGGGGCGGGCTAAGGCAAGCTCTTATAGACAGACGTCAATTTAGGCTTGGGTAGCGGCGCGGGGACCGACGCGGCATGGCCGGCGTCAGTTGTTGTTGCATGGAATGTTGCGAGTTTGTCGGTCAGGCTGGGGCCGCCAGGGAGCGCCGCTCAATGGTAACCGATGTTGGCGCGGGCCTTGCCGCGAAACACCCAACAGGACCACCGATATACATCAGGATCACCCGCATCAGCACGAGCGTACCGACAGCAGGAAGGCCTGGGCGCGCAGAGGAAGCAATTTCCCGCAGCCTGAAGCAGCCGGGCGCGCCGGGCGATCCTATTGGATGGGGCATGGATCGGCTTGTGCCAAATTCTAGGCCTGGCGCATCGGCGCGGGCAGCGTTTCCCATGTCCTGATCAGCTCACCGATGGAAGCGGCCTCCATCTTGCGCATGACATTGCCGCGATGCAGCTTGACCGTCACTTCACTGATCCCGAGGTCGAAGGCGATCTGCTTGTTGAGGCGTCCGCGCGCCACTTCTCGCAGAACCTCGCGCTCGCGCGGCGTCAGCGTCTCGACCCGCTCTACATTGCGCTTGACGATCACCGCATCCGCCCGCCGCTTGGCGTCCACCGCAATGCCCGTGATCACGGCGTCAAGCAGCGTTTGATCCCGCACCGGCTTGGTGAGAAAGTCCACGGCGCCGGCCTTCATCGCTTGGACAGTCATCGGGATATCGCCATGCCCGGTCAGGAAGATGATGGGTTTGGGGTTGCCGTTTTTCGCAAGATGGTGCTGCAGATCGAGACCGCTCGTCCTTGGCATGCGCACGTCGAGGATCAAGCAGCCGGGACTTTCCAACACATCGGCGTCAAGCAATTCGCGGGTCGAGGTAAAGCTGACCGGCAGGAAACCCGCCGACAGGATCAATTCCGACAGCGCCTCCCGAACAGAGGCATCATCATCAACAATAATGACCAGCGGCTGCTCGGCTTCAGCCCTCCGCTGCTGTGATGACGGCGTCGATCTCCGTAATGGCAATTGGTCAACTGTCATGTTTAGGCTCCGTTTTTGGGTTGCGTAAAGCATCGCCGATCGCCGCAAGCAGGGCCTGGCCATCGAAGGGCTTGCAGAAAAGCCCGCCCCCAATGCCCTTGGCGCGGTGCTGATCCACTATCTCGTGGCGACCGGTGATCAGGAACACAGGCAGGTCCGGACGCGCCTTCTTGACCAGGTCACGAAGTTCAAAGCCGTCCATGCCGGGCATCCCGATGTCGGTGATGAGCATGTCCAATCCAGACAGGCCGCTGACCAGCAATGCCCCCGGCGACGAGAAGCTGCGGGCCACATAGCCGGCGGACTCCAAGAGGTCCTCCAGCGACTCGAGCAGTCTTGGGTCATCGTCGACAATCGCAACGACAGGCCTCCGCTTGCTCACCCTCAGCTCCCCCCTGCCCGGCGCGAGTGCGTGATCGGTATTCCCAATCGCTCGGCGATGCGCACTAGGTCGGCGAGCGACGCCGCGATCATCTTCTGCATGACGTTCCTTCTATGAATTTCCAGCGTAACTTCGCTGATCCCTAGTTCAGCGGCGGCCTGCTTGTTGAGCAGGCCGCTGACCACCAGCGGCAGCACCTCACGTTCGCGCGGCGTCAGCTCAAGATAACGTTGCTTCAACACGCCCAGCTCGGCGCGCTCCGATCGCTGTACCCGATCCTGGGCAATCGCCGCATGGATTGCGGCCATGAGGTCTGCATCGCTGAAGGGCTTGGTCAGGAAATCCACGGCGCCGTGCTTGATCGCACGCACCGAGGACGGGATATCGCCATGTCCTGTCAGGAAAACGATCGGCGGATGATCGCCCTCGGCAATCTGTCGCTGCAGATCGAGGCCGTTAATATCCGGCAACTCGATATCGAGGATGAGGCAGGCAGGGACGTCCGGCTTGTCAGCGCGGATATAATCGCCCGCCGATCCGAACGCTGTGGCACGCAGGCCATGTGCGGCCAGCAGTTCACTAAGCGCCTCCCGGATGCGTTCATCGTCATCTACGATAAAGACAATTTGGCCGTCCGTCGTCATGACGCCGCTTCCATTTCAACCGGCAACGTGAAGATAAACGTCGCTCCACGTGGTTCGTTCTTCTCGACCCATAGACGCCCGCTGTGCGACTCGATGATCGAACGGCAGATCGCCAGTCCCATGCCCATCCCTTGCTCTTTCGTGGTAAAGAACGGTTCGAATATCCGGTCGGGAAACTCGACGCCCCGGCCGCGATCTCTGACTTCGGCCTGGACAACATCCCCGATATGGCGCACGCGGATGCTGATAACTCCGTCATCCGCACCAGAGTCCATCGCCTCGATGCCGTTGCGAATGAGATTGACCAGAACCTGCTGGATCTGGACGCGATCGAGCGCGACTAGCGGAACGTCGCTTTCGACATCAACGCTGATGCGAACGCCCCGCCGCATCGCTTCCTCGGTCACGAGGTCGCGTGCCTCTGCGATGACACTGCTGAGCGCGGCATTGGTCCTCGTCTCGGTGGATTGCTTGAACAGCGCGCGGATGCGGCCGACGACGTCCGCCGCCGAATTGGCGTCCCGGATAATGCGCTCGGCCGTAATCTTCGCGCGTTCGACGTTCGGCGGGACGGCGCCCAGCCAACGGTGGCATGCATGGGAATTGGCGACGATCGCGGCCAGCGGCTGATTCACCTCGTGCGCGATCGAAGCGGAAAGCTCGGCGAGACTTGCAGCCTGAGTGGCTTGCGCGAGTTTGTCGGAGGCTTGTCGCAGCGCTTCCCGCGCGCGCACCTCTTCGTCGATGTCGAGGGAAACCCCGTACCATTGCACAACCGCCCCGTCTTCATCACGCCGCGGCTCGACCCTGCACTCCGCCCAGCGATAGCCGTCTGTTTCGCGCCAACGAAACCGCATCGCGGAACCGCCGCCTGTTTCGAAACAAGTCAGCAACGTGCGCAGCACCTCGGGAGCATCTTCGGGATGAACCAGTTCTTGCAGCAATTCCTCGATGCGCGGCTCTCCGAGTGTTTCGACATTGGCGATGACGGCGCGGAAATGGTCTTGGTATCGCTTGTTGAAGTAGACCGGCCCGCCGGTCGGCACCGCGCTCCAAATGCGGACCGGCACAGCGTCGATCATCTGCTGAAGCTGCAATTCGCTCCGCCGCAGCGCCTCTTCGGCTTGCATCTGATCGTCTATGTCGTGACAGAGGCCGTACCACTGCACGATCAGGCCAGCGTGATCGCGCATCGGCTCTGCCCGGCTCGACATCCAGTGATAGACGCCATCGGCGCGGCGCAGGCGATACCTCATGGAGAAGCGCTCGCCGGTAGCAAGGCAGTGACTGAGCGTGTCGCCGAATGCTGCTGCGTCGTCCGGATGGACGGTGGCCGCTATCATCGCCGCCAGCCGGCCGATGCCCTGTTTGTCCAAATCCGTTACGTCAAGGCCGAGAAAGTCGACCATTCGCTTGTTGAAAAAGGTCGGCTCGCCGTCCGGCGTCAGGCGCCAAACGTGGCTCGGAACCATGTCGACAAGCTGCGAGAGCTCCCGCTCCCGGTCGCGCAATGCCTCCTGCGCGCGCACCTCATCGTCGATGTCGATGCTGGCCGTGTACCATTGGACGATCGCTCCACTCTGGTTCCGCAGCGGCTCGGCGCGGCCCTCCCTCCAGCGGTAGACACCGTCAGCGCGACGCAGGCGATACCGTATGGGATAGGGTTCGCCGGTGGCGAGTGAGCGGCTGAGCCATTCTCTCATCCTGGGTCCATCGTCGGGATGGACGGCTGCCGCGACTACGGTCGCCAGGCGGCTCGTGCCCGGCTTGTCCCAGCCCGCGATGTCGTTGAGGCCGATATAGTCTGTCGTGCGCTTGCTGAAGAAGGTTGGTTCGCCGTTGGGCGCCATGCGGGCAATGTGAGCGGGGATCATTTCGACCAGCAACGAGAGTTCTCGCTCCCGCTCCCGCAAGGTCTCCACACTTTGGCGCAAAGTGAGCACCGCCGCCTGATGCTGCCTGGAAATGGCGGCCACGACGAGCGCCGAAAATGCAGAGATGCCCAGAAAAAGCTGCAGCATGATCTGGTTGTGCTTCTGGGACTCGGGATCGCCGGCAAATTGGCTGGCGCCGGATATCGTGAATACTGCCGTGATCAGAGCGAGAACGGTCAATGCTACGGCGGCGCCTCGGAACTCAAAGCGCACCGCGGCCCAAAGAAGAGGCGGCATGATGATGTAGGCGAACGGCAGATAGCCGCTCAAGGAAAGGGCGGCGATCCCAAGAAAGATCAGCCCTAGGACGCAAGCTTCCATCCACCGCGCTGCCGAGAGCTGCGCCTTGCCGCGCCAGTTCTGGAACACGACCAGCGCCAGTGGCGCTACGATCAGGACTCCTGTCGCGTCTCCGATCCACCACAGCGGCCAAGCCGTCGCAAAGCTTTGCGATTGTATGCCAAACCACGCAAGCGCCGCACTTCCGACCGTGGCGCTTGCAACCGGCGCAACTCCAGCGGCCAGTACGACGAATGCGAGGACGTCCCGCAACGTTTCCAGCCGAACTGGGCGCTTGCAGGTCTGGTTCACAAGCCATGCGCCGGTCACCGCTTCAAGAGCGTTGCCGGCAAAGATCAGGAAGGCCGCGGGCAGCGGAGTGTGGAACCACAAGAAGTTGCTGAACAGTTCTGCCACACAGGCCCCCAGCACCCACCACGGCCAGCTATACCTGGAGGCGAAGACAAGCGTAGCGATGAAAAGCCCGCTCGGAGGCCAAATGGAAATCCCTGTTCCAGGTATGATTGCGAGCGACTGGGCGAAGCCGCAGCCCAGGACATAGGCCGTAATAAAAAGCCCCAGATGCAAGAATTGAGGACGGTGCGACCAGACGCGCGACAACCTGCCTCTTTCAAGATCGCTGATCATGTTGCCGCGAATCAGGCCCGGTTCATTCGTCGCGAAAGGTCGGCCACTTCCCGGTCCGGATCGGTCCAACTCATGCGTTAACGCGAGCGTTGCGTTGGAATCGGTCTCGCCAAGTGAGTTGGGCGCTATCGTCATCGGGTGCCCCTGACGGACAAACAAAATCTGGAGATTGTCGGCGCTTCGTGTAGCACTTGTTCTTGATAGCTGGACTGGGCGGACGGACTCACGTCGCCACCCTAATCCCGCCATGCCCCAACCGCACCTCATGGAAATCCATGCATTGCACGCGGCGGCGGCGCCCCTTCACCGAGAGCCGAAAAACCAAGCGCTTACTGAGCGCCGCCGGTGGCCGAGGTGTCGCCCGACTTATTGCGCAGCTTTCGCTTCAACCGGGAGAGTGAAGATGAATGTCGCCCCACGCGGCACGCTATTTTCCACCCAAAGGCGTCCGCCGTGAGACTCAATGATCGAACGGGAGATCGCGAGCCCCATGCCCATCCCGTTTCCTTTCGTTGTAAAGAACGGCTCGAATATCTTGTTAGGACGTTCGATACCCGGGCCTCGGTCGCTGACCTCGGTCTGGATCGTGTCCTCTATCCGGTGCACGCGCATCCCAAGAACCTTGTCGCCCGCGGTGGTGTCCATCGCCTCCATGCCGTTGCGAATGAGGTTGACCAGGACCTGCTGGATCTGGACGCGATCGAACGCAACCAGCGGAAGGTTGCTTTCGACGTCGATGTCCATGCGAACGCGACGCCGCATGGCTTCCTCGGCCATAAGGTCACGGGCTTCCGCAACGACGCTGGGGATCGGCGTACTGGTTCTCATTTCAAGCGAAGGTCTGAACAAGGCACGGATGCGGCTGACGACATCCGCCGCCGAGTTGGCGTCGCGGATGATGCGCTCGGCCGTGATCTTCGCGCGCTCGACGTTCGGGGGCTCGGCGGACAGCCAACGGTGGCATGCGTTCGAGTTGGCGACGATGGCGGCCAGCGGCTGGTTCACCTCATGAGCGATGGATGCGGAGAGTTCGGCAAGGCTCGCCGCCTGACTCGCACGCGCCAGTCTCTCTTGTGCCAGTCGAAGCTCCTCTTGTGTCCGCACCTCATTTTCGATGTCGAGGCAGATAACGTTCCACTGCACTATGGCGCCTTCAGCATTGCGCATCGGCGCGGCACGCGTCTCGACCCAGCGATATTCACCATCGAAGCGCCGCAGACGGTGCCGTCGCGCATACGGCTCGCCTGTGGACAGACAATGGGCATATCTTTCCTTGACACCTGTCAGGTCGTCGGGATGAACACCGGCGTCGAGTGTGCCAGCCAGCCGCGACTTTCCCGCTTCGTCCAATTCCTCAAGATTGTATCCGAGGAATTCGCGGAGCTGCTGGCTGCGGTATATCGGTTCGCCATCCGGCGCGGCGCAATCGATCATTGCCGGCAGCGTTTCAACGAGCTGCCAGAGAGCGCGTTCTCTCTCGCGCAGCGCCGCTTCGACGCGCAGCTGATCGTCGATGTCGTGCGTAAGACCGTACCACTGGACAATGCGTCCGCCGTGATCCCGCAGCGGCTCCGCGCGGCCCTCCATCCAACGATAAACGCCATCGGCACGGCGCAGGCGATACCTCATGAAGAAGCGCTCGCCGGTGGCAAAGCAGCTGTCGAGTGCTTCCTTCAGGCTGGCTGCATCGTCGGGATGGACGACGGTGGCAATGAAGGCCGCCAGCAGGCTCGTGTCCGGCTTTTCCGCGTCCGCTATGTCCAGGCCGAGAAAATCTATCAGGCGCTTGTTGAAGAAGGTCGGCTCACCGTTGGGGGACAGCCGCCAGAGGTAGCTCGGAACCATGTTGACGAGTTGCGAGAGCTCTCGTTCCCGGTCGTGCAAAGCCGCTTGCGTGGTCACCAGGTCATGGATGTCGACGCTCACACCGTACCATTGGAGAATGCTGCCATCTTCGTCGCGCAGCGGCTCGGCGCGAGTCTCGGTCCAGCGATAGCCGCCGTCGGCCCGCCGTTGGCGATATCTCTGAACGTAAGGCACGCCCGTTGCGAATGAATGGCGGATCGCCTGCCGTGCGGTGTCGATATCGTCTGGATGGATGACGCTCAGCGACGGCGAGCCGTCCGGGGCCGTGATGTCATGGAGCGTGGCCCCGGTTACATCGGTGAACCGCTTGTTGACGTAGGATGGCGTCCCTTCCGGTGTCGTACTCCAGATCAAAGCGGGCACGGTGTCGATAAGCTGCTGAAGGCGCCGCTCACTTTTGCGCAACGCCGCCTGCGCACGCACCTCATCGTCGATGTCGAGAGAAACCCCGTACCACTGCACAACCGTTCCGTCGTCATCGCGCCGCGGCTCGACCCTGCACTCAGCCCAGCGATAGGTGCCGTCTTTTTCGCGCCAGCGAAACCGCATCGCGGAGCCGCCGCCAGTTTCGAAACAACTCAGCAACGTGCGCTGCACCTCGGGAGCATCTTCGGGATGAATCACCTCGTACAGCAACGTTTCGATTCCCGGCTCGCCGAGCGCGTCAAAGTTGGCGATAACGGAGCGGAAATGGTCCTGGTATCGCTTGTTGAAGTAGACCGGCCCGCCGGTCGGCATCACGCTCCAGATACGGACCGGCACGGCGTCGATCATGTGCCGAAGTTGTTGCTCGCTCTGCCGCAACGCCGCTTCGGCGTGCATCTGATCGTCTATATCGTGACAGAGGCCGTACCACTGGACGATGCGGCCGGCGTCATCGCGCATCGGCTCCGCCCGGCTCGACATCCAGCGATAGACGCCATCGGCACGGCGCAGGCGATAGCGCATGGCGAAGCTCGCACCGGTAGTGAAGCAACCGCGGAGTGCATCGCCGAATGCTGCCGCGTCGTCCAGATGAACGGCGGCCTGTATCATCGCCGCCAGCCGGCTCATGCCCGGTCGGTCCAGATCCGCTACGTCGAGGCCAAGAAAGTCAACCATGCGCCCATTGAAGAAGATCGGCTCGCCGTCGGGATCGAGCCGCCAGATGTGACTCGGGACCATATCCACGAGCTGCGAGAGTTCCCGCTCCCGGTCGCGCAATGCTGACTCGGCCCGCTTCTGGTCCTCAATGTCTATTGTCGTGCCGTACCATTGAATGATGCGCCCCTGGCTGTCGCGAAAAGGTCGTCCTGAGCTTCGAAACCAGCGATAGACGCCATCGGCGCGCCGCAGGCGATGCTCGGTATCGTAGGGATCGCCGGTTTCGAGGCAATGCCGCCATCTGGCGGCTACAGGATCATAATCGTCGGGATGGACAGCTCGACACCAGCTGAACTCATCGTTGTCTTCGGAGGTGTTGAGACCTTCATGCGTGTTGCCCATGAACGCCAGGGTATTTGGGCTGACATAGGTGAACCTTCCGATGGCATCGGCTGCCCACGCGTTGCCGGGCATGCTCTCGATGATTTGCAGCGCGAGCGTTGCTTCGGGGTCGATTTCGCCAAGTGAGTCGGATGCTGCTGTCATTGGCTTCTCCTGTCGGACAAAAAAGCCTGGGGAGGGTCAGCGCTTGATATAGCACTTGTTTTCAATATCTGGACAGGCGAACTCACCGCCTAAATCTAGTTCCGCCATGCCTCGGCTGCATCTCATGGAAATCCATGTATTGCGCGGAGATATCGCCGCTACGAGGCCCCTAACGATGGCCTTGCGTGAGGCTAACGCGGTGGAACGCGCAGCCCGGCGGCATCGAAGAGATGCATGCGCTCCGGCGGCAGAGCGAGGTTGATCGGCGGCCCTTGCGTTTCAACGCCCTGCTGCTTGAGAACGGCGATCAGTTTGCTGTCGCCGGCAATGGTGGCGTGGACAACGGTTTCCGGTCCCAACGCCTCGGCCAGCGTTACCCGCGCTTCCACCGATCCCTTGCTGCCATTCGAAAGTTGGATGTCGTGTGGCCGGATGCCAAGCGTCGCGTCGTCTCCCGGTTTCAGCGCGACCCCATCGGCCGGGATCGAGGCTGAGAGCCCGCCTGGACCTTCGACACGCACCTCGGCGCCGCTTGCCGAACGCACCTTCACCGGCAGCAGGTTCATCCGCGGCGCGCCGATGAAGCCGGCGACGAACAGGTTGGCCGGCGCGTTGTAGAGATCGAGCGGCCGGCCGACCTGTTCGATCCGCCCCGAGCGCATGACCACGATGCGGTCCGCCAGCGTCATCGCCTCGATCTGGTCATGGGTGACGTAGATCATCGTGGTTGCCAGCCGCCGGTGCAGGCCCGCCAGTTCAGCGCGCATGGTGATGCGCAGTTCGGCATCGAGGTTGGACAGCGGTTCATCGAGTAGAAAGGCGGTCGGATTGCGCACCACCGCACGGCCGATCGCCACGCGCTGCTTCTGGCCGCCCGACAGTTGACCGGGCCGGCGGTCGAGATAGGGAGCGATTTCCAGCATGCGCGTCGCTTCCGTGATCCGCGCGTCGATCTCGGCTTTGGGCATACGGATGTTTTCGAGGCCGAAGGCGAGGTTCTGGCGCACGCTCATGTGCGGGTAGAGCGCGTAAGACTGAAACACCATTGCCAGACCGCGCTGTGCGGCCGAAACGTTGGTGACGTCGACCCCGTCGATCTCGATCTTGCCGTCGGTCGGTCGATCGAGCCCGGCAATCAGCCGCAGCAACGTGGACTTGCCGCAACCCGACGGGCCGACGAGGACCAGCATCTCGCCGTCACCGACGTCGAGGTTGATGCCGTGCAAGATCTTCATCTTGCCGTAAGCGCGATCGATGTTGGTCAGCGTTATCCGTCCCATGACATCCTCACTTCAGCCCGGTGCCGGCAATGCCGGAAGTGATGTAACGCTGCAGGAAGACGAAGACGAGGACGACGGGGATCATCGTCACCACGGTCATCGCCAGGATGTAGTGCCACTGCACGTTTAGCTGGCCGGCATAGGTATTGAGGCCGACCTGGAGTGTGTAGAGTTCCTTGCGCGACAGCACCACCAGCGGCCACAGAAAGTCGTTCCAGCGCCAGACGACCGAGAAGATCGCCAGCACGGCGAGCGCCGGTGCTGCAAGCGGCAACACGATGCGCCAGTAGATCTGCCATTCGGAAGCGTTGTCCATGCGCGCCGCATCGAGCAGCTCGTCGGGGATGGTCAGCATGTATTGGCGCAGCAGGAAGACGCCGGTTGGCGTCGCCACGGTCGGCAAGATCACGCCCCACAGCGAATCGAGCAGCCCAACGGCGCCCACCACCGAATAGAGCGGCACCAGGATGACCGACAGCGGCACCATCAGCGTACCGACGATAACAAGCATCGTCAGATCGCGACCGCGGAACTTGTATTTCGACAAGGCGAAGGCGGCCATCGAATTGGTGAGCAGCGTGATCAGCGTCGCCATTGCCGTCACAAAAATCGAATTGCGCAGATAGCGCAGGAAGTCGAAATGGACGAAGGGCTCGGTGTAGTTCTCCGTCGCGAAGCCGATTTCGCGCACCGGCTGCCGGTCGGCGATGTTGATCTTGACGACATCGTTCGGCGCCTGCGGGTCCACCATCTGCGCCATGATGCCGATGCGCCGCACCTCGGCCAGCACCTTGGTCGAACCATCCGGCAACTTCACCCTGTATAGGGCCAGCGGCTTGTCGTAGCCTTCGACCGTCGCCTGTTGGCTGACATAAGGCATTATGGTCGGCGGGAACTCGGCGAGCTGTGCCGGCGTCTTGAATGACGAACCCACCAGCCAGACGGCCGGGCCGAACATGATGACAACACCGCCGAGCAGCCACAGCCAGCTCACGATATCCGTCCAGTGCCAGCCGCGACCGCCGCGCCGGCGGGTCAGGAATGTCACGACCCGGCTCATTCGCGGGCTCCTTTCCGCTCACCCCGGCGTCCGACCTGCAGCTGAACCAAGGTGAGCACGACCAGCACCAACCCCATCAGGATCGAAGCCGCCGAAGCCAGCCCCGGATTGCGCAACAGGGAGGCGAAGCCGATCTCATAGATGTACTGCGTGATATAGAGGGTCGAGGTTCCCGGCCCTCCACCCGTCAGCACATAGACTTCGTCGAAGATCTGCACGGCGCGGATCAGCGTCAGTACGATGACGACAAGCAGATTCGGCATCAGCAGCGGCAGCGTGATGCGCCAGAACACCCGCGCCGGCTTCGTGCCGTCCATCTCGGCCGCTTCGTAAAGGTCGCGCGGGATCGCCTGCAATCCGGCAAGCAGGATGAGCGTGTAAAAGCCCATATGTGCCCAGACCGAAACGCTGACGGCGGCGGTGAAAGCCCAGAAACGGTCCGTCAGCCAGTTGTGCGGCTCGCCGCCCAGATCATGGACGATCAGGTTGAGCAGGCCTTGGCGCTGCAGGATCCAACGCCAGATCAGGCCGGTGACGACAGGCGACAGCAGCACCGGAAAGAAGAACACCGCGCGCCAGAAGCTGCGCCCGACGATCTCGCGGTTGAGGATCAGCGCTGTCGCCATCGACACGGCCGTCATCAGCGCCACCTGCACGACGACGAACAGGCCCGTATTGTGCACGGCCTTCCAGAAGAGATCCTCGTGGCAAGTGGCAGTGTCCAGGTAGTTGCCGCAATCGAGCAGGCGGCGGTATTGCTCGAGCCCCACATAGGTTCGGTCCTGCAGGAAGTAGGCCGTTCCCGACGTGGCCGAATAGAAGAAGTTGATGATCATCGGCACCAGGACGAAAATGCCGAAGATCGCCATGTTTGGCGCGAGGAAGAACGCGGCCATGCCACCGGTGCCCGTCGCGCGCTGCCAGAACTTCAGCGGCACGTTGACGATCGATGCCAGCCAGACGACTGGCGCCGCGAGCGCGGCGCCAGTCCATGCCTTTAGTGTCGCGGCGGCGGTCACTTCGCCTCGGCAACCTTGTCGGCGATATCCTGGTCGATTCTGCCCCAGGCATCGTCGAGGCTGAGTTCGCCGGCCATCACTTGGCTGACGCGCGTCACCAGCGCGGCGAAGTAAGCGTTGGCCCACTTCCACGGCGGCAGCGCATCGGCCGCCGGCAGGGTTTCACCCGCCGCCTTGACGAACTTGTCGAGCGCCGGACCGACGTTCTTGTCGGCCGAGACCCATTTCAGCCCGCCCTTGTCTACGACGCCCTTGTGCGCGGGCAGAAACAGCGTGCGCTCGCTGAATTCTTTCACCACGTCTTCACGGGCCAGATAATCCATGACCTTGGCGACGTCCTTGGGATTCTTGGTGTATTTGATGGCAACCAGCGCCGCGCCGCCCTTCACGCCCGAACATCCTGCGGTACCGCAGGGCGAGCCGGTTGCCACCCAGTCGAAACTATCGCCGATCTTGGTCGACAGATTGGCGACCTGCCAGCTGCCCGAATAGTAGAACGGGATCTGGGCGTTGATGAAGTCGTCGGCGGCCGCGCGATAGGTCGAGCCTGCCGCCGACACCCAGGTATCCTTCAGCATCAGGCCCTTGGCGGTCCAGTCGACGAGCTTGCCGACGAACGCCTTGGTGCCGTCGTCCACTTTCGCCGGCATGCCATCGGGGCCGATATAGTTCGCTCCGAAGGAGACATTCGGACCCGAAATGCGGTGACCGGAACGGTCGATGGCGAAGGCAGCCGGAAGCTGCTGGCTCTTCGCCACCTCGGCGGCGGCGGCGATCCAGTCGTCCCAGGTCGCTTTGTCACCGGGCAGCGGCACGCCGGCCTGTTCGAACAGCGTCTTGTTGGCGAAGCCGCCAGTGAGCGTGAGCTGGGTCATGAAACCCGGGATGGCGTTGGAGCCATCGGGGCGCATCCAGTCCAGCGTGTCAGCGAAATTGGCCTCCCAATATTTCGGATCGGCCACCAGTGGCCTGAGATCGAGCCAGTGCTGGGCAAGCTCCTTGATGTTCGTGACGCGGGCGATGTCCGGCCCCTGGCCGGCTTCGAGCTGGATGGGCAGCTGCTCCTGGATCACCTTGTAGGCGACGTTGTCGAGCGTGACGTGGATGTCGGGATTGTCCTTCAAGAAGCGGTTCAGAATGTCCTGGATGACATCGCCCTCGACGCCGTCCGAATACCACATGATGCGCACGTCGCCGGCAAACGCGCTGGTCGATGCGAGCAGACTGACCGATAGCGCGGCCAGCAAAGTGCGGGTCTTATTCATGCTTCGTCTCCTCCTTTAGCGGGGCGGCGCCCCGATGGTTCAAGCGGCCACGCCCTCTCCTCTTGAGCGTCGCAGCCGATTTCCTCCCTATCCTCCTTGCTTCATGCGCATCGCCTCACCGCGCACGATCCAATTGGCCGGATCGAGTGTGCGTCCCTCAGCCACGATCCTTGCGTCGGCCAGGAAATGCACCGTGCCGTACTCCGGATCCTCGACGGTCAACTCGCCGTCGGGACCCGACCGCACAGACAGGCCGGCAAAGGCGCCCGCCCAGGCGTCGAGCGCCGGCAGATTGGCATTCCGATCACCGAGGCGGACGATCCATGTCGTCCTGCGTCCCGGCGCCCGCAACTCGTTGCCGGCGGTCGGGCCGGCCACGACCTGCGTGAGCGGAACATCCGTCTTCAGCATAACGAAGGCGTCGCCAGATTGCGCGAACGCCCGATCGCCACCCACTTGCACGGCATCGAAGGCTTTTGCGGGGAACCAGGCGTGTGTAAAGTCGGGCTGTTCATCCGAGCAGGAGAAGCTGACTATTGCGAGGTCGCGGTATTGGTGAAGCCGGGGCAAAGTGCCTGAGCCGCCCCAATATGATGGTCTGCCATATCCCGACTGCAGCACTTCGCCGGGGTGGTTGATCCAGATCTGCGCATCCGGGTTCTTGCCCAGCCGGGCGTGAATGACGGTCTCCTGATAACCCCATTGGTTCCAGCGGTAGCCAGCGGCGCTGCCCATCGCATGGTTGCGCGTCTTGTAGTGGTAGAGCCGCGCGAAGCGGTCTTGTCCCTGCGCGAAAGTCCATTCCCACGCCGTATCGTCGGTGAGGGAAGCAATTGCAGCCAACCCATCGGGAACGCTCAAATCGTGATCCCGCAGGCAGAGTGCCAGCTGCGGCAGCGCGTGAAAGCGCATGCCGTAATTGCCCTTGCCCCATAGCATGCGGCAGATGCCGGATAATTCCAGGGAACGCGCGGCGCGCAGCGTGTGCTCATAGGAGCGGCCCTGCGCCCCGGTGAGGATGCCGCGATGCGCCGAGCGCGCGACGATTTCAAGCAGGCGTATGATTGCCTTGCCGGCACGTTCGGCGATGTCCTTGTCCGGGGCCAGCGCGTAGAGCGCGCACAGGCCCTTGAGGTCGATCGGGAAATAAGGCGCCGAGTTGAACTCGGCCATCTCCCATGCCTCGAAATGGTCGAGCCAGGCGCGTACACGCGCGGCTCCAACCGCGGACTGTTCGCGGCCAAGGCGGCCCGACCGCACGAACCGCATATCAGGCAACAGACCCCCAGCAATATAGGCGGCGGTGTGGAAGAGCAGCGCGTGGTTCTCGGAGAAGTACCACTGTACATCATTGCCGGGCTCGTCCATCCAGTAGCGATAGCCGAGGATGGCGTTGTCGACGCGCGCACGCAGGCTCGCTTCCAGCCGATCGCCATAGGCCGTGCGGCACCACAGCAGCGGCACCAGGATGAAGTCGGCGCAATCGTGACAATCCTCGATCGCCGGCAGCGTGCCGGCGATCATGGCGTCGGTCTCGGCGCCCTGCTGTCCGATCGCCAGGCGCGCCAGAGCGCGCACGGTGTCGGCCTCGGCGTGACCGGCGACCTCGCGCAGGGCTTCATCTATACGCGCGGCAAGCGTTTCTGGCGCATCGCCCTGACGGCGCGCGTGGCATATCTCGACGCCGAAGACACGCGATACGGCATGGTCGGCGACCTTCAGCGTCACCTTGAAATGGCGAAAGTCGGCCGGCAGCTGCTCGGTATCGGCGATCGGCAGCCGCGCCTGGCCCGCCGGCAGATCGAAGGCGAAGCGCACCGGCGCCTCGATCGACATGAAATCGCCTTCGATCTCGACCTCGACTTGCGCCTCGCGCGACAGGGCCACGCCGGTGACGAGCGCCACCTCGCCGCCGTCATAGGCGGGACGCTCGAAATGCATGTCGTCGAGGGCTGCTTCCATCGCATCGGCAACGCCGCTCTCGACTTCGATCGGCAGTGCCACCGAAGCAGCCGGACCGGATAGATAGTCGAGCTGGAAATAGTAGCGGGCGTCGCGCTCGGCGAGATCGTCGAACCACACGCGAATGTCGTTACGGCCGGCCTTCAGCGCGATCTTGAAATGCGCGGCACTTTCCAGATTGCGGCCGTAGGGCGCCATCCAGCCGGCTTCCCCACCGTTGGCAAAGAGTATGGCGCCGCCGCATGTGCGCAGCCGCACCAGCGCCTCGCCAGTCGAGGCCGCCTCGATGGTGGTCTCGGCCCAGGTTCCAAGCACCGTCGGCCGAAACCAGAAGCCCGACAGGTCGATGCGTGGTGAGGCGAAGGGCAGCCAGGTGCGCTCGGCGCCGAATTCGGCGCTGACCTGTGGTCGCTTGCCGCGGCGTTCCGCTGCGAACTGCGTACGGCACGGATATTCATGCGGAATGAAATTCTTGTGCTTGGTCAGGAAGAAGAAGGGATCCATCTCGCCTTGCATGGGCTGGTCGGCCACGTCGTAGCGCTGCCCGGCGATGGACCCGAGCCGCCAATAGACGATAGGCTGCCCCGCCGTGAGCGGCCGGCGCAGCGTAAAGTCCGTCCGAACGCCTTGCGCGGCCTCGCTCATCGCAAATCCTTCACGGCAACTGGATCGACATCGGTATAGGCCTGGTTCTCGCCGGTCATGCCCCAGACGAAAGCATAGGGGCCGGTGCCGGCACCCATATGGATAGACCAGGCAGGCGACAGGACGACGTCGCCGTCAGCGACCATCAGGTGGCGCGTCTTGTCTGGCCGGCCCATCAGATGGATGACACGGTCGGCCTCGGCGAGGTCGAAATAGCAATAAGCTTCCATGCGCCGCTCATGCAGATGCGGCGGCATGGTGTTCCACACACTGCCCGGCGCGAGGTCGGTGATCCCCATCAGCAAGAGGCAGGACGGGGCCACTTCGGGATGGATGTACATACGCAGCGTGCGCCTGTTCGCACGGGCCTCCTCGCCGAGCACAAGCGGCTTGGCTTCGCTGCTGACGATAAGCCGATGCGCAATATCGGCGCCGGCCGGAACCGAGTTCATGTAGAAGCGTGCCGGCCTCTCCGGATCGTCGCTCTCCAGCGTCACCTCACGCGCTCCGCGTCCGACATAGACGATGTCGCGGTTAGCCACGTGAAAGCGCCGGCCGTCCACCGCGACCGCGCCGTTGCCGCCGAGATTGGCGATGCCCATCTCGCGCGCGTCAAAGAAGAGCGGGGTGCCGACTTCGGCCCGGTTGCCGAATGCCAGCCGGTTGGCCAGCGGCACCGCGCCACCGACGATCATGCGGTCGACATGGGTGTAGACGAATTCGATCGCGCCAGGCCGGAACAAGCCGTCGACGAGGAACTCGGCCCTCAGCCGGTCCGTGTCCATGCCGGCAATATCGGCCGGCGACGCGCCATAGAGCGTCCGCATCACGCCGCCTCCACCTTCGACTGCAGATGCCGCGCGCCTTCGGTCAGGCACAGAATGGCCAGCGCCTGCCCGTAGCCCGTCGGATGGATGGGTATATCGCGATAGAACTGCAGGTCGGCGCCCATGCGTGTGCCATAGGACACGTTCGCAACCACACCTTTGTCATCGATGTTCGCCACCACGGCTTCCAAGGCGCGGAGCCCGGCGGCACGGCACTCTGTCGAGCCGATTCCGAGCCGCGCGGCTTTCATCAAGCCGTAGCCGAAGCCGGCCGTGGCGGAAATCTCCTCGTAAGACGTCGGGTCGTCGAGCAGAGTGTGCCAGGCGCCCGAACCCGCCTGCACCTCGAGCAGGGCGTTGATCTGCGTCTCCAGCACGCCGAGCAGATAGGCCCGAACCGAAGGCGCAATTTCGGCGAACTCCACCAGGTCGAGGATACCGACGGTAATCCAGGCATTGCCTCTCGCCCAACGCGCACGGGCGAAATTGTGCCGTCCCGCGAACGTCCAGCCGTGAAACCACAGCCCTGATGCCGGGTCAGCGAGATAACGGGCGTGAACCAGGAATTGCCTTTCTGCTTCCTCGACGAAGCGACGCTCGCCGGCAGCCTGGCCATACGATGCGAGGAACAGCGCCACCATGAACAGCGTGTCGTCCCACAATTCGTCGTCGTTGACCCGGTCCGAAACATCATGCTGGAAACCGCCTTCGGGTGTCCGCGGCAAGGCGGTGACTATCTGCTCGGCCCATTCGCGCAGCACCGGCTCGAAGCGCGGCTGGCGCCGGCGCCGCCACAATTCGCTTAGCGCCAAAAGGGGCGCGGTGGTGTTGACGTTCATCGCCGGGAGACCGGCAGCGATGCGTCGGTCATACCAGGCCTCGATCGTCTGCAGCAGCCGATCGTCGCCGGTCTGCGTCCACAGCCGAACCAGCCCGTAGAGCCCGACGCCTTGCGGCCATTCCCAGCTATCGAAGCTGACATAGTCGCCCGGCGTGCCGTCGAGATTCGGCTCATGGAAGCGCCCGTCATGACGCAAGCCGGTCATGCCCGCCACGAGGCTGGCAAGCGCGGAATTCAGGCGTTCGGCCGATAGCGGCATCACTCCTCCCGTTTCTCCCGCTTCATCAGAACTGTTTCACAGCTATTTTTCTTGCGCAATCTGAAAATTTTTTGCATTAATCGGATGACTTTGCCGGAGATGACGAAGCGGATGAATATCCAGGGCAAGCGCGGCCGCCCCAGCCGCCGCATTCGACTTGAGGAGATCGCGGCGCGTTGCGGCGTGTCGGTCAGCACCGCCTCCCGTGCGCTGAGCGGCGTCGGCGGCGTGAGGGATGAGCTTCGCACCAGGATCATCGAAATAGCGAAGTCGATGAACTACGCCATTCCCGCCTCGGTTGCCGGCCGCAAGGTCATCCTGGCCGCAAGCAGCGTGGCAATGGTGGACAGTGCCCGCAATCAGTTCACCTACCATGTCCTTGATGGACTCAACGAGCGCGCCCGGTTGCTGGGCGTCGAACTGGTGACCCGGCCAGTTTCGGCGCCCGAGGACGAAATCGCGCTGCTGCGTGAATCCGAGCGCGACGACAGCGTCGCCGGTTGCCTGTTTCTGACGCTGGACGATGACGATGTGCTGACGCTGACAGCCGGCTTCGCCAAGCCGATCGTGCTCGTCAACGGCGACGATCCCTCGATGCGCCATTCGAGCGTGACGCCCTGCAATCGCTCTGCCGCCATGCTTGCCGCGCAGCATCTGATCGGCCTCGGCCACCGCCGCATCCTGTTCCTGATGCGGCGTGGCCGGCGCACAATCGAGCGGCGCTATGAAGGTTGGCGCGACGCGCTGATCACGGCCGGCATTGCCGGGTTCGACGACTTCGTGGTCGAGGTGCAGGACTGGCTGCCGGAACTTGCGAGCAGAGCCGTGACCGAGCGCATCGCGGCCCGCGGCCTCGATTTCAGCGCCGTGCTGACGGCCGGCGACAGCCTGGCGTTTGGTGCCATCGCCGGCGTCCAGGAGGCCGGATATTCGGTGCCTGGCGATGTGTCCGTGGTCGGTATGGACGACTTGCCGCTCGCTGCCTTCTGCAACCCGCCGCTGACGGCGATGCACATTCCCATGCGCGAGATCGGATCGGCAGCACTTAGCCTGCTGCTCGACGACATGGCCCATTCGGGGTCGCCGCCGCGCCGCGTCGAGCTTGCCTGCAATCTCGTGGTGCGCCAGTCGACGGCACCAGCCCGGAGCGTCGCCGGCGGTCATCAACTGGTCTCTTGAGCGCGCGACTTGCCGCCAGCAAAGAGCAGCGGCAAACCCTCTTGCGTCTCCAGTTCAAGGACACGTCCAAGCAGGATCATATGGTCGCCAGCCGGAAAGCGGTCGGCGACGCTGCATTCGAACCGCGCCAGTGCGCGCGGCAGCAATGGCACGCCGTGCTCGCTCCACGACAGGTCAAGATCGGCAAAGTCCGTGCCCGACTTCGAAAAACGCCAGCACAGATCGATTTGATCTTCCGCCAGCACGTGAATGGCGTAGTGCGCGGAATTGGCGAAGGCTTCGAACCGGCGCGAGTGGCGGCCGATTGACCAGAGCACCATCGGCGGGTCGAGCGACACGGATGAGAAGCTGTTGGCAGTGATTGCGACCGGGCCGTCGGCCGTGCCGGTGGTGACGACCGTGACGCCGGTGGCGAAACGCCCGAAGGCATTGCGCAAAAGGCGTCGATCGCACACGACATGCTCCATCAGCGGCGCTCCCCCGTTCCCAGTGGTGTCGCTGGAATCCGGTCCGGCACCCGGCCATAGGCGTGGGGGAGCGAGCATGTCTTGAGCTGGGGCAGCACCTTGGTGCCGAAATGGCGCGCCTCGTCGAGATGCGGGTAGCCGGAAAAGATGAAGGCGCGGATCCCCATCTTCATATACGCCTCGATTTCCGACAGAACCTGATCGGTCGAGCCCACCAGCGCCGCGCCGCAGCCAGAGCGCGCTCGCCCGACGCCCGTCCACAGATGCGGCTCGACATAGCCTTCGGCGTCGGCGATCTGGCGGTTCCTGGCCTGGTGCGATACGCCGAGCGATCGGGCGTCGAGCGCGCGCTCGCGGATCGCCCTGCCCTGCTCGTCGTCCAGCTTCGAAACCAGCTCCCGGGCATATTCCTTTGCCTCGGCCTCGGTGTCGCGCACGATCATGTGGACGCGCAGCCCGTAGTCGAGCGTCCGCCCATGGCGCTCGGCGCGTTCGTGGACGGCTTTCATGCGGCCGGCAAGTTCCACCCTGGTTTCAGGCCACATCAGGTAGACGTCGCACTGTTCGGCGCAAAGCTCGAGTGCGTCGGGCGAATAACCGCCGAAATAGAGCAGCGGACCGCCATTTTGCTGATAGGGCTTCGCCGGTGCCGTCGAGAGCCCCTTGAAACGATAGACCTCGCCCTCGAAATCGATGCTGTCCCTGGTCCAGGCCTGGCGCAGTATCTGCACCACCTCGCGGGAACGCTGATAGCGGTAGGCGCTGTCGGCCGCCTCGCCCGGAAAGTCCGACGAAATGATGTTTACCGTCAGCCGGCCTTCCAGCATGTGATCCAGCGTCGCAATCGTGCGCGCCAGCATGATCGGCTGCATCTCGCCGCAACGTACAGCGGCAAGCAGATTGATCGTCGAGGTGACCGGCGCACAGCCGGCAACGAAGCTCAGCGTGTCCTGGCCGACCTGATAGGACGACGGACACAAGATGTTGCGGAAACCGAGTTCCTCGGACGTCTTCACGATCTCGGAGCAATGCGCCCAGCTCGAGCGCAGCGCGTCGTCCGGAACGCCGAGATAGTAATAGTCGTCCGAGCAGAGTGCGGCGAACCACGAGACTTCGGCTGCATCGAGATCCGGCGAGGTGATTGGGACGATGCTCATTGCCACTCTTCAGAAAAAGACGTCCGGGCCACTCTTCAATGACCTCCGGAGCTGCGAATAGGGCTTGCGTAGCATTCGTTTTGGTGTGGATCAATACTGTATCAATTTTGGAGCCAAGCCCTAAACCAGGATGCGATTGGAACACCGGATGCATTTGACAAGGGCGGACCCCGGCCACCGATCCAGCCAGATGCGCGGCCCCCTGCCTGTGCACTTGCAGACCAGCGAAATGCTGATCCGCGAAATCGCGGCCGGACGGCTGGCCGACGGGGCGCGGCTGCCGCCCGAGCGCGCGATGGCCGCGAGCCTCGGGATTGCCGTCGGCACGCTCAGGCGGGCGCTGGCAGATTTGACCGAAAAGGGCCTTCTCGACCGCATCCAGGGCTCGGGTAACTATGTGCGGGCGCGCGGCGACTTGCTCGGGATCTATGCTTTCTTTCGCCTGGAGCGTATCGGTGGCGGCGGCCTGCCGAGCGCCGACGTGCTATCCGTCGAGCGACTGCCCAAACCAGCCGACCTGCCGCAATTCGGCAGCGCCGGCGAAGCCCATCGTATACGCCGGCTGCGGCGGCTCGACGGCGAGCCGGCCGCGGTCGAAGAGATCTGGCTCGATGTCAGCCGCGCCGAGAGGCTCAAGCGCGAGGACCTGTCCGAATCCCTCTATCTCCACTACCGGCTCGCGCTCGGCTTTTCGATCGTTCGCGCCGAAGACCATGTCGCCGTCGCGCCTGTGCCGGACTGGGCCCCGCTCGAGTTCAGGCCACCGCCGGGGACGGTCGTGGGTTTCATAGAACGTATCGCCTGGGCTGGCGATGGCGCCAGCGCAGAATATTCCCGCAGCTGGTTCGATCCGGGCGCGGCGCGGTACGTCACACGTTTCAGATAGGCCGGAGCAAGACGCAGCGTGACCAGATCATCGATCGGCTACGGCATCATCGGCTGCGGCATGATGGGCCGCGAGCATATCCGCAACATCGCTCTGTTGCCCGACGCGCATGTGGCCGCGATCTTCGAGCCGGACCCCGGCATGTTGGCGGCGTCGCTGACGACGGCGTCGGGCGCGCGATCGGCGGCATCGATCGCCGAGCTGCTGGCGATGGACGAGGTGGACTGCATCTTGATTGCCAGCCCCAACCACCATCACCTCAGTCAGATGGAGGAGATCGCCGCACTTCGACCACTGCCGGTGCTGGTGGAAAAGCCGCTCTTCACCGCGGCCGCCGACGAGGGGCGAATCGCGGTGTTGAAAGCACGGCTTCCGCTCGTCTGGGTGGCCATGGAATACCGCTATATGCCGCCCGTCGCCGCATTCGTCGAGCAGGCGCGCCATGCCACCGGCGGCATCCGCATGCTGACGGTCCGCGAGCACCGCTTCCCGTTTCTGGCCAAAGTCGGCGACTGGAACCGCTTCAACCGCAACACCGGCGGCACGTTCGTCGAGAAGTGCTGCCACTTCTTCGACCTGATGCGGCTGATCCTCGGGTCCGACCCCGTCCGCGTGATGGCGAGCGCTGGACAGGCCGTAAACCATCTCGACGAACGCTATGGCGGTGAGAGGCCGGATATCCTTGACCATGGGTATGTGCTGGTTGATTTCGCGAGCGGCGCGCGCGCCATGCTGGAACTGTGCATGTTTGCCGAGGGCAGCCGCTACCAGGAGGAACTCTGCGCTGTCGGCGGCGGGGGAAAGATCGAATGTCTGGTGCCCGGACCAGGCCGTTTCTGGCCGACCCACCTTGGCCCTGCGCCAGTGCCCCAGTTGATCGTCAGCCCGCGCAATCCGCCTGGACCACGACTGCTGGAGATTCCCGTCGACCCCTGGCTGCTCGAGGCAGGCGACCATAACGGTTCGACCTTTTTCGAGCACGCTTGCTTCACCGCTGCCGTGCGCGGACAAGGCAAAGTGGAAGTGACCTTGCAAGACGGCTGGTGGGCCGTCGTCATGGGCCTCGCCGCCGAGAGATCGGCCCGCGAAGGCCGCGCCATCGAACTCGCCGGTGAATTCGCATTGCCGACCTAAGGCCAACCACGCATTCACCAAACCATCGGGTCAGATGCGCCGACCGGTTGCTGCGTCGAACAGATGCGCACATGCGCGGTCGATTTCGATCCGCACCCCTTCGCCTTGCTTGAGCGCAAGCCTTTCTCGGAAGAGGCAGGAGATTTCTTCACCGGAGCAGTCGACCCTGGCGAAGATTTCCGAGCCGGTCGCCTCGAGAAGCGTGATCGTGCCCGGCACGCCCTGCCCGGTCGCCCGGATATGTTCCGGTCGAATGCCGTAGACGAGTTCGCGTCCTGCGGCATCCGCCGGCTGGGCGCCTTCCGGCAACGGCAGGATCAACCCGCCGGCGCTGCGGAACACACCCTCCTCGATGCGGCCGGCAATGAAGTTCATGGCGGGCGAGCCTATGAAACCGGCAACGAAGAGGTTGGCCGGATGGTCGTAGAGGTCCAGCGGCGCGCCGATCTGCTCGACCAGGCCGTCATGCAGCACGACGATCTTGTCGGCCATGGTCATGGCCTCGATCTGGTCGTGCGTGACATAGATCGTCGTGGTACCCAGCCGCTGGTGCAGGGCCTTGATCTCGCCGCGCATCTGGACGCGCAATTTGGCATCGAGGTTGGAGAGCGGCTCGTCGAACAGGAAGACCTGTGGGTCGCGTACGATCGCGCGGCCCATGGCGACGCGCTGGCGCTGGCCGCCAGAAAGCTGGCGCGGATAGCGGTCAAGCAACTTTTCCAGGCCAAGAATGCCGGCTGCTTTCCGGACCCGGCCAGCGGTGTCGGCCGGATCGGCTTTCTTGATCTTGAGGGCAAAGCCCATATTGTCGGCAACAGTCATATGCGGATAGAGCGCATAATTCTGGAACACCATGGCTATGTTCCGGTCCCGCGCGCGCAGATTGTTGACCATACGTTCGCCGATGGCGATCTTTCCGCCGGAGATCGTTTCAAGGCCTGCGATCATGCGCAGCAGCGTCGATTTTCCGCATCCCGACGGACCGACCAGGATGACGAATTCGCCGTCGGCGATGTCGACGCTGACGTCGTGAATGATCTTGGTGGCCCCGAAGGCCTTCTGCACGTTGTTGATTGTTACCGATGCCATTGGATCTTTCCTGGAAAAGAGTGATGTCGGGACGCGCCCTCAGCCGCCCTTGACGGCGCCGGCGGTCAGCCCCGCGACGATCTGCCTTTGCGCGAACATGGTCAGGATCAGCACCGGCAGCGTCACCACCAGCGCCGCCGCGGCGAGCGGCCCCCAGCTGACCTGCTCGTAGGACAGCATGTTGTAGACGGCGACCGGGAGTGTGCGCGTCTCACGGCTGGCGAGCACTACGCCGAAGACGAAATTGTTCCACGAGAAGATAACGGACAGGATGAAGGCGACGACGATGCCCGGCTTGGCGATGGGAAGGGCAACCAGCCGGAAAACCTGCCAGGAGCTGGCGCCGTCGATGTTGGCCGCCTCCTCCAGTTCCATCGGCGTGGTCTCGAAATAGCCGATCATCACCCAGACCACAATCGGCACCGTCACCACCAGATGGATGATGATCTGCGGCCAGAGCGTGCCGAGGATCCCGATCCATTGGAACAGCAGAAACAGCGGGATAAGATAGGATAGTCCGGGCGTCATGCGGGCTATCATGATGAGGACCGCCGATCGTTCAGCCTTGAGCCGTGCGATGCCATAGCCGGCCGGTACGCCGATCAACAGCGCCAGCAAGGTCGCCGTGCCGGTGACCAGAACCGAATTCCAGAGATACAGCAGGAAATTGTTCTCCTCGAACACTTTCACATAGTTCGACCAGGCGAAACGTTCGGGGATCAGGATCGGCGGATAGGCACCGTTATCGATTTCGAATTTCAGCGACAACGAGATCATCCAGAGGAAGAACAGGATCGCCGGCGAGACGAAAACCAGGGCAGCGAAAAACAGACCGATCTGGTTGAGCAGCCGTGAACTCATCTATTTGCCCTCCGTATCGATCCACTGCGAGCGTTGGCGCAGCATCAGCAGGGCAAAAGACAGGGCCACGATGACAACGAAGAACACCACGGCCATGGCCGAGCCGTAGCCGATATCGTAGTAGGAGAAGGCGGTGTTGTAGAGATAGATGTTGATGGTCTCCGACGCCGTGCCCGGCCCGCCCTGAGTCATCGCGTAGATGATATCGAAGCTCTTCAACGCATCGATGGTGCGGATGATGACCGCGATCATCAGGAACGGCGCGATCATCGGCAGAGTGAGATAGCGGAATTGCTGCCAGGCATTCGCGCCGTCGATCTCGGCGCTTTCGAAGGGCTCGCGCGGCACCGAGGCCAGCCCGCCAAGCACGATCAGCATGACCAGCGGCGTCCACTGCCAGGTCTCGACCGCAACCAGCGACGGGATGACCGTGTTGGCGTTGAATATCCATTCCTGAGCCGGGATGCCGACCAGCGACAGCAGGTAGTTGAGCACGCCAAGCTGAGGATGGAACATCATTGTCCAAACCAGTGCCACGGCAACGGGTGTCGCCATCATCGGCATGACGAAGACGCCGCGCAGCAAGCCGCGCAGCGGAAACCTGGCGTCGAAAATCAGGGCGGCCAGAGTGCCCAGCAGCATCGGCGCTGCAACCGAGAGGAAGGTGTAGGTCAACGTATGAACAAGGGATTCCCAGAAACGTGGGTCGCTTGCCAGGCGGAGATAGTTTTCCATCCCGGCAAAGCTCCGCGATTGGCCGAGCGTCCAGCGGTTGACGCTCATCCACAGGGTGAAAGCCCAGGGGAAGACGATGACGGCGCCGACGACGACGAGTGCGGGGACAACGAAAGGCCAGTAGTTGGGAGCCAGCCGGATGGTCTGGCTCCCGTCGATAACCGGCATCGTCACCCCGGTCTGTTCTGGGGTGGTGGCCGACATCAGCCCTGCTCGCTCCTGTCGAGAACCGGCTGGAACTGCTCGGTGGCCTTCTTCAGCTCCGCGGCGGGATCGGCGCCGGCAATCATGTTGGTCAGCGCCACGCCATAGATGTCGCGGAATTCGGTGACGGGGATGATGACCGGCAGCGCCAGCCGGCTGATATTGCCCGAGCCGACCACGGCATCGAGCCAGCTTGCCGGCATGGTTACGCCTTCGCGCACCTTGGGATCCTCCAGCACTGATTTGCGGAACGGAACGCCAGCGCCGGCCTGCAACAGCCGCGCGCCCATGGCTGGCGATACCGCCCACTGGCAGAACAGATAGGCAGCTTCCTTCTTCTCGCTGGCGGCGGTAACGCCAATCCCGTCGCCGAAGGTGCCCGAGGCATGCGCCTTGGGACCCTTGGGCATGACGCCATAACCGACCTTACCGACTACCCTCGACTTTTCCGGGTTTTCCATCGGCGGGGCAAAACCCACACCGTCGAACCACATGCCGATCTTTCCCTGCAGGAAGGCAGACTGTGCTTCGGCCCAATTGAACCCCGTGACGCCCGGAGGGGCGGACTTGGTCATCAATCTTTGATAGAGCTTGGCAGCCTCGACCGCCTCGGGAGCCTCGGTGCGCAGCTTGCCCTTGTCATCGAGCGGCGTCATGTCGTAGCCGAGCATCAGCGACGTCCACACCGGCGTGTTTGCGTTCTTGAGCCCGCGGGCGACGAAGCCGTATGTATTGGTCGAGGGGTCGGTCAGCGCTTCGGCGGCGGCCACCAGTTGCTCGAAGGTCTCGGGGTATTTGAGGCCCTTGGCCTCGAACAGCTCCTTGTTCCAGTAGAGGATCCAGTAGTCCACCGAGAAGGGTAGCGAGCGCAGCACGCCCTGGCCGTCCTTGGCAAACAGCATGCCGGCTTCGGCGAAGTCGCTTTCGACCAGCGCCGGATCGGTGAGCGACGGGTCGGCGAGATAGCCGGCGATGTCGGCCAGCCAGCCGCCCTTCTCGAACTGGCGCTTCTGCACGTGGTAGCTCAGATGCACGACATCGAAGCTCGGCTTGCCCGAGCTCAACTCGATCACCGTCTTCTGGCGCTGCTGCTGCTCGGGCGTTGCCTCGGCATTGACCTTGATGCCGGTCAGTTCCTCGAACTCGGCAAGATATTTCAGGATGGTGTCGCTGCGCGGGCTTTTCACCAGATTGACGTCAAGCGTCGTCCCGGCAAAGCGTTTCCAGTCGACGCCTGCGGCAAAGCCGGGGCGAAGCCCCACAAGGCCGGCAGCGGTTAGCGCTGCGGTTCCGGCAAGGAGTTGCCTCCTGGTTGGGTTGAACAGATTGGACGACATTTCTTCCTCCCGGTTGCTGTCGTTGTGGATGCGCCGCGAACCCGCAGCGCGGCTATATTTCCTCAGATCTGGAGCGCCAGCCGGCGCGCATTGTCGATATGCAGACTGATCGCTTCAACCGCCTTTTGCGGATTGCGGCTCTCCATGGCTTCGATGACCGCCAAATGTTCGCGCATCACCGGCACCACACGTCCGTCGATGCGGAAACGCTCCTGGTGGATCAGCCGGATTTTCACCGAGTTGACCAGGTAGGCCTTGGCGATAATCTCGTTGCCGAGCGCATTGATGAAGGTGTCGTGCATGGCCCAGTCGATGTTCTGGGCCTTGGCTTCCATTTCCGGCGTCGGCGCCTGTCCCAGAGCTTGAGCCAGCATCTCCTCATGTTCGCGCCGCATGCGGGCAAGTTCGGCATCAGAAGCGCTGGCCGTGAATAGCGCCACTGCCTCGCGTTCCATGAACAACCGAAACTGAAACGCCTCGCGGATCAGATTGATGTCGATATGCGCGATCTGCATGCCGCGCTGCGGGATGGTGGTCAGCAGTCCCTCAGCCTCGAGACGCGGGACGATCTCGCGAATGGCACCCAGCGGCAGTCCGGTGAAAGCGACCAGTTCGCGCTGTGACACGAACTGCCCCGGCCGCAGATCACGGGCCAGCAAATGCCGCGTGAAGCTGGCATAGGCTTTCTCCCGGAGAGTAATCGGTTCGCTGCCGTCTTCCACTTCAGCTCGCTTCCTTGTCGGTCAGCCCGGCCTTGTCGGTCAGGCCGCCTCTGTCGCAAACAGCCTGTCGTATGCAGCAGCAAGCTGCCGCTGTCCTTGCGGGCCGATCGCCTCCAGGGGCGGGCGAACCGCCAGCCAGCGCTCGTCGCCGATCTTGCGCGCGACCATAACCTTCACCGCCGGCGTGACTGGGTATTTGAGCAATTCGAGCACGAAGTCCTCGACGCGTGAGTCGTCGCGGCCCTCTTCGACCATTGCGCGGATTTCGCCGGTAACAAAATTAGCCATGCCGGAAATCGCACCCTGTCCGCCGCGGCGCACGCTTCTCGCCAGATGCCGTTCGTCGCCGATGAGGATCACCAGATCGCCGTGCGCTTCAAGCAGCGCCTCACTGTAGCTCCAGTCCCCACCGGAATCCTTCACCCCGGCCACCGCGGCGGGAAAAGCGGTGCGCAGCCGGCCGATCAGCCCAAGCGGGAGCGGCACCATGGTGACTGAGGGGATGTTATAGAGGAGCACGTCGCGCGCCAGCGGACCGAGTGCGGCGAAGACGGCGGAAAACCATCCGAACAGCCCGTCCTCGCCGACATTCTTGAAGTAGCTCGGCGGAGCCAGCAGAATGTTGCGAACGCCGCGCTGCAAAGCGTGCCGGGCCTGATCGGCGGCATCTTCGGCTGCATCGACCAGCACGCCGGTAACGAGCTGATGTGCCGGAATACCGGCCGCCAGCATGGCCTCGATCACGATCCGCCGCTCGTCGGTGCCGACCGAGGCACCTTCGCCGGTGGTGCCGAACAGCGTCACACTGCTGCAGCCGGCGCCAAGGCAGGCTCGGGCATGCGCGATCATCGGCGCGAGCGCTATCTGCCCCGACGGGTCGAAGGGTGTGGTTAGGGCAACCGAAAGACCAAAGCGGAAAGCCAATACGAACTCCGTTGAAATCAATGTGCACGTAGTGTTAGCACACTAACATGTCAGATGTAAACTGGCGATCGGCATCGCCGACTGGCGCTGCCGCGGCAACGCCATCGCCGATCATTTCCCGCGTCTGAGCATCACATAGGCTGCTGTCCCCGAGCCTCTGCGGATTGGCTGGACGAGGTAGCCTAAGCTCGCTCAAGTGGCGACGAGGTGGCCGTCGCCAACATCTTCAAGCTTGAGCTTCCGGGGCTCGTCACCGATGCGCCGCACAGCGCTTGGAATTTCGCTGTCCAAGCGGGCGAACCGGGCGCGCCGGCGGCCTGGATCGGGAACCGGAACGGCTTCGATCAGCCGCTTTGTGTAAGGATGGCACGGGTTGGAGAAGATCTGGTCGCGGGTGCCCATCTCGACGATCTGCCCCAGATACATTACCGCCACGCGATCCGAGATGTTTTCTACCACCGCCATGTCGTGCGAGATGAAGAGATATGCGACGCCAAATTCGCGCTGCAGTTCCTTCAGCAATCTTAACACGCGCGCTTGCACCGACACGTCGAGAGCAGAGACGCTCTCGTCGGCAATGATCAGCTTCGGTCGCAGCGCCAGCGCCCTTGCAATACAGATTCGCTGGCGCTGCCCGCCGGAGAATTCGTGGGGATAGCGCTCCATCTGGTCAGCGGAGAGGCCGACGCGTTCGAATAGGGCGGCGATCTGGGCACGCCGTTGCTCTCTGTCGCCAAGGCCGTGGATCAGCAGAGGCTCGGCGACGAGATCGCCTACTCGCATACGCGGGTCGAGGGACGCGAAGGGATCCTGAAAGATCATCTGCACATTGCGGCGGACAGCCTTGCGCTCCTTTCGGCTGAGTGCCGACAAGTCCTGGCCGCCGATTGAAATGCTGCCGATGTAGGGCACCAGCCCGGCGATCGCCTTGGCCGTCGTCGACTTGCCGCAGCCCGATTCGCCGACCAGCGACAGGGTTTCGTGCGGCGCGATCGAGAAACTGACGCCTTCGACCGCGTGCACCCTGCGGTCAACGCGGCCGAAGAAGCCGCCACGCAGGTCGAAGCGGACGTGAAGATCGCCGACATGTACAAGCTCGGCCGGCATGTTGGCGGCATCTTGTCGGTCTTCGGCCATCCGTCCGCCGCCGATACGCGGCACGGCGGCCAGAAGCTCGCGCGTATAGTCGGCCTGCGGGCGATTGAAGATGTCAGCCGCCCTGCCCTGCTCGACCATCCGGCCGTCGCGCATGACAATGACGCGGTCCGCCATCTCGGCGACGACCCCCATGTCGTGCGTGATCAGGATAACACTGGTGCCGTGCTCGCGCTGCAGGTCGCGCAGCAGCTCCAGCACCTCGCCCTGAACCGTGACGTCGAGGGCGGTCGTCGGCTCATCGGCGATCAGCACATCCGGGTTCAGGGCCAGAGCCATGGCAATCATCACGCGCTGACGCATGCCGCCTGAGAGTTCGTGCGGATAGTGCTCGAGCCGCCGTTCGGCATCCGGAATTCGGACTGCCTTCAGCGCCTCGAGCGCCCTCAACCGCGAGTCGGAGCGCGACAGCGAGGTGTGTGCCTCGATCGCCTCCGTAAGCTGACGGCCGATGGAAAGAACCGGATTGAGCGATGTCATCGGTTCCTGAAAGATCATTGCAATACGGTTGCCGCGGATGCGGCGCATGCCGCTCTCGCTGAGAGCCGCGAGATCCTGATCGCCGAGCCGGATGGAGCCTGATCTGATGCGTGCGGCCGGCTGCGGCAGCAAGCCCATGATGGCCAGCGCCGTCATCGACTTGCCGGAACCGGACTCGCCGGCGATGCAAAGCGTTTCGCCGCGCATCAGGCCGAATGTCAGGTCGGAAACGACGTCGCGCTCGCCCTCCTCGCCACGCACGGCGACGCTCAGACCTGAGACGCTGAGTACCGGCCTAATGGAGCCACTCTCCGCGGCGGCCTGCCCGGATCGTTTGATGTCCTCCACGTTCATTCAAAGACGCAGCGGGGGAAGTAGAACGAAACCACCCAGTTGGGCATGTCGACGATCTCGCTGATGCGCAGGTCACCGCAAACCGAGACGAGCATGTAGGCATCTACCGGATCCATGCCGTAGCGGCCGGAGAGCAGGTCGATCATCTGGGAGACGGCGCTCCTGGCGCCGTCCATCAGATCCGGCCCGATACCGGTTGTCACCTCATAGCCCTTGGCGTCGAGATGCCGCGACACCGGACCGGGCGTTGTGAAACGCGGCGTCCGCAGCCGGGCATCCTTGACCAGATCGAGCGTCAGCACGGCATTCATGGGGCTCTCGATTGCCGTGCCGCAGACCTCGCCGTCGCCTTGCGCGGCGTGCGTGTCGCCGACCGAGAACAACGCTCCCGCGACCTCTACGGGCAGGTAGAGCACCGTGCCGGCAGCGAGATCGCGTATGTCCAGATTGCCGCCCACGCGCCGCGGCGGGACCACCGAATGCAGACCCGGCTCAGCCGGGGCATTGCCGATGGTGCCGGCGAAGGGCTTCAGCGGCACCCGGCCGCTCCTGCCGAACAGCGCCGGTTCGAGCGAGGCGGCGTCGTACTTCCAGATATTCAGTGCCGGTTGAGTGAAGTCATCCGCCAACAGACCGAATCCCGGGATATTTGCCGTCCACCCGAAGCCGGACGGCTTGAACGCCTCGATAGTGATTTTCAGGGCGTCGCCCGGCTCCGCCCCGTCGACATAGATCGGCCCAGTGACCGGGTTCACCTTGGCAAAATCGAGCACAGCAACGTCGTCGACGGTGCTCTCCATCGTCAGCTGCCCGCCGGACGAGTCCAGGCACTGGAACTCGATCCTCGACCCTGGCGCCACTCGTTCGGCCGGGACAAAGGAATTGTCCCAGCCGAAATGATGGTGGCGCCCGTGGATGGTGTAGTCGCAGTTATTGCACATCGGTCACATACACATTGTCGTAGTTGATCGGGATGTGGACCGGGTCGACATAGAGGTTGTCGGCGCCACCCATGCGGGCTGATTTCATGGTGAAACGCTGCTCGTTGAACACCGGTGCCCAAGGCGCGTCTTCCATGATCTTGCCGTAGATCTCACTCCACATCTTGGCGCGCTCGCCAGCCTTGGCCGGGTCAACGATGGAGTCGGCTTCGGCTGCCTTGGCGTCGAGGTCCTTGTTGCAATACCACGACCAGTTCCAGCCGCCCGGGACGGCACCAGCGCAGCCGAGGATCGGGCCGTAGAAGTTCGACGGATCGGGGAAGTCGGCGATCCAGGCCATGCCGCCGGACCAGATCATCGGCGCACCGGCCTTGTCGCCGCCGGCGGCGATGACGTTGGCCTGCGCTAGCGACTGGATACTGGCCTTGATGCCGACCGCCGCCAGATCCTGCTGAATGGCCTGCGCGATGCGCGGGTTGGGATCGGTGTTCATGGCAAACAACTGCGTGTCAAATCCGTCGGGATGCCCGGCCTCGGCAAGCAAAGCCTTGGCCTTGCTCACGTCATAGGGATAGCCCTTGAATTCCTTGTCGTAGCCAGGCATCGACGGCGGCAACGGCTGATTGGCCGGCACCGCACGGTTGTTGATCAGCTGGACGATGCGGTCCTTGTTGATCGCCATGTTGACCGCCTGCCGTACCTTCACATTGTCGAAGGGCGCCATGGTGGTATTCATGGTGATATAGCCGGTGTGCAACTGGCCGCCCTCGACGACACGGGCCTTCTGCTCGGGATCGGCCATCACCTCCTGGAATTTCGCCGGGGGAATGCCGTCGCCGGGAACGTCGATCTCGCCTTTCTGCAGCCGCAGCAGCGCCACGATCGGCTCCTGGCCGATCTCAAAGGTGATCTTGTCGAGATGCGGCAGACCTTTGTGCCAGTAATCCGGGTTGCGCTCGAAGACCACGCGCTGGCCGAGCGTCCATTCGGCGAGCTTGAAAGCGCCGGTTCCGACCGGATGCTTGCCGAAATCCGCGCCGTATTTTTCGACCTCTTCCTTCGGCACGACGTGCGAGAAGTTGATCGCCATGACATGCAGGAAGGTGGCGTCGGGCCGGGTCAGCTCGAACTTGATCGTGTAGGGATCGACGACGGTTATGCCGGCCAGGCTTTCCGCCTTGCCGGCAGCGACATCGTCATAGCCTTTGATCGAGCCGAAGAAGCCGGCACCCGGGCTCTGTGTTTTTGGATTGGTGACCCGGTCGAGCGAATATTTCACGTCGTCGGCGGTCATCTCGCGGCCGTTGTGGAATTTCACTCCATGGCGCAGCTTGAAGGTGAAGGTCTTGCCATCAGGCGCAATCTCGTAGCTCTCGGCAAGGTCGGGCCGCAGGTTGGTGGTGCCCGGCTCGTAGTCCATCAGCCCGTCGAACAGGCTCTTGATCATCGACCAGTTCTGCCAGTCATAGCCGATGGCCGGATCGAGCGTGGCGACGTCGTCCTTGTAGGTGATGGTGATCGCGCCGCCCTGCTTGGCATTCGGATCGACAATGTCTTCGGCGCGTACGCTCGTCATGCCAAGCACCAGCGCAAGCGCCGATGCTGCCACGGTGGATATCAGATATCTTCTCATGTCATGTTCCCTTTCTCTGGTGTTCTTGGTTTTCATCTGAGCTTGATGCGTGGGTCGATGAACGGTGCGACAGTGTCGGCCAGGAGATTGCCGAGCACGATGGCAAAGGCCGAAACCAGGGTGACCCCCATGATGATCGGAATGTCGATGCGCTGAATGGCCTGCCAGGCTAGCTGGCCGATGCCTGGCCAGCCGAACACGCTTTCGACAGCCACGATGCCGCCCATGAAGATGCCGATGTCGATGCCGATCATGGCGATGACCGGCAGGATGGCGTTGGGCAGCGCGTGCCGGAAGATAATGGCGCTGCGTGCAAGACCCTTGGCACGCGCGGTACGCACGTAATCCTGGCGCAGCACGTCGATCATCGACGAGCGCATCATGCGGGCGTACCAGCCGGCGCCAAGAATTCCCATGGTCAGCGACGGCAGCACCAGATGACGCCAGGTGCCGTAACCGCCGATCGGGAACCAGCCGAGCTGCACCGCGAATACATAAAGCAGCAGCAGGCCGACGACGAACTGCGGTGCCGAGACGCCGACGAAGGAGGCGACCATCAGCGACTGGTCGGTGGCGGTGCCACGCTTGATGGCGGCGATGAGGCCCATCGTCAGCCCGATCATGACTTCGCAAGCAATGGCGCCGACCATCAGCAGCAGGCTTGCCGGCAGCCGCGAGACGATAAGCTCCGTGACCTCCGAACGCTGAATGTAGGAGCGCCCCAGATCACCGCTGAGAAGGCTGGTCAGGTAGTGCCAGTACTGGACGACAAAGGGCTGGTCGAGACCGAGCTGCCGGCGGATGCTCTCGACCGTCTCGGGCGTTGCGCTGCGGCCGGCGATCTGGCGGACAGGATCGGCGGGCAGCAGATAGAGCAGCGCAAAGGTGATCAGGGAGACGCCGAGCAAGATGAGAACCGACTGGACAACGCGGCGGCCGAGATAGGCGATCATGCCCGCCCCCTTTGCGTCGGATCGAGGATGTCGCGCAGCGCGTCGCCGACCAGGTTAAAGGCTAGCGCCAGCGCCAGGATCGCCGCACCCGGAAAGAAAACAAGCCAGGGCGCTGCCTGAAAATAGGTTTGATTTTCGAAGATCATGTTGCCCCAGGAAGCAGTCGGCGGTTGCACGCCGATGCCGAGATAGCTGAGCGTCGCTTCCAGAAGTACCGTCGTCGAGATGCCGAGCGTGCCCCAGACGATGATTGTCGGCAAAAGGTGGGGCAGGATATGGCGAAACAGGATACGTGGAGCGCTTGCGCCGATGGTGCGCTCGGCATCGATGAACTCGCGCTCGGAGAGCGAACTTGTCTCGGTATAGATGACGCGGGCGGTCTGCACCCAGTTCACCAATGCGATCACCATGGCGACGATCCACAGGCTCGGCTGGAGCACCGCCGCCAGGCAGATGGCGAGCAGCAGCGCCGGGAAAGCCATCATCAAATCGGTGAAGCGCATAAGCGCGCTGCCGATCCAGCCGCGGAAATAGCCGGCGGTGATGCCGACCAGCGTGCCGATCAGAAGCGCCACGCCATTGGCGACGATGCCGATGATCAGCGACGTGCGCGCGCCGAATAGGAGACGCGTCAGCAGGTCGCGGCCAAGCAGGTCGGTGCCTAGCCAGAACTGGGCTCCCGGCGGCAGTGGCGCGCCTTCAAGCGTGAGCCCGTCGAACATCTGCTCGTTCGGATCGTAGCCTGTCAGCCACGGTGCAAGAATGGCGCCGGCCAAGACAAGGGCAATAATCCCGAGGCCGAGCAAAGCGAGAGGCCGTTTTAGCAGACGTCGCCAAACGCCGGCGCGAGGCTTGGCTGGCATACGCCCGGCAGCTGAAAGCTCAGGCGCGATCGGATTGGTCATCGTCGCCTTCTTCTTGTGTCATCGCCACGATCCTGCGCGCGGCTTCCTCGACGCTGATTTGCCAGCTCATCGCCAGCGAGCGGAGCTGCGCATAGGCACGGCCGTCCTCGGCGCCCTTCGACAAGGCCTCCACCGCGCGTACGATGGTCTGGCGCTCCGCGACCCGCTGACGAAGCGAGGCGATCTCGCCGGCCAGAAGCTTGCGCGCCTCGAAACTCTGCCTTGCGATCAAAAGCGCGCTATAGACGCCGGCATTGCCGACCGGTTTCAGCAATTGGGCATCGGCCTTGTGCGACAGTGCCCATTCGACACGCCCCGGCGCCTCGGAGCCGATCAGCGCTATCAGCGGCATCGGGGCCTCGCCCGGCTTCCACGGAAATTGCTCGTCAAAGCCGAGGTCGACGTCGAAGAAGACGAAGTCCGCCGCCAAGGCTTCGGCCGGCAGTTCCGGCCAGAAGCCAATCGCCTCAAGGCCGATGGCCGACAATTGCCTTGTGATCGCCTGCACGGTCGGATGTGGACGATGCAGGACAAAAGCCCTGGCACCTCCAAGGTTCGGGATACGCGCCATCTTGCTCACGACACCACCCGCAGGCGTGGCCGCCCGAACGTCTCCGTCCGGTCATAGCGGGAAAGGTAGGGATCGGGTGCCACGCCCTTCGTCAGCGTGACCGTTTTGAACGATGTTCCATCGATACGTCCGATCTGCACCGGCAACGTAGCATGCTGGGTTTGCGGGTCGATGGCGATGTCGCCCAGCGGCGTTCGAAATGATGTTCCGGCAAAGACCTTGGGAAGGTCCATCCATTGTGCACCGGGGTTGCGGGTGAGTATCTCTGCGAGCGTACGCACCGAGGCATAAGCCGCCGCCTCGAAGGATGAGGCAGGCATAACGGAAGACACTGAAGCCGCTCCGCGATCCGCGCCTGAGATGTCGTGAAAATAGGGCCCAACCGAAAGATGGCCATCGCCTGCCCCGTTGAGCGCCGGCAATTCGCATTCCGTGAGATTGCAGGACAGGATCGGGCAACGCTCCGGCCTGAAATGCGGGTCGCGCCGGCCAAGCTCGGCATAGGCGGCGATAAAGGCATAGGACGAAGGGCCGATGAGATTGTTCAGAATGAAATCAGGTCTCGTCGCCTGTACCTCCGCGATCAGCCGCGCAACGTCGACCTCGCCGAGTGGCAGATAGCGTTCGCCCAGCACCTTGCCGCCGGCGTCCGCAATCAGGTCGCGCGCCACACGGTTGGTCTCCCAACCCCAGATGTAGTTGGAACCGAGCAGGAAGCCGTCGGCGCCGAAACGAGGCACGACATAGGCAAGCAGCGGTACGAGATGCTGATTGGGGCAGGCGTGCGTATAGACGACGTGCTCGTTGGCTTCGAAGCCTTCGTACGGGCAGGCGTACCACAGCGTGCCGCCTGCCCTTTCCAGGATTGGAATGACCTCCTTGCGGCTCCACGAGGTGACGCAGCCAATGATGTGACGCGCGCCACTGTTGGCGAGAATGTCCGCGCAGCCGCTTGCATACCGATCGATGTTGCCCTGCGGGTCGCGCTCAACCGGGACGAATTCGAAGGGGACAGCGGGATCGGCATTGACGTCCGCGATGGCGTTCACCGCGCCCGCGCGGCAGGAGTCGGACACCAGCCGGTAGTTGCCGGACCGCGAATAGAGAATGCCGATCTCGATATGCCGTTTCAAGCAAAGCCTCAAAATGACAATGCCCCGCAGCCACCGCCGCAAGGCGAGGCATACGAGGCATTCTTGCCGCCCGGCGGCCAGAGCCGGTATTTGTCCTCACCGTATTCCGCCCGCGCTCCCAGTCAAGAGCCGCCGCACGAAACTTTGGCTAGCCGCAACGGTTCGACGTGGAGCACGCAACTCACGCCGGTCGTATGGAGTCCGCCAGGAACCAAAATTGCTGATGCCCAGGTATGAGCCCGGACAACCAGGTTCGCTACCATTCAAAGCAACGACTTTAATATCGGTTTACCTGAATCTGCTAGCAGCAATGACGCCGGTTTTTCGTCGGTCAAGCAAAGGGTTCACCTTGCCGCAGCAATTCAGCATTCCGTTCGGTCACCCGGGCGATCGCAACTGGCCGAGGTTCCACGGCTTCATGGGCGCCGAATTGGAACGCGCGCCCGATGTTCTCGTGCCTCGTGTCGCCTTGGCCCGGAAGCTCGGTGGGTGGAACTTTGGTGGCGGGAGCCGGGCTTGAGCGTCATTCGCGCCTTGCAAGGCGCCGATCTCCCAGCAGTCGCGAACATGTTTCAACGCGTGCTGCTGAAGGAAAGGACCGAAGCGCCGGCCTCTCTCGTGGAATACATGAAACGGTTTTATCTGGATGCGCCCGGTTGCGGAGATAGCCTCCGGTCGCTTGTCCACGTCAACGACGCCGGTCGTGTCTCCGGGTTTGTCGGTGTTCATGTGTTGCCGATGACGTTCAACGGCCGTCAAGTACGCGCCGCCATCTGTAGCTCGCTCATGGTCGAGGACCATGAGCACGACCCGCTGGCCGGCGCCCGCTTGCTGAAAGCTTACCTGGATGGTCCGCAGGACATCTCCTTCAGCGAGACGGCCAACGATATCTCGGTGAAATTGTGGACCCGGCTGCGCGGCGTGGTCCTGCCGCAATACAGCCTCGACTGGGTGCGTGTGATGCGGCCAGCGACCTTCATGCTCAGCCTTTCCGCCAATCGCATGGAGCTTGCCCGAGTGCTCAATCCGTTGGCGCGTGCCGTCGACCGATTCTATTGCAGGAGGATGACGTCCAGCGAACGACGCTGGTCGGGTGTGGCGGCGGACGGGGCAGGTCACGGGGGATTTCGCATGTCCGAAATCGACAGCCACACATTTGCCAAGCTAATCGAGCCGTTTATCGCGCGTTTCGCGCTACGCCCGGAATGGACGGAAGACCAACTCAACCACATCCTGACCGATGCCGCACAAAAGCCGGATCTGGGCGAGCTTGTCTACGTTTGCGTGACGTCGCCAGTCGGCACCAATGTCGGCGCTTTCGCCTATTACGCACGGAAGTATGAAATTGGCCGCGTGCTGCAGATCCTCGCCCTGCCCGGCCAGGCGGGCTCCGTGATAGACTGCCTGATCGATCATGCCGCCGCGCGCGGCGTCAGCGGCCTGCGCGGACGTGTTCAACCTGCACTTCTAGAGGCGATGCTTGGACGACGGATCGCTTTCCTGACCGTTGCTTCAACGGTGGTGCATTCACGTGATCCAGAGCTGTTGGACGCCATGAAGAACTCGCAAGTTTTCCTGAACGGGCTTGCGGGCGAGCAATGGAGCCGGCTGATCGGCACCCGTTTCAGCTAGAGCGGGATGCATGCAAATCGAACCGTGCACACCGCTCTACCTGTTTGTCAGGTGCCGATTTCCTCGACGACATCAACGAGTTGCGGACGCTGGTGCAGATAACGCGTCGCCCTGCGTTTGGCGATGATATCGGCCCAGACGCTTTCCACTTGTGTGGCGGCCAACCCCGCCGCCTGCCCCACTACCTCAGCCGCCACGCCGTTGTTGAGACCGTAAAGGCACAGATCCATGCGGTCATAAGGAAGCGAGAAGTAAAACTCCTCCTGGGTCTGCGCCAGCGAGTAGGTATCGGTGGTCGGAGGCCGGTTAAGGATTTCCTCCGGAACACCGAGATGGGCCGCAAGCGCATAGACCTGCGTTTTATAGAGATGGGCGATCGGCTTGACGTCCGCGGCGCCGTCACCGTTCTTCACGAAGAAACCCTGATCGTATTCCAGCCGGTTCGGTGTTCCAAGAACGGCGAAATTCAGGCGGTCGGCGTGGTAGTATTCAATCTGCTTGCGGGTGCGTTGTTTCATATTGGTAGCGGCGACGACGCCGAGATACACAGGCAGCGGCATTCTCAGTTTCGTCTGCTTGCCGTCCGGATCCTGCACCACCAGGGATGAGATGTTGTAACCCCCGCCCTCGAGCGCGTTCGCGATGACGATCTTCGAGGCCCAGCCTTCGCCGTATTCCGGGACCACTTCGCGGATGAAGGCGTCGCGACGCTTGTAGCAGCCCATTGCGCGCAGGATCGGCCCGATATCCTCCGTCACAGCCTCGACACCGAAAGTTTCGGCGACGAGGCGGCCGAGCCGCAGGCTTTCAGGATCGGAATCGCTTTCCGGCATGAACAGGCAAAGCACATTCTTGGGCCCGACGGCTCGTGCCGCCAACGCGACCGACACGCTCGAATCGATCCCGCCCGAAAGACCGAGCACAAGGCCCCGCTTGCGAAGCCCGCGCAACTGCTGGCGCAAGGCCGTTACGATACGGTCCGTTTCGGTGATCAGGTCGATTGCCAGAGCCTGCGCCAGAAAGGTCCGCGCATCCTCGGTCGGGCGAACATTCATTGCGCGGCCTCCATGGTTTCTGCCGCAAGCCGACGGCTGACCTTGCCGGTATCGGTCTTCGGCAGTTCCCGGCGGAACTCGATGACCTTGGGGACCATGAAGTCCTCAAGGTGGCGTGCACAGTGACGGATTATATCCTTTTCGCTAAGCGCCGGGTCGGACCGTACGATAACTGCGCCGATCGCATGCCCGAGCACGGGATCCGGGACACCGACAACCACCGCTTCCGCGATGCCCGGATGAGCGTGAAGCACGGCTTCCACTTCCTTGGGCGCCACCTTCTCCCCCCGCGACTTTATGATGTCGTCCTTGCGGCCGACGAAATAAAGAAAGCCTTCCTCATCGGCCCTGAACAGATCGCCGGTGTAGAGAACCTTCTCCCAAGGGTTCGGACCCGGGCGCAGGGCTCGTGCCGTCGCAGCTTCGTTTCGCCAATAACCCTGCATGACGTGCGGCCCGCGAACGATCAGCTCGCCTGCTACGCCCGGCGGCACCCGTTGCCCGTGGTCGTCGACGACAAAGGCTTCGGTGTTCGGAATGGCTATTCCGACCGAGCCCGGCCGGCGGTCGACCTCCTCGGGCGGCAGATAGGTGCAGCGCTTGCATTCCGTCAGGCCATACATCGAATAGAGCCTGACACCGGGGAAAAGGAAGCGAAGGCGTTCTATGTGAGAGGGCGGCAAGGCAGCCGCCGTGTTGGAAATATAGCGAAGGCTGGGCAGGAAGCCCGGCGCCAGGTCACGCATCTGCAGGATCATCGCTGCCATCGTGGGCACGAGCGGAAGCCCGGTCACTCGTTCCTGGCGGATGCGTTCAAAGACCGCCTGGGGAAAAGCGAAGGACTTCTCGAGCACGAGCGTGGCGCCGAGCCTGACGGCCATCAGCAACTGATAGAGGCCGTAGTCGAAGGCGAGCGGCAGAACATTCAAGATGATGTCGTCGGGCGAGTTGCGCAGATAGGTGGTGATGGAGTCGGCCGCCGCGTCGCAATTGCGGTGCGTCATCATCACACCCTTGGGCCGGCCGGTCGAGCCCGAGGTGTAGATCAACATCGCAAGATCGACGTCAATGCCGCGATGGTCAATCTCCCCGGCTTGAAACGTCAAGCAATCCGCCAGGGATGTGGCTCCTGCCGGGCATTGGTTATCGGCAGCAACGGTGGAAGCCACGAAGATACCGGTCTTGCCGGAGTATTCGGACGCCTCGGTGACCACGGGCATCAGTCTTGCTTGCGTGAGAATCCCGGCCGCATCGCAATCGGTGATGATGTAGGCCAGCTTTTCGGCCTTGGTGGATGCGTTGATCGGACTGAAAGTCGCGCCTGCTTTAAGAACCGCGAAAATCGAAACCGCAGCCTCCCAGCAATTGTCCATGAAGATCAGCACCCGGTCGTCGCGCCTGACGCCATTCATGAAAAGGGCGGCGGCCAGGCGGCTCGAGAGATCGTCCAGCTCTTCGTAGCACAGCCTTTTGTGCTCGGTGATCAATGCCGTTTTGGCTGGATGGGCAGCGGCTTTCGCCGTCAGAAAATGTTCGATCCGCACGGACGCTCCTCGCCGATGGCGCCTACGCTGCCAGCGCTTCTGCTTTTGCCTTGATGAAGGCTGAGATGCGGTCAATCGAATCCAGATTGGCCGGTACGATGTCGGCATCGACCATCGCTATGCCGAAATCATCCTCTATGAATGCCACGAGCTCCAACACGGCCGTCGAATCGATGATGCCGTTCTCGATCAGTGATGCGGAGTCCGCAAGCTCGTAGGACGTGTCGCCGAACAAGAAGTTGTCGACGATAAAGGTTTTGACCTTGTCTTTGATTGCTACCATGATTTTTCATTCCCTCGATTTCTCAGGCCGCTCGTGCTGCACCGACCTTTTCGCCGGTGAAAATCTTCTGCCACAGCTGCGTCGACAAAATGCCGACGAAAGCCGCATTGTCGCGGAATCCGGACGCGGGCTGCAAGCGGCATTTCTCGTGCAGGTTCGCCACCGCCTTGGCGTTGAATAGTCCTCCGGCGGCGATGCTCGCCTCGCTCAGCGAGTCGCGTACGTAGTCCAGTTCTCCGGGTCCAACGAAGGAGCGGGCTTCCGGCGCCCGGTAAGGCTGTTTGGTGCGCTCGCTGATGGCCGTCGGAAGCAGGTGCTTGGCAACTTTGCGCAGTATGTGTTTTTCCACCAGTCCCTTGAGCTTCATCTCCTGCGGGAGTCTTGCCGCAAACTCCACCAAGCGATGGTCAAGGAAGGGGAAACGCCCTTCGATACCGTGCGCCATGGCCATGCGATCGCCCTGGCTGGAGAGGATGTAGCCCGGCAGGAGAAAGCGGGTTTCGAGATATTGCGCTTGATGCAGCGGATGCCACCGGGAAAACGCCTCAGGCAACCGGCCGGCCAGTTCCTCGGCTGCGTCGTAGCCCTTCAATGTCGCACGCAGGTCACCGGAGAAAAACATCTTGGCCGCTGATGTGGTCTTGAAACGCGGCCGATGCGAGAACAGCGGATCGTCCAGGGCTGCGCTGCCGGTGCCGAAGAACGCGGCCAGGTACTCTACGGACTGCTGCTGCAGACCTGGCAGATAGGGATAAAGCTTCCGGAACAGCTGTGGTCTTATGCGCGATGCCGGCTGTCGTCCGCAGAAACGGCGAACCCGCGCTTCCTTGAAGACATCATAGCCGGCAAAGACTTCGTCGGCGCCTTCGCCTGTCAGCACCACTTTCAAACCGGCCTGGCGAACGAGGCCGGACAGTTGATAGAGGGGGGCCGGGGCGGTGCGGATGATCGGCCGCTCGGTAAAGCGGATGACTTCGGGAAACACGCCGGCGATATCACCGGCACGACAGGCTATGGTTCGATGGCGCGTGCCAAGTGCTGACGCCATTTCGGTCTGGAAGGCGCTTTCGTCATGCTCGGCGCTGTCGAACGTTACGGAAAATGTCTGCAGCTTAAGAGGAGTCATACCGGCCGCGAGTGCCGAAACGAGGGATGAATCGAGCCCGCCCGAAAGGTAAGAACCGACCGGCACGTCGGCGCGCATGCGAAGCCTCACCGCGTCAGTCAACAGGGCCTGCAGTTCTTCGGCAGCGTTGTCCTCATTGGTGATCTTCGATGGCGTATCTCGATGAGGATAGTCCAGATGCCAGTATGGTTTGACCGTCACTTGCCCCTCTGTCGCGATCATCACGCTTGCCGGCTCCAGCTCGTGGATATCGCGGAAAGCCGTGCGTGGAGCGATCGGCGCCCACAGCGTAAAGATCTGGTCGAGTGCAATCGGATCGATTTCGGCAGAGATGCCGGGTACCTTCAGCAGGGCTTTTATCTCGGACGCAAAGTAGAGCACGCCGTCCTTGCTGGTGTAGAACAGCGGCCTAACACCCATGCGGTCTCTTGCAAGCACCATCCGCCGCCGCCGGTTATCCCAAATCGCGAAGGCGAAATCACCGTTCAGGAGCGGCAGGCAGTCTTCGCCCATCTCATCATACAGCTGCAGGAGAACCTCGGTGTCGCTCGACGTGCGGAAGCGTCGGCCTTTGGCCAACAGCCCTTCGCGCAATTCCACGTAATTGAAAATCTCGCCGTTGAACGCAATCGTCAAACTGCCGGTTTCGTCGGACATCGGCTGCTGGCCATCACCAATCCCGATCACCGACAGCCGCGCATGCCCAAGTCCAGCCTCGGGCGCTACGAATTTGCCTTGTTCATCCGGTCCGCGATGGGCGATCGCGGACGTCATGCGCGCAAGCAAAGCTTCCGCATCCCGGACTGAACCGAAATAGCCCCCGAATCCGCACATCCACACAGCTCATATTGAACAGCAAGCCACGAAACATAGCGGTCATAAGCGCCTCAAAGGTTAATCGGATACCTTTCAGCGAGCATGTGGTTAACAGGATGTTAGGACAAAATGATGCTTTTGCGGACCGACTTGTGCCCACTGCAGGTGTCCCGCTTGAAGGCATCACGGCGAGTGGTGCAAATCACTGCTTCGAGTACGGCCGGTACCAGTCGACAAACTTCTTCAGCCCGTCCTCTATCGAAACGCTAGGCCTGAAGCCGAAATCCCGCTCCAGCGCGGTCATGTCGGCGTAAGTCTTCTCGACGTCGCTCGCCTGCATCGGCTCGTTGTGGCGGATTGCCTTGACCTCGAGCAGCCTTTCCAGAATGTCGATGAAGTCGCCGAGGCGCACCGGCCGGTTGTTGCCGACATTGTAAAGCCTGTTCGGCGGAACGTCAGCTGACGGCGGCTTGTCGAGCACGGCGACGACCGCCTTGACTACATCGTCTATGTAGGTGAAATCGCGCCACATTTCGCCATTGTTGAAAACCCGGATCGGTTTGCCCTCGAGCATCGCCCGGGTGAACATCCAATAGGCCATGTCGGGGCGGCCCCAGGGACCATAGACCGTGAAAAACCGCAGGCCGGTCTGCGGTATGCCGAACAGATGAGCGTAGGTGTGGCTCATCAACTCATCGGTTTTCTTGGTGGCGGCGTAGAGCGAAACGGGCTTGTCGACCTGATCGGCTTCGCTGAACGGCACGCTGCGGTTGCCGCCATACACCGAGCTCGACGAGGCATAGACCAGATGCTCGAATGCCGGTTCGGCGCGACAGAATTCGAGCACTTCGAGGTGGCCCATGACATTGGAGCGGACATAGAGCCGCGGATTGTCGAGTGAGTGGCGCACACCGGCCTGCGCGGCGAGATGCACGATCCTGACGATGCCTTGCCCGGCCAGAGCAGCCGCAAGCGCGCCCTGTTCGGCAATATCGAGCTGGTGGAACGAAAAATCCTTGCGGGGCAGAAGGCGGGCAAGCCGCCCCTTTTTGAGCGCCAGGTCGTAATAGTCGTTCATGTTGTCGACGCCGACGACCGCTTCTCCCCGGTCGAGCAGATGATGGCAAACGTGACTGCCAATGAACCCCGCGGCTCCGGTGACAAGTATAGGCAACAAGCTTCTCCACGTGCACAGCCTGACGGGTATCTGGAGCGGCAGATCCAGCCCATTTCGTCGTGCTATAGTCGAAAGCCGAGGTGGAGACCACCACTAAGCTGATGCGTCAGCTTGCCTCGCGCATGGCTTCGGCCGCCTGCAGGTCAACCGACACCAGTTGGCTGACGCCTTGCTCGGCCATGGTTACCCCGAACAGCCGGTCCATGCGCGCCATCGTGATCGGGTTGTGTGTGATGATGACGAAGCGCGTTTCGGTGGTTGCGGCCATTTGGTCCATCAGATTGCAGAAGCGTTCGACATTGTGGTCGTCGAGCGGCGCGTCGACTTCGTCGAGCACGCAGATCGGCGCCGGGTTGGTCAGGAACACGGCGAAGATCAGCGACATCGCCGTCAACGCCTGCTCGCCGCCGGACAGCAACGTCATCGTCTGCGGCTTCTTGCCGGGCGGTCGCGCCAGGATCTCGAGCCCGGCTTCGAGCGGATCGTCGGACTCGATCAGTTGCAGCTCGGCGGTGCCGCCGCCGAACAGATGCGAAAACAGCCGTTGAAAATGGCCGTTGACCACCTCGAAGGCAGCGAGCAGCCGCTCGCGGCCTTCACGGTTCAGGCTGTGGATCGCCTGCCGCAGCTTACGGATCGCCTCGATGATGTCGTCGCGCTCGGAGACGATGGTCTCCAGCCGGTCCGACAGTTCCTTCTGCTCTTCCTCGGCGCGCAAATTGACGGCGCCCAGCCGTTCGCGCTCGACCTTCAGCCGGTCGAGCTGACGCTCGATCTCGGCCATTTCGGGCATCGGGCTGTCGGGTTCGAGGCCGGTGTGGCGGATCACCAGATGCGGCGGCGTGTTCAGCGTTTCCTGGATGCGCGCTTCGACTTCCAGCCGACGCTCGTCGGCGGCGGTCAGCCGCTCTTCGGCGCGAACACGCGTTTCGCGCGCTTCGGCGAGCGATTGGATGGCAGCGGTCGCAGCCTTGTCCAGCTCGGACTGCCGGTTCTCCGCTTCCTGCAAGCGGTCGCCGGCAGCCTTGCGCAGGCTTTCGGCCTCGGCGAGCTGCGACAGCAAGGCGCGCCGCTTGGCGTCGATCTCGTCGGGGGCGTCGGCCAGCCGCTCGCGCTCGGCCTCGGCCTCGGCCTTGCGTTCGCCGAGCGCTGTGATCTGCGTCGACGCGTTTTCGGCGCGCTCCACCCAGTTGCGCCGTTCCGCGCCGATGGCGTCGAGCCGGCGCGCACGTGCCTCGGCTTCCCGCTTCAGGCCCTCGTGAACGGCGCGCGCATCGGCAAGGGCGGCGCGGTCGCGGGCGACGTTGGCGGCCGACTGGTCGAGTTGCGACTGCAGATCGCCGAGATCGGGCGCGTCCTGCAGCAGCATTTCCGCCTCGACGAATGCTGTCGCCGTTTCCTCATGGCTGTCGACAATGCGGGCGCGCGCCTCGTCAAGTGCTGCACGCCGGCTCGACAGTTCGCCGCCGGCCTTTTCGGCCTCGGCCAGCGCATTGCGAGCGGCGTCCAGCCCGTGCTGGGCGTCGCGCCCGGCCTGTCGAGCGGAGCGTTCGGCTTCGCTCGCCTGGGCAAGCACCTGTTCGGCCCGGGCAAGAGCCTGTTCGGCGTCGCGCAGGATGCGGGTGGCATGGACGGCTTCGGCGTCGAGTTCGGCCAGCCGGTTTTTCTGCGCCAGCCGCTGCGCGGCAGCGGTCGGCGCATCGGCGCTGGCGGTAAAGCCGTCCCAGCGCCACAGCGCGCCTTCGCGGCTGACCAATCGCTGCCCGGGAGCAAGCAGCGTCTGCAGCCTTCTTCCGTCGGCGGCTTCGACAATGCCGATCTGGGCCAGCCGGCGGGCCAGCTGCGCCGGCGCGCGCACCACGCTGGCGAGGCTCTTTATGCCTTCGGGCAACGCGGCGTCGCCGGGCTGGATTTCGCTCTGGCCCCAATGCACCGGCGCGCTGCGGTCGAGCGGCACGTCGAGATCTTCGCCAAGTGCGGCACCCAGCGCCGTCTCGTAGCCGCGCTCGACGCTGATCTGCTCCAGTACCGAGGGAAACAAGTCGCCGCTCGCAGCATTGAGGATCTTGGCAAGCGTGCGGGCCTCGGTTTCGATCCGCGCCAGCTCGGCTTTTGCGTCCTGAACTGGTGGGCGGGCAGCACCTTCGCCCGCACGCGCCTCGGCGACCGCCCGTTCGGCTGCAATCGCTGCTGCCTCGGCCCCTTCGAGCAGTGCCAGCGCCTGTTCGACCAGCAGCCGCTTCTCGGCGGGATCGGGCAGGCCGGCGACCCTGGAGACAATCTCCGACAATTCGCGGTCGACATCGGCGAGCTGGCGGGCAAAGCGGTCGCGGCGCTCAGCGGCGTCGCGCAGCGTCCGTTCGATCTGGTTGCGCGAGGCGGCGGCCTCGGCCCGTTCGTCGGTCAGCGCGGCGAGCTTGGCCTCGCTCGAGGCAAGCGTCGATGCCGCCTGCTCGACAGCCGCGCGGGTGCTGGCCTCGCGCTCGGCGGCGCCGGCGTTTTCGACGTTGAGCACGGCTTCTTCGGCGGCGAGACGTTCGAGGATATCGGCATTGTCGCGGACCATGCGCTCCTCGCGGGCAAGGTCGCCATCAAGCTGTTGCAGTCGGCGGTCGAGCTCTGCCTGGCGGGCGCGGATGCGGCCTGCCTCATCCTCGATCTGCGCCTTGGCGATCGACAGACGCTGGAAGGCTGCGGCGGCAGCGGCTTCGGCATCGCGCAGGTCCGGCAGCCGGTGGGCGTTGATGCCTTGTTCCCTGGCGGCAGCCATCTGGGCGGCGGCACGGTCGCCGACCAGCGCGGTGGCAATCGCCAGCGCCGAACGCGCTTCGCCTTCCTGCGTCTTGGCCAGCGTCCAGCGAAGATGCAGCAGCGTCGCTTCGGCCTTGCGGATGTCGGCCGACAGGTTCTTGAAGCGCGAGGCTTGGCGGGCCTGGCGTTTCAGGCTTTCGATCTGGCTTTCCAGCTCGCCGACGACGTCGTCCAGCCTTTCGAGGTTCTGTTCCGCCGCCTTCAGCCGCAGCTCGGCTTCGTGGCGCCGTGTGTGCAGGCCGGAAATTCCGGCTGCCTCTTCCAGCAGCGCGCGCCGCGCCTGCGGCTTTGCCTGGATCAGCTCGCCGATGCGGCCCTGCCCGACCATCGACGGCGAACGCGCGCCGGTCGACTGGTCGGCGAAGAGCAGCTGCACATCCTTGGCGCGGGCTTCCTTGCCGTTGATGCGGTAGAGCGAACCCGCCTCGCGTTCGATGCGGCGCGAAACCTGCAACTCGTCTGCATCATTGAAGGCCGAGGGCGCGCTACGGTCGCTGTTGTCGAGAAAAAGCGTGACTTCAGCGGTGTTGCGGGCCGGTCGTGTTCCGGAACCAGAAAAGATGACGTCGTCCATGCCGGACGCACGCATGTTCTTGTAGGAGCTTTCGCCCATAACCCAGCGCAGCGCCTCGACCAGGTTCGACTTGCCGCAGCCATTCGGCCCGACGATGCCGGTCAGGCCGCGTTCGATGACGAACTCGCCGGGTTCTACGAAGGATTTGAAGCCGAGCAGGCGAAGGCGCGAGAACTTCATTCGCGCCGGCCCATAGCCAAGTTTCGCAACACTGTTCCGGGGTTTTGCAAGGAGAACCCGCGGCAAAACAAAGAAGTGCGCACGCCGAAGCGACGCCGCTTCGGCGCTGCCGAAACGTCAGAGCAGAGGGTCGATGATGGCCGACATTTCCGCAATCGACATCGCCCCTTTGTAGGTCTTTCCGTTGATAAAAAAGGTCGGTGTGGAATCGACCTTGAATTCGTCGGCGCCGCGCTTCTGGACGGATCTCACATCGTCTAGAAGTTTCTGGTCCGTCAAGCAGGCCTCGAAGGACTCCTGTGTAAAACCGGCAAGCTTGGCGATTTGCAGCAGTGCGTCCTTGGTATTGTTCACACCAACCCAGTTGGCCTGCTGCCTGAACAGAACGTCGACCATCGGGAAATAGTTGTCCTTGGAGCAGCGCGCCAGCATGAAACCGGCCTCGGCGCTGGGATCGAACGGAAACTCGCGCAGGATGTAACGGGCTTTGCCGGTGTCGATATATTTCGTCTTCAGCTCCGGAAAAGTGGTCTCGGCGAAATGCGCGCAATGCGGGCAGGTCATCGACGCATATTCGACGATGGTGACCTTTGCATCGTCCTTGCCGAGCTGCATGTCGGGCAGCGCGCCGGGCTTCAACAAGGCTGCCATATCCACCGTGCCCTGAGCTTCAGGCGCTTTGGCGGCGGCCGGAGCAGCCGGCTTGGCAGGTTCCGCCGGAGCCGCAGGTTTCACATCCTGCGCCTCGGCTTTCTCGCCCGAGTCGCTGCAGGCGGCAAGCAGGGCCGCCGCTGGTATTGCGGCCAGCGAAGTCAAAAGGTGTCTGCGGGAAAACGAACGAAGCATACGAATCACCTGGGCAATAGTTGGATTTTGCAATGCAAAGGCTACAAAAAGCGAGAGTTGGCGCGAATTAAGGCATTACCGGCCCTATTCCAATCGCCAAATCCGGGCATACCATCACGATAGCGCGAGATCACGGCTTCTTTTGACCAAGAATGGTGGCGCCAAGCCGCTCCAACGAGGCGCGCAGCCCGTCGTCCTCGATCAAACCGACAGTGCCCGACAGCTTCGCCTTCTCCGCCACGGTCAGCGGCCGCAAACTGGGTTTCGGCTTTTCCTTGCCCGCCATTACCGGCTTCTGCACGATCCTGATCCGGCCGATCGCATTGAAACCGAGAAAAGCATTGACCCGGTTGATGATCTCGCCGGTCTCGTGCTGCAGATGCAGTGCTGCCACACCCTCGCAGGCAATTACCAGCACGGCCGGCTCGAACGGATCGTCCTCGTGCATGCGGCGCGGCCACTGGATCTTTTCCGGGCGCGAGCGGCCGGCAAGCCGCGGTCCGGCAATCTCTTCCCACGACTGGACCAGCCCGATCGACATGCCGGCCCGCTTGCGCAGCACCGGGTCGAGGATCTCGGTTGCGAGATCGCTCACCGGAACGGGATTGCCGAAGGGCCTTTTCCCTGCCATGTGCGTTCTCCAGCTTCAGCACCAGTGGATTAGGGCCGACCCTCGATCAATGGCACTGCACGACCAGACCCGCAAGGCCGTATCCGGAGACAATGGCGAGATCGCGTTCCGGCTGCTTGGCTGGTACGACGCGCATCACCGCGAGCTGCCGTGGCGCGTTCCGCCGCGCGCGCTGGCAGGCGCCCAGCCCGATCCCTATCTGGTCTGGCTTTCCGAGGTGATGCTGCAGCAAACCACGGTCGAGGCGGTAAAATCCTATTTCCGGGCGTTCGTGCAGAAATGGCCAACTGTCGAGGCACTGGCGGCGGCACCGACCGAAGACGTCATGAAGGCCTGGGCCGGGCTCGGCTATTATTCCCGCGCCCGTAACCTCAAAGCCTGTGCCGATCTCGTCGCGCGGCAAGGCGGCCGCTTTCCGGACAGCGAGTCCGGCTTGAGGGAACTGCCCGGCATCGGCGCCTATACGGCGGCAGCGATCGCGGCGATCGCCTTCGACCGACCAGCCGCGGTCATCGACGGCAATGTCGAACGGGTCGTCTCACGGCTGTATTCGATCGCCACGCCTCTAGGCGACGCCAAGGGCGAGATACGCGGCCAGGTCGAACACATGGTTCCCTCGACAAGGCCCGGCGACTTCGCGCAGGCGATGATGGACCTGGGCGCGACGATCTGCACGCCGCGCCGGCCCCGCTGCATGCTCTGCCCCGTCAGGCAGGATTGCAGCGCCACAATCTCGGGCGATCCCGAGCGCTTTCCGGTCCGCCTGCCCAAGGCCGAGAAACCCTGGCGCCGCGGCGCCGCCTTCGTCGCAGTCAGGGGCGACGGCGCCATCCTTTTGCGAAAGCGCGCGGATAAAGGCCTGCTGGGTGGCATGACCGAAGTGCCGACGACCGGCTGGACCGCGCGGATCGATGGCGCCACCACGGCGGCGGCAGCCCCGTTCCCCGGCGACTGGCGGCAGGCCGGACGCATCGGCCATATCTTTACCCATTTTGCGCTTGAACTCGACGTGTTCAAGGCGGAGACCGACAGTGCCGCCCCGGCCGGGCATTTCTGGTCGCTGGCCCATGAAATTTCCGGGGAGGCGCTGCCGAGCGTCATGAAAAAGGTAATCGAAGCGGCGATACCGGGCGCGACGAAAAAGCAGCGGCCGCATTGAAAGAGAGAAGAATGTCCGAAATCCGCCACATCGTTTTCGACATCGGCAAAGTGCTGATCCACTATGATCCGAACCTGCCCTTCAGCCGCTTGATCCCCGATCCCGACGAACGGAAATGGTTCTTCGACAATGTCTGCACGCACGACTGGAACATCGAGCAGGACCGCGGCCGCAGTTGGGAAGAGGCCGAAGCGCTAGCAATCGCTCAATATCCCGACCATGCCGAAAACATCCGCAATTTCCGCCGGTACTGGCACGAGATGGTGCCTCATGCCTATGAGGACAGCGTCGCCATCATGATCGGGCTGATCGAGAGCGGCCACGACGTGACGATGCTTACCAATTTCGCGGCCGATACGCTTGCCGAGGCCCGCGAGCGGTTCGATTTCCTCAATAGGCCGCGCGGCGTGACCGTGTCGGGCGACATCCGCCAGATCAAGCCGGATCGCGCCATCTACGATCACCACGTCGCCGCGTTCGGCCTCGATCCGGCAGCCACGCTGTTCATCGACGACAGCCAGAAGAATGTCGACGGCGCCAAGGCGGCCGGTTGGCAGGCTGTGCTGTTCACCGACGCCCAGACGCTCAAGGCGGACCTTGAGCGCCTTGGGATCAAAGTGTGATTTGAATCACTTCCAGAGGTTGGGTGAGCCTTCGCATAACCGATCTATCGCAACTCGGAGCCTCAGGCCCCTGCCCGCTCCATGCCCAGGCGGGCAATGCGGCGAAGCTCGTCGATCGGTGTCAAACCGCCGCTGCGCTCATAATGCCAGAAGGTCCATCCGTTGCAGGCGTCCAGCCCCTGCACGTGTGCGCCGATCTTGTGGATCGACCCGGCATTGTCGCCGATCGCCAGCGTGCCGTCGGCACGCACTTTTGCCGCCCAGCGCTTCTTGGCGTCGTAGAGCGTGGCGCCGGGCGCCACCAAGCCATTGTCGAGAAGCGTGACGAATGCGACGCGCGGCTCAGCCCGCTTGCCGGTCAGCACCGTCAAATTGGCGCATTCCAGCGGCCGGACCGCATCGATACGTTCCATGGCGGCATCGATATAGGCCTGCTCACGCTCGATGCCGACGAAGTGGCGGCCAAGCCGCTTGGCCACAGCCCCGGTGGTACCTGAACCGAAGAAGGGGTCGAGCACGATGTCGCCCGGCCTGGTCGATGCCGTCATGACGCGGGCAAGCAACGCTTCCGGCTTCTGCGTCGGATGCAATTTGTCACCATTGTCGTTCTTCAGGCGCTCGCCGCCGGTGCAGATCGGAAATAGCCAGTCGGAACGCATCTGAATGTCGTCATTCGACGCCTTCAGCGCCTCGTAGTTGAATGTGTAACCCTTGCCCTTTTGGTCGCGCGATGCCCAGATCATCGTCTCATGCGCGTTCTGGAAACGGCGGCCACGGAAATTGGGCATTGGATTGGTCTTGCGCCAGACGACGTCGTTGAGGATCCAGAAGCCCAGGTCCTGCATCTTGGCGCCGACCCTGAAAATATTGTGGTAGGAGCCGATGACCCAGATCGTGCCGTTGGGCTTCAACACGCGGCGCGCCGCCAGCAGCCAGGCGCGAGTGAAGGCGTCGTAGGCCTCAAAACTGTCGAACTGGTCCCAATGGTCGTCGACGGCATCGACCTTGGATTGGTCGGGCCGATGCAGATCGCCATCGAGCTGCAGATTGTAAGGCGGATCGGCAAAGATCACGTCGATCGACTTTTCCGGCAGCCGTTCGAGCGCGGCGACGCAGTCGCCCTTCAGGATCGTATCCAGCCACTCGGATTGCTGGGGAGCATCGGAAAGGTCGTCGAGAAGACGCACGGCAGACATTGTGACACCCAAGGCACGCGTTACTGTTTACTGTCCGTTATGGTTACCGATCAGCGTAAATATTCAGTGAAGCAGCACGCCGAATTTGCGAAGCCCGGCCTGTTGGTGTATGCCGCGCCGCCTGAGCCGTTTTGACCAAAGGCCCTCTCGGCATTCCCCTCATCCCGCTTCCCGGATCACCATGCCCCAGCCAGATCTTGTCATCTTCGATTGCGACGGCGTGCTCGTCGATTCCGAAATCATCGCCGCGCGTATCGATGCCGAGCTTTTGACCTCGGCTGGCTACGAGATATCGGCCGAGGAGATTTCCGAGGTCTATGCCGGGCTGACTTTCAAGGACATCATGATGCGGGTCGAGGAAAAGTCCCGGATCCCGTTCCAGGCCTCCCTGATCGACAAGGAGGAACAGCTTGTCGATCGTAGGCTGCGCAGCGACGTGCGTGCCATCGACGGAGCGCACGAAGCTGTCGCCGCGGTAGCAGTGCCGCGCTGCGTCTGTTCGAATTCGCGTTCTGAGCGGATCGAATTCATGCTGGAGAAGGTGCAGCTTTTGCCGTTCTTTGCCGGCCGGATCTTTTCCTCGCTGGAAACCCCGACCGGGAAAACCAAGCCGGCGCCGGACGTGTTTCGGTTCGCCGCGGAAAAGCTCAAGGCCGATCCTGCGAACACCTTTGTCATCGAGGATTCGGTGCATGGCGTCACCGGCGCCAAGACGGCGGGAATGCGTGTCATCGGCTTTACCGGCGCGGCGCACAGCTATCCCGGCCACGCCGATGCGCTGACCGAGGCCGGCGCGGAAACGGTCATCCGCCGCTGGGCGGAACTGAAAAGCGTGATCGCCGCGCTGTCGGAATGGTCGGCGGACGCGTGAGAGGCCGCCTCCAGCCGCCGTGGCGCGAATGCAGCGGCTTAGTTGGTCGCGGCGGCTTTCTTCTTCCTCGGCTTGTCTGTCGCTACTTTCGGAGCGCCCTCGTCATACCCGGCATATGCCTGGTAGTCCTTCGCCGTCGGCTCCGGAACGACGACGTTGGAATCGGTGAAGACGAACTGCGTGGCACTCGAAGGATCGGTAACCTGGACCTGATAGGAGTGAAGCTGCGAATAGAGAACTTCGGTGCCGTGCATCACCGCGATGCGGATCGGCATGGTGATGGTCCCGGGGGTGAACATCGGGCCAGGCACGACCTTGCCGGCGACGGCTATCTTCATCGACAAGGAGCCGTTGGCGCGGCTGCAGTCGCGGGTCACATCGGTGATCGAAGCCTGATAGATGATCTTGGCGGAATCGTCTGGCTGATCGACGCCAGCCGCGTCCGCTGCCGGCTGCGCGGCTTCCTCGGCGGCAACATCGGTTTTTTTCTTCGGCTTCGGACCGCTCTTGGCGTAGGTATTGAAGAAAGCGGTGCCGTCACGCAACGTCACTTTCGGACAATAGGCCTGCAGCTGGCTGGAAAGCACCTTGGGATCGGGTGGCGGTGGCGGCGTCGTGTCCTTCTTGCCGAAGCCGAGAATACCATTGTCGCTCGATTGGCAGCCTGCGGCGGCAAGCATAAAGCCGGCGAGCCCCAGACCCGCGACAAAACGACCGTTGAATGAATGAAACGCCATGAACTGCACTTCCCTCTCGCAAAGCCGGTGACGTATATCAACCGCGCGGCAAAAATGCGACTGAGCCAGCGCAGAAATCCACCACCTCGCGGCGGGCCAAAATTCCCGGCAGCAATGGAACCGTAACGATGCAATATGTGAGTACCCGCGGGGAAGCGCCCGCGCTGGGATTTTCCGACGCGGTGCTGGCCGGACTGGCGCGCGACGGCGGGCTCTACCTGCCGAGCGCCTGGCCGCATTTTTCCGCAGCCGAGATCCGCGCCATGCGCCGCCTTGCCTATCCCGATCTTGCTATCCGGGTGCTGTCGCCGTTCCTCGGCGGCGAGATCGCGGCGCCGGTGTTCGAACGGCTGGTGCGCGAAGCCTATGCGAGCTTCCGCCATGAGGCCGTCTGCCCGCTGGTGCAGACCGGGCCGAACAGCTTCGTGCTCGAGCTCTTCCATGGCCCGACGCTCGCGTTCAAGGACGTGGCGATGCAGCTTCTTGCACGGCTGATGGACCATGTGCTGGCCGAGCGCGACCAGCGCGCCACCATTGTCGGCGCCACCTCCGGCGACACCGGAGGGGCCGCCATCGATGCCTTTGCCGGGCGCAACCGCACCGACATCTTCGTGCTTTTCCCGCATGGCCGCGTCTCGCCGGTACAGCAGCGGCAGATGACGACCTCGACCGCCGCAAACGTCCATGCGTTGGCGATCGAAGGTAATTTCGATGACTGCCAGGGCCTGGTGAAGGACATGTTCAACGACCACGGTTTTCGCGACCGGGTATCGCTGTCGGGCGTCAATTCGATCAACTGGGCCCGCATCATGGCCCAGATCGTCTATTATTTCTCCTCCGCGCTGTCGCTCGGCGCGCCCGACAGACCGGTTTCCTTCACCGTGCCGACCGGCAATTTCGGCGACATCTTTGCCGGCTATGCCGCCAAGAAGATGGGGCTGCCGATCGAACGGCTGATCATCGCCACCAACGACAACGATATTCTGGCGCGCACGCTGGCGACAGGCGAATACCGCATGAAGGGGGTTTTTTCGACCACGTCGCCCTCGATGGACATCCAGGTGTCTTCGAACTTCGAACGCTTGCTGTTCGAAGCGTCCGGCCGCGATGCCTCGACCGTGCGGCGCTACATGAACGGGCTCAAGCAGTCCGGCGCCTTCACCATCGAGGCTGGCGAAATCGCCAAGATCCGCTCCGAATTCGACGCCGGCCGCGCCACCATGGACGAGGTCGCCGCCACCATCCGCACCACACTAGCGGCGAGCGGCTATCTGCTCGACCCGCATACGGCCGCGGCCGTGCATGTGGCCGCCGGCAAGGCTGCGGGTGAGGTGCCGATGGTGGTGCTGGGCACTGCGCACCCGGCAAAGTTTCCCGCCGCGGTCGAAGCCGCCAGTGGCGTGTCGCCTGCCCTGCCTGCATGGCTAGGCGGGTTGATGAGCGCCGAGGAAAAATACACGGTACTTCCATCCGACCTGAAAATGGTGGAAGATTATCTCGGCCGCCACACGCGGGCGGCGCGTTAGGGAGTAATTGCCATATGGGTGTTGAGGTAAGCCGTCTGTCGAACGGCCTGACAGTCGCCACCGAAACCCTTCCAAGCCTCGAATCTGTTGCCCTTGGCGCCTGGGTCAAGTCGGGCGCACGCAACGAGCGTGACGAAGAGCACGGAATGGCGCACTTGCTCGAGCACATGGCTTTCAAGGGCACCAGGCGGCGAAGCGCCTTCGAGATTGCCTCGGAGATCGAGGACGTCGGCGGTGAGATCAATGCCGCCACCAGCGTCGAGACGACCTCCTATTATGCAAGGGTTCTTAGCGACGACGTGCCGCTGGCGGTCGATATTCTTTCCGACATCCTGCAGGACTCCGAATTCGATCCGCAGGAGTTGGAACGAGAGCAGCATGTGATTTTGCAGGAGATCGGCGCCGCGCACGATACGCCCGACGACGTCGTTTTCGATCACTTTACCGAGACCGCCTTTCGCCACCAGACTATCGGCCGCTCGATTCTCGGCACGCCGGAAACCGTCAAATCCTTCACTTCGAAGCAGTTGCACGACTTCATCGAGCGACAGTACGGTGCCGAGAACATGGTGATGGTGGCGGCCGGCGATATCAAGCACGACGATTTCGTGCGGGAGGTCGAAAAGCGGCTCGGCAGCTTCCGCGGCAAGGCCGACGGCACCATCCCGCAATATGCGCAGTATGTCGGCGGCGATTTTCGCGAGGACCGCGACCTGATGGACGCCCAGATCGTGCTGGGTTTCGAGGGCCGCGCCTATCACGTCCGCGATTTCTATGCCTCCCAGGTCCTGTCGATGATCCTGGGCGGCGGCATGTCGTCGCGACTTTTCCAGGAAGTCCGCGAAAAACGCGGCCTGTGCTATTCGGTCTATGCCTTCCATTGGGGTTTTTCCGACACCGGCGTCTTCGGGGTCCATGCCGCGACCGGACAAAGCGATATTGCCGAGCTGGTGCCTGTGATCATCGACGAGCTGCAAAAGGCCGGCGAAAACATCCTGCAGGAGGAGCTTGACCGGGCGCGTGCCCAGTACCGCGCCGGGCTGATCATGTCGGCCGAGAGCCCGGCCAGCCGCGCCTCGCAGATCGCCAGGCAGTTGCTTCTGTTCGGCAGGCCGATCGCCAAGGAAGAGCTGATGGAGCGCCTGTCGGCGTTGACTGTCGAGCGGCTGACGGATCTGTCGTCCCGGCTTTTTTCGACCAAGCCGACGCTTACAGCTGTCGGGCCGGTGGGTACGCTCGCGCCCTATGAGGCGATCCTCGATTCGCTTTCGGGCACGCAGACCACTGCCCGTAAGCTTGCCGTCTAAGCCCATTCGAGCATCGTGTTCGCGCTCCCTTTCTTTCGCCGCGACCTGCCGGCACTGAAGGGCGAGCTGGTCACGCTGCGCGTGCCGCTGACCAACGACTATCGCGAGTGGTCGGTGCTGCGCAGTGAAAGCCGCGCCTTCCTCGAGCCGTGGGAGCCGCGATGGACGCCTGACGAGCTCGACCGCACGGCGTGGCGGCACCGTATCGGCCGCTACCGCGAGGACTACGCGCAGGGGACGGCGATCGCCTTCTTCATCTTCGAGAAAAGCAGCGGCAAGCTGGCCGGCGGTATCACCCTCGGCAATATCCGCCACGGGGTCGCCCAAAGCGGCCATATCGGCTACTGGATCGGCGAGCGCTTCAGCGGACGCGGCCTGATGACCGATGCCGTCAAGGTGGTGACGCGTTTCGCCTTCGAAACGCTGCGGTTGCACCGGATCGAAGCTGCCTGTATCCCCGATAATGCCCGGTCGATCCGCGTGCTTGAAAAAGCCGGATTCCGGCGCGAAGGACTGCTACGATCCTATCTCAGGATCAACGGTATCTGGCAGGACCATTACCTATACGCCCGAATCGCGGACGATCCGCCGGGCGTTGGAACAAAGGACTGATTTTTGACGAATTTTCTGCGCAACGGGTCGCTGCTTGCCTTTATGCTGGCTGCAATCGTCACGCTCTGCGCGGCATCGTCGGCGTTTGCGGTCGAACCGATCAAGATCGCCCGCGACGACGTGGCGCTCGACCTTTCGGGCGCCGTCGCAATCTACCGCAACCAAGGCGAGAATTTCCAGGTCTCGACGGCACCCGGCCCGGACGGCATCGTACGGCGCATCGAGGTTGAGGCCAATGACGCGCGCTCGACCGGCGACTGGGCGGTGTTCGCGCTCGCTAACACCACCGACCAGCAGCTCGACAGGCTGATTGTAGCACCGCATTTCCGGCTGGTGAATTCCGGCCTGTTTTGGCCGGATCTCGGCTCGACCCGTATCGCTGCGATCACGCCCAGCGAAGGCTTTGCGCTCGACCGCCAGACCAGCCCCGACGCCGACGTGTTCCGGGTGACGTTGAACCCCGGAACGGTGATCACCTTCATCGCCGAGCTCGCCTCGCCCAAGCTGCCGCAGGTCTATCTGTGGGATCCTGAATCCTACAAGGACTCGGTCAATTCCTACACGCTGTTTCGTGGCATCGTCATCGGCATCGCCGGCCTGCTGGCGCTGTTCCTGACCATTCTTTTCGTCGTCAAGGGGACCTCGATGTTTCCGGCGACGGCGGCCCTTGCCTGGGCGGTGCTTGCGTATATCTGCGTCGATTTCGGCTTTCTTAACAAGATCATAGAAATATCCCCGGGCAACGAGCAGATGTGGCGCGCCGGAACGGAGGTGGCGCTTGCGGCGACCTTCGTGGTGTTCCTGTTTGCCTATCTCAACCTCAACCGGTGGCACGGCCATTTCAGCTACGGCGCGCTGGTCTGGATTCTCGGGCTGGTGCTGATCGCCGGCGTCGCCATCATCGATCCGGCGGTTGCCGCCGGCATTGCCAGGCTGTCCTTCGCCGCCACCGCACTGACCGGGCTCGGCCTGATCATCTTCCTCGGTATCCGCGGTTACGACCGCGCCATCATGCTCGTGCCCAGTTGGGTGATGGTTCTGCTGTGGCTATGCGGATCGTGGATGGCGATCACCGGCATGCTGGACAACGATATCGCCCAGCCGGCGCTGGGCGGCGGGCTGATCCTCATCATCCTGCTGATCGGCTTCACGGTGATGCAGCACGCTTTTGCTGGCGGCGCCCTGCATCAGGGCCTGTTCTCCGATCTCGAGCGGCAGGCGCTGGCGGTTGCCGGATCGGGCGATACTGTGTGGGACTGGGACGTGCTGCGCGACCGGGTCGTCACTCGTCCCGACGTCAGCATTCAGCTCGGCCTTGCTCCCAACAGTCTCGGCGGTCCCGCCCGCAACTGGCTGCCGGTGCTGCATGCCGACGACCGCGACACGTTTCGCACGACGCTCGACGTGGTGCTCGAGCACCGGCGTGGCCGGGTGTCGCAAAACTTCCGCCTGCGCGGCGCCGATGGGCACTATCACTGGTTTGCGCTGCGCGCCCGGCCGGTGATCGGCTCGGACGGCGAGGTCATCCGCTGCGTCGGCACCATGGTCGATGTGACGGAGCAGAAGAAGTCCGAGGAACGGCTGCTGCACGACGCCGTGCACGACAATCTGACCGGCTTGCCCAACCGCGAGCTGTTCATGAACCGGCTGGAGGCGATCATTTCGATCGCCCGCACCGAAGAGAAGGTGCGCCCGACCGTCTTCGTCATCGACATCGATCGCTTCAAGCAGGTCAATGACGGGCTCGGCATCTCGGCCGGCGATACCATCCTTTTGACCATAGCGCGGCGGCTGCACCGGCTGCTCAAGCCGAAGGATTCGCTGTCGCGCTTTGCCGGCGACCAGTTCGCGCTGATGCTTTTGTCGGAGCAGGATCCGGCTCGCATCGCGGCCATCGCCGATGCCATCAAGCACGCCATCAACAACCCGATCACCTTCGCCAAGCGCGAGATCGTGCTGACCGCCTCGATCGGGCTGATCACCTGGACGTCCACGCAGACCTCGGCCGAGGACATGGTCAAGGATGCCGAGCTTGCCATGCATCAGGCCAAGCGCTTCGGCGGCGACAGGATCGAGCCGTTCCGGCCCGCCTTCCGCACGGTCGGCACCGACCGGCTGCAGTTCGAGTCCGACCTGCGCCGCGCCATCGAGCGACGTGAATTCACGCTTGCCTATCAGCCGATCGTGCGGCTCGAGGACGGCAGCGTTGCCGGCTTCGAAGCGTTGCTGCGCTGGGACCATCCGCGGCGCGGCATGATCCCGCCCGCGGATTTCATTCCGGTTGCCGAAAACTGCGGCCTGATCGTGCAGCTTGGGCTGTTCGCCATGCAGCAGGCTGCCGAAGACCTGGCCGGATGGCAAAAGCAGATCGGCGATGCGCCGCTGTCGGTCTCGGTCAATCTGTCCAGCCGTCAGCTCATCCGCCGCGACCTGGTCAGCGACGTCCGCTCGGTGATCGCGCGAGCCAACCTGAAACCGCGCTGCTTCCGGCTCGAACTCACCGAATCGCTGGTGATGGACAATCCCGAGCAGACCGCCCATGTGCTGACCAAGCTGAAGCAGCTTGGCATCGGCCTGTCGTTGGACGATTTCGGCACCGGCTATTCATCGCTGGCCTATCTGACGCGCTTTCCTTTCGACACCATCAAGATCGACAAGAGCTTCGTCGACGACGCGACGCCGAAACGCGCGGTGCTGCTCAAATCGATGGTCAACATGGCGCATGAGCTCGGCCTGTCGGTCGTTGCCGAAGGGATTTCGGACGAAAGCGATGCGCTGGAGCTACGGCAGATGGGCTGCGAATACGTGCAGAGCTTCATGTTCGGCGCGCCGATGCCCGGCGACCAGGTGCTGAAGACGCTGAAGGAACAGTATCCGCTCACTCAAGCGTGACAAGTTTCTGGGACGTGATGAGGGCTCAGGCGTGACCGGCAGCCAGGCTGAGATGCGCGAGATCGATGCCGATCGAGGCAAGGATCCGGTCGTATTTGCGGTCGATGTCGGCGTCGAACAGAAGCTCGGCACTTGCCGGGCAAGTCAGCCATCCATTCTCGGCGATCTCGTTTTCAAGCTGGCCCGCACCCCAGCCGGCATAGCCGAGAGCCATCAGCGCCCGCCGGGGTCCGCGGCCGGAGGAGATGGCGCGCAAAATGTCGACGGTCGCGGTCAGGCAGACGTCGTCGGACACGGCGAGCGAGGATTCCACCCGGTAGTCGCCCGAATGCAGGACGAAGCCGCGGCTGCGATCCACCGGTCCGCCATTGCGCACGACAAAGTCGCGCGCCGGCGCCGGCAGACGGATCGCCTCCATCTCATTCATGATGCCAAGTTGCACGAGCAGGTCCGGAAACAGCATCTGCTGCGTCTGGTTGATGATCAGCCCCATCGCACCTTCGTCGCTGTGCGCGCAAATGTAGATGACAGAGCGCGTGAAGCGGTCGTCCTTCATGCCGGGCATGGCGATCAGGAACTGGTCGTCGAGAAAGCCGGGGCCTGTGGCCGTCCTTTTATGGCGCAACAAATCCATGGCCACAGCGTAACGCGTTTCCGAAGCCTCGAAAAGATGGGCGGCGCTCGATTTGATCAGGCTCGTAAATCGAAGGTCACGCAAATATGATGCCGGCCGCGTCATGAAATCATTGTGCGGCCATCAACGGACGATCAAATCACCGTCATGCAAAGCTTGAAAATCCTGCTGCTTGGTGTGGCCATTGGATCGGCGACCGGCCTCCCAGCCTCAGCCTCCTCGTCGGCCTGGTACAACAGCGAAGGCGGCAGGGTGAGGCTGGTGACGAGCGGCAAAGCCGACGAGGCCGGACGTCTCCAGGGCGTCCTCGACATTGCGCTGAAGCCCGGCTGGAAAACCTATTGGCGCGATCCGGGCGATGCGGGCGTGCCGCCACAGATCGACGTCTCGGCCAGCACCAACATTGCCGACGCGACGCTTTTGTTTCCGCCGCCGCAGCGCCATGACGACGGCTATGGCAAATGGGCCGGCTACGACCACCCGGTTTCGTTGCCGGTGACGTTCACGCTTGCCACGCCCGGCCAGCCGGCCGTCATCGATGCGGACATTTTCCTCGGCATCTGCGAAACCATCTGCATCCCGGTGCAAACAAGGCTGACCGTCGATCCCGGCGCCGATCCGGACAACGCCGAGGATGCGGCACTGGTCAAGGCAGGCCTTGCCACCCTGCCCGCCACGGCAACGCCCGATTTCGGCATAAACGTACTGCCGGGCGACCACGAAACGCTGATTGTCGAAGCGAGCTTTCCGGGCAGCCCCGAGGGCGCCGACTTCTTCGTTGCCGGCGAACGCGACTACATGTTCGGTGCCCCGGCACGCAGCGAAAAGGATGGCAAGCTGATCTTTACTGTGCCGATCCTCGACAGGCCGTCGACAACGCCAACCGATGGCGGCCTGCACTACACACTGACAAGTGCCGCAGGCGCGGTCGAAGGCCTGTTGCCATTCCCGTGATGCCAACGTCTGGACTGTTGCCGGGCGCGCCTTAATTCGCTATCGCAAGGACACTCCCTTCCATTCCAAACGAGGACCATCATGACGATCTCCGTTGGCGACAAACTGCCCGATGCGACCTTCAAGACAATGACCGCCGACGGTGCAAAGCCGATCACGACGGGCGAGATATTCTCAGGAAAGACGGTCGTGCTGTTTGGTGTTCCAGGCGCTTTCACGCCGACCTGCAGCAACAATCATCTGCCCGGCTACCTGGACAATTATGACGCCATCCTGGCGCGCGGCGTCGACACTATCGCCGTTGTCTCGGTCAACGATGTTCACGTCATGGGGGCTTGGGCCCGCTTCAGCGGCGGTGAAGGCAAAATCCTTTATCTTGCCGACGGCAATGGCGATTTCGCCAAATCGGTCGGCCTCGACGCCGACCTCTCCAGCGGCGGTATGGGGCTGCGCTCGAAGCGTTTTTCGATGATCGTCGATGACGGCAAGGTCACCGCACTCAATGTCGAGACAAAGCCCGGCGTCGACGAGTCCGGTGCGGCTCACATTCTCGGACAGCTTTCCGTCCTGGCGACAGCCTAGGCCAGGCACGGCAAAGGGCGCCTTCTAGCGCTCAACGTCCAAAGGACGCTGACTTTTGCATCGGCGCATGATCCTTCCGAAAGCCGACCCGGTTTCGGGGCCATGTGTCGGCCTTTCGGGACTGGTTGCTTTTGGGGATCTCGATTATGTCTGACATCTTGTGGCGCAGCGTCGCGATCGGCATCGGCGCAACCGCGCTTATGGATTTCTGGGCGATTTTCCTGAACAAGGCCTTTGCCCAACCGCGCCCGAACTGGGGGCTGGTCGGCCGCTGGGTCTGGCATCTCAGGGAAGGCAAGGTCTTCCATGATGACATTGGCGAGGCCTCGCCCTACCCACATGAATCAGTACTTGGCTGGGCCTTTCATTATGCTGTCGGTATCGTCTACGGCATCATACTGGTCGTGCTGGCCGGGACGGCCTGGCTCACCGCGCCGACCTTCCTGCCGGCCTTTATCCTCGGCATCGTCACCGTCGGCGCCGGGTGGTTTCTGCTGGCGCCCGGCATGGGTGCTGGCTGGGCCGCTTCGAAGCGGCCCAATCCGATGCAGGTCCGCGCCCTCAATCTTGTGTCGCATACGGTGTTTGCCATCGGACTGTTCGGCACCGCCCTCCTGATCCGCTGACACGCCAGTTCAACCGGATCAATAACTCTGGGTCGAGCGCCGAACCTTCTTGGCCGCCGATTGCCTGGACCGGGTGCCTTCCTTCGGCGGCACGGACGCGAGCACGGGTTTCGCCGACTTCGTCTTGAATGGCGCCATGCCGAGCCGCGCCAATTCGTCGGCGCGCTCGTTCTCAGGATGGCCGGCATGGCCCTTGACCCAATGCCAGGTGACCTGATGGCGGTTGCGCGCCGCGTCGAGCTGCTGCCACAGCTCGGCATTCTTCACCGGCTGCCGGGCGGCGGTCTTCCAGCCGTTGCGCTTCCAGCCATCGATCCAACCGAAAATGCCGTCCTTGACGTAGTTGCTGTCGGTATAAAGGTCGACGACGCAAGGCTCCTTGAGCGCGTTGAGCGCCGAGATCGCCGCCAACAACTCCATGCGGTTGTTGGTGGTCAGAGCCTCGCCACCATGGAGCTCCTTGATGGCGCGGTTGAAGCGCAGGATTGCGCCCCAGCCGCCAGGCCCGGGATTGCCCGAACAGGCACCATCGGTGAAGATTTCAACGCGCTTGGTCATGTCAGTCCATATTCGGAAGGAGAGTGGATCGCCCGGTGGAAGCGCATCCGGCGGATATACTCGGTCGGGTCGCGTTTCATTACCATGCCGCCATCCGGAACCGTCAGCCAGTCGTAGAGCCGGGTCAGCATGAAGCGCAGCGCCGAGCCGCGCGCCAGCATCGGCAGCGCAGCTTTCTCGTCACTGCTCAACGGCCGCACGCTTTGGTAGCCGGCAAGCAGCGCCGTGCCCTTGGTCAGATTGAAGGAAAAATCCTTCTCGAAGCACCAGGCGTTCAGGCACGTGGCAACGTCATAGGCGTAGAGGTCGTTGCAAGCGAAATAGAAGTCGATCAGCCCGGACAGTTTCTCGCCGAGGAAGAACACATTGTCCGGGAAAAGATCGGCATGGATGATGCCTTGCGGCAGACCGCTCGGCCAGTTCCGCTCGAAATCGGCGAAATCGGCATCGACCTCGGCCGCCAGTCCCGGCTCGACCTCGTCGGCGCGGGCGCGGGCGGCATTCCACAGCTTGCGCCAGCCATCGATGGCAAGGGCGTTGAGGCGGGTCATCGGAAAATCCGCGCCGGCCAGATGCAGTGCCGCCAGTGCCTTGCCGACCTCGCCGCAATGCGCAGCCGTCGGCCGCCGCAGCGACAGGCCTTCGAGAAAGGTGATGATGACCGCCGGCCGACCAGCAAGTGTTCCGATCACACTGCCATCATGTGCGGTGACCGGGAGCGGACAAGAAATGCCCTTTCTGGCGAGATGGGCCATGAGGCCGAGAAAGAACGGCAGGTCAGCCTTGTCGACGCGCTTCTCGTAAAGCGTCAGGATGTAGGAGCCGCTGCTGGTGTGCAGCAGAAAATTCGAGTTTTCGGTGCCTTCGGCGATGCCCTTGTAGGACAGGAGGTCGCCGACCGGATAGTTCCTGAGGAATGCGCCGAGCTCGCCCTCGTTGACGTCGGTGTAGACCGCCATCGTTGTTACGCGGCCCCGTTGACGAAGGCCATGTCGGCGGCCGTCAGTTCGACATCGCGCAACACCCGCATCACCGGAAAGTCCTCCGTCTCCGTCGCCGTTACGGCCAGCTCGATGGTCACGTCGAAGCGCTGCCTGAACGCATCGACGATCTCGTCGACGATGATCTCCGGCGCCGAGGCGCCCGCCGACAGGCCGAGCGTCGAAATGCCGGCAATCTCATTCCACGGAATTTCGGAGGCGCGCTGCACGAGAAGCGACATCGAGGCGCCGGCGCGCTCGGCCACTTCGACCAGGCGCCGCGAGTTGGAGGAGTTAGGTGCGCCGACAACGAGGAAGAGATCGGCGCCGGCCGCTGTTTCCTTGACCGCTTCCTGGCGATTGGTGGTGGCATAACAGATCGATTCCGCCGCCGGCGCGTGCAGCTCGGGAAAACGCTGCTGCAGGGCGCGAATGATACCGGCGGTGTCCTCGACCGACAGCGTCGTCTGGGTCACGAAGCCGAGCGCCTGCGGGTCTGCAGGCACGAAGCTTGCGGCGTCGGCTTCGGTCTCGATCAGAGTGACCGCGCCATCCGGCAACTGGCCCATTGTGCCGATCACCTCGGGATGCCCGGCATGGCCGATCAAAAGCACGTGGCGGCCAAGCCGCTGATGGCGCATTGCCTGCTTGTGGACTTTCGAAACCAGCGGGCAAGTCGCGTCGAGATAGAAGAGGTTGCGCGACTGGGCGTCGGCCGGCACCGATTTCGGCACGCCATGCGCCGAAAAGACGACCGGGCTCTGGCGATGCTCGGGCGGGATTTCGGAGAGCTCCTCGATGAACACCGCGCCGAGGCTTTGCAGCCCTTCGACGACGTAGCGGTTGTGCACGATCTCGTGGCGGACATAGACCGGCGCGCCGTATTTCTTCAGCGCCAGCACGACGATCTGGATGGCACGGTCGACGCCGGCACAGAAACCGCGCGGCTGGCAAAGCCGGATGGTCAGCGGTGGCTTTGTGTGAAGCATGATTGCATCTTACGCTGATTGTAGGCCGGTTGATCGGACTGTGACTTCTGAGCTCTAGGCGCGAAATGAGGTGCGCGGCCCTGCCCTGTCAAGGGTAGTGGCGGCGATCATTGGTCTTTCGCCGGGCGGCGGAGCCAGGAGATAAGGACACCGGCAAGGGCGGCGGCAAGGCCGTACCAGGTTATCGCATATTGCAGATGGCTGTTCGGCAGGTCGATGACGGTGACGCCGCCGACCGGCAGCCCGCCGGGGTTGGGCGTGGCGTTCGCATCGATGAAGATCGGCACCAGCGCCGCACCTGCCGGCAGGCCGGCGCTCGAGGCCATCGCATCACGATCCTTCCAGTAGAAGATGTTCTTCTGCGGATCATTGTCGGGAAGCATCATCGAGGGCCTGGCCGGCAGCGGGTTGCGGGCGAGCCCCGTCACCGTCACTTCGCCCGTTACCTGCCCCTGCGGCCGCTTGGCTGGGTCCTTGAAATCGTAAGGCACGAAGCCGCGGTTGATCAGTACGAAACGGCCATCGTCGAGTTGCAGCGGCGTGAAGACATCGAAACCGGACTGGCCTTCCCAGGTGGCGAGGAAATGCCGCTCGCCTTGATGCAGGAAAGTGCCGGTCACCGTTACCGGCGTGTAGTCCACGTCGCGGGTGGCAGCAAACCGCTTTTCGACCTCGGCCAATGGCACAGGCGCCGAATGCGTGCGCTGGTCTATCGTCTGGAGAAGGCCCTCTTTCCAGTGCAGGCGCTGAACCTGCCAGGTGCCGAGCGCCAGCAGGATCAAAAACACGATGATACCCAGGCCGAGTGCCAATGCGCGCTTGGGCCGCGACCGGCCGGCCACCAAACCTGATGCCTCGCTCATTCGCCGCGGTCCAGCCGGCCCTCGGCCGCCTTGTTGCGGTATTGCAGCGTCAGCAGCACGCCCTTGATCAGCCGGAGCGCCGCCAGGCAAAGCACCAGCGTCAGCGGAATCCACAGCAGCAGATGCAGCCAGAGCGGCGGATTGAGCGTCACCTCCGTCCACAACGCCAGGCCGACGACGATGAAGCCGATGATCAGGATAACGAACACCGCCGGCCCGTCGCCGGCATCGGCGAAGGAATAATCGAGGCCGCAATTGGTGCAGCGATTGCCGACCGTGAGGAATCCAGAAAACAGCTTGCCCTCGCCGCAGCGCGGGCAGCGGCCATGCAGGCCGGCCGGGATCGGATCGATTGGTGGCCAGATCGCCTTGTCGTCGCTCATCGGATCATCCTAGGAGCATTTGCCGCAAAAGATAAGGCGGCCACGTCGCCGCAGCCGCCTTGTCGATTTCCTCAGGTCGATCTCAATGCGGTTCGATCATCGCGCCGTTCGATGCCCAGACGTAGATCGAGGCAAACAGGAACAGCCACACCACGTCGACGAAGTGCCAGTACCAGGCGGCGGCCTCGAAGCCGAAATGCTGCTTGGGCGTGAAGTCGCCCTTCATGGCGCGGATCAGGCAGACCAACAGGAAGATCGTGCCGATGATGACGTGGAAGCCGTGGAAGCCGGTCGCCATGAAGAAGGTGGCGCCGTAGATCGAATCCCTGAAGCCGAACGGCGCGTGCATGTACTCGTAGGCCTGCACCATGGTGAACAGCATGCCGAGGCCGACGGTCAGCACCAAGCCATTGATCAGGCCTTTGCGGTCGCCGTGGATGAGCGAGTGATGCGCCCATGTCACCGTGGTGCCCGACAGAAGCAGGATGACGGTGTTGTAGAGCGGCAGGTGGAAGGGGTCGAGAACTTCGATGCCCTTGGGCGGCCAGACGCCGCCGGTGAAGGCGGTGCGGGCGTATTGATGGACCTCGCCCGGAAACAGGCTGGCGTCGAAGAAGGCCCAAAACCAGGCGACGAAGAACATCACCTCGGAGGCAATGAACATGATCATGCCGTAGCGCAGATGCAGCGACACGACGCGGGTGTGGCGACCCTCATGCGCCTCCTTGATGGTGTCGGACCACCAGGCGAACATCGTGTAGATGACGATCAAAAGGCCGATGAAGAACAGCCACGGATTGGCAATGTTGAAACCGAAGATCGGGAAATCGCCGCCCTTGAGATACTGCATGTAACAGACGCCGCCGATCGCGGTCACCAGCGCCCCGACGGAGCCCAGAAAAGGCCACGGGCTCGGGTCGACGAGATGATAGTCATGCTGTGGTTTTGCGTGTGCGTCTGCCATATCAACCCCCGAGGCTTGCTTCGGTATCTGAAATCTTGTTGCGGCGGCCGTCGGCCGGCACCGATGATGCGACCGGCTTGGTCTTGTCGACCGGGAACATCGTGTAGGACAGGGTAATCGTCCTCAAATCCTTCAATTCCGGCGCGTTGACGATGTCGGGATCGACATAGAACACGACCGGCATGTCCAGCGTCTCGCCCGGCTTCAACGTCGTGTCGGTGAAGCAGAAACACTCGACCTTGTTGAAGTAAGGTCCGGCCAGTTCCGGCTGCACGTTGAAGGTGGCGCGTCCGGTGATGGGCCGGCTGAATTTGTTCGTCGCGCTGAAATGCGCCTCGGCGGTCTCGCCGATCTTGATGGTGATCGAGCGGTCGACCGGCTGGAATTGCCAGGGAACGCCGGCGGTGTTGGCATCAAAGCGGATGGTGATGTCGCGGTCGAGCACCCGATCGGCATATTGCTGGGTCGCCCGTTTGACGGTGCCGCCGTAGCCTGTCGCCTGGCAGAACATCGCATAGAGCGGCACCGCGGCGTAGGCCATGCCGATCATGCCGCCGAAGAACGCGATGCAGACGGCAGCGACGACGCGGTTCGTATTCTTCTTCGTAGGATCGGTGACTGTTTGCCTGGTCATCGTCAGCTCACATCGAGCCAGGGAAACTGTGGCCAAATTTCACGATGGTCGCGACGTAGAATATGACGACCAGCGCCGCCAGCGCCAAACCGATTGCGGCCGAGCGATTGCGGCGCGCCTTCTGCTGACGTTCGGTCAGTGTGACCAGTTCAAGCTGCTTTTCGGCCATGCTCATGCTCCGCCGATGGTCAGCGCGCGCGCGACGACGCAATCGCCAAGGTAGGTGGCGAAGATAGCGAAGAGATAAAGCAGCGAATAGCCGAACAAGGCCTTGGCCGGCTTCATCGCCCTGTCGTCATCGGCCATTTGCAGCACCTTCCACGCATACCAGACGAAGCCGGCGCCGAGCAGCAATGCAACGATGCCATAGGCCGGCGTGGTGAAGCCAAGAACCCATGGCAGCACGCCAACTGGCGCGAGGACCAGCGCATAGGCAAAGGTCTGGCGCCTGGTCGCGGGATGGCCGGCGACATTCGGCATCATCGGAATGCCTGCCTTGGCGTAGTCCTCCGACTTGAACAGCGCGAGCGCCCAGAAATGCGGTGGCGTCCACAGGAAGATGATCAGGAACAGCACCAAGCTTTCGAGGCTGACCGATCCGGTTACCGCCGCCCAGCCGATGACCGGCGGAATGGCGCCGGCAGCACCGCCGATGACGATGTTCTGCGGCGTCCGGCGCTTCAGCCACATCGTATAGATGACAGCATAGAAAAAGATGGTGAAGGCCAGAAGCGATGCGGCCAACCAGTTGACCAGCACGCCGAGCGTCATCACCGACAGAACCGAAAGCACCAGCCCGAAACTCAATGCCTCGCCTGGCCGGATGCGGCCGGCCGGCACGGGACGGCCGGCGGTGCGCGTCATCACCGCATCGATGTCTGCGTCGTACCACATGTTGAGCGCACCGGACGCGCCAGCACCAATGGCAATAGCCAGGATCGCGATCACCGCCAGCAGCGGATTGATGGTCACCGGAGCGGCGACCATGCCGACAAACGCGGTGAACACCACCAGCGACATGACGCGCGGCTTCAGCAGGGCGAAGAAATCGCCCGCCGTCGCTTCCGACATGCGGAAGCCTGGCTCGTCAATCAGTCTGTCTTCGGCAAGGGCCATGCGTACTTAAAGTCCATCATTCCGTTGGCCAAAACCGCCGGTCGGCCGGCGGTTCCGTATTAAAGGAGGCAACCGCCTACTTGATCTTCGGCAACTGTTCCCACTGGTGGAACGGCGGCGGCGAAGGCAGCTGCCATTCCAGCGTGGTCGCACCCTCGCCCCAAGGATTGGCGCCGGCGACACGCTTCTTCTGGAACGCCTCGAAGACGCCGAACAGGAAAATGACGACGCCGACAGCCGAGATGTACGAGCCGTAGGACGACACCATATTCCAGCCGGCGAAGGCATCCGGATAGTCGATATAGCGACGCGGCATACCGGAAAGGCCGAGGAAGTGCTGCGGGAAAAAAACCAGGTTGACGCCGACGAAAGTGACCCAGAAGTGGGTGTTGGCGATCACCGGCGAATACATGTAGCCGGTCATTTTCGGGAACCAGTAGTACCAGCCGGCGAAGATGGCGAAGACCGCGCCCAGCGACAGCACGTAGTGGAAGTGCGCGACCACGAAATAGGTGTCGTGCAGCGGGCGGTCGAGGCCGGCATTGGCCAGCTGCACGCCGGTGACGCCGCCAACAGTGAACAGGAAGATGAAGCCGATCGCCCACAGCATCGGCGTCTTGAGCGAAATCGACCCGCCCCACATAGTGGCGATCCACGAGAAGATCTTCACACCCGTCGGCACCGCGATGACCATGGTGGCAAAGACGAAATAGCGCTGTGTGTCGAGTGACAGGCCCGTCGTGTACATGTGGTGGGCCCAGACGATGAAGCCCACTGCGCCGATGGCAACCATCGCATAGGCCATGCCTAGATAACCGAACACTGGCTTCCTCGAAAAGGTCGAGATGATGTGGCTGATGATGCCGAAACCCGGGAGGATCAGAATGTAGACCTCCGGATGGCCGAAGAACCAGAACAGGTGCTGGAACAGGATCGGATCGCCGCCGCCGTCCGGGGCGAAGAAGGTGGTGCCGAAATTGCGGTCGGTCAACAGCATGGTGATGCCGCCGGCCAACACTGGAAGCGACAGAAGCAGCAGGAAGGCGGTGATCAACACCGACCAGGCGAACAGCGGCATCTTGTGCATGGTCATGCCGGGCGCGCGCATGTTGAAGATGGTGGTGATGAAGTTGATGGCGCCAAGAATCGAGGAGGCGCCGGCGATGTGGATTGAAAGGATCGCCAGGTCCATGGCCGGTCCGGGCTGGCCCGATGTCGATAGCGGCGGATAAAGCGTCCAGCCGCCGCCGACGCCGTAGGCGCCGGGCGCACTCGGGACGAAGGCGGAGATAATCAGCAGGATGAAAGCCGGCGGCAGCAGCCAGAACGAGACGTTGTTCATGCGCGGGAAGGCCATGTCCGGCGCGCCGATCATGATCGGCACCATCCAGTTGGCAAAACCGCCTATCAGCGCCGGCATCACCATGAAGAAGATCATGATCAGCGCATGCGCCGTGGTGAAAGCATTGTACATGCTCTTGCCGCCGTCGATAGCGGCGTCACCATTCATGCCGTAGACCATCTGCGCCAGGCCAGTGAATATCTGGATGCCCGGCTCCTGCAATTCCATGCGCATGACGACCGACAAGGCGCCACCGATGCAGCCCGCCATGATCGCGAAGATCAGATAAAGCGTGCCAATGTCCTTGTGGTTGGTCGAATACACCCACCGGACCCAGCCATGATACGGCTTGTGGTCGTGGTCGTCGTGAACTGCAGCGTCTGCCATGATCGGCTCCGTTCCCTGAATCTTTTCTGGTCGCGGCATCAGTTGCCGGCGGCCGCTACCTTGTTCGTGCCATCGACCTCGGCCATCAGCGCCTTGTTGGCGCCGGGAAGGTCGGTCTTGGCTGCCGCCAGCCAGGTCTTGTATTGCGCATCGGAGACGACGCGAATAGCGATCGGCATGAAGGCGTGGTCCTTGCCGCAGAGTTCGGAACACTGGCCATAATAGAGGCCTTCCTTGTCGGCCTTGAACCACACCTCGTTGATGCGGCCCGGCACCGCATCGGTCTTGATGCCGAAGGACGGCATGGCAAACGCGTGAATGACGTCGGTCGCCGTCACCAGCACCCGGGTCATGGTGTTGACCGGCACCACCATCTCATTGTCGACGGCGAGCAGGCGCGGATACGCGGCGCGATCTTCCTTGCCGGCAGCAGCCCTGTCGGCATCCTGAAGGATCGCGGAATTGAAGGAAAGCGTATTGTCGACCTGGTATTCGTAGTCCCAGTTCCACTGATTTCCGGTCGCCTTGACGGTCAGCTTGGCTTCTTCCGGCGGCGTGTACTGCGCGGTCAGCAGCTGGAACGAGGGAATGGCGAGACAGAGCAGGATCACGACGGGACCGACAGTCCAGATGACCTCGATCAGCGTGTTGTGGCTGGTGCGCGACGGGGTCGGGTTGACGCTCGCCCGGAACCGCAAAATGCAGTAGGCGATCAGGAAAAGCACCAAGGCGGTGATCACAATGATGAACGCGAACGAGTAGTTCCCGAACCACTCGATCTGCCTCATAATGTCGGTCGCCGCAGGCTGAAAACTGGTTTCCCAAGGCTGGGGCTGGGCTGCACGAGCCGATGCAGCGGCAAACAACGTGGCGGCGGCACTAGCTACGATTTTGGCGGTTGCCAGGAATTTTCTCATCGCCCTCGTTATCTCCCAGTTCCTCGCGATCGGACCGCAAGAATGTCGAACAATGCCGGGACGGGAATCCCGGACAATTCAAGGCTGGTTCAAACCATACTCTATTTGCCTCCGCAAGAAAGGAGCGCCGGAACCCGTGCGGCATTTTTGCGCGCAAGCGCGGCGCTGGCTTCGTGCGGTGATGGCTCGCCGCGAATCACCAGAGCGGCATCCGAGTAGAATGAGCCGCGCGGCGCGCGGAACCGTCGCAATTAGGGCGAAATTGGCACTGAAAAGCGCATTGTCGCCTGTGTCGGGGCAGATCGCCGGGGTCTCGTCCTTTACTTGGGTTTAGTGCGGCTTAAAGTGCCGTGATTCGCAATGGAGCCGTCATGAACCCTTGGCTTTCGAGAACCTTGGCGAAGGTCATCCTTGTTGCCGCCGCAATAGCCTTGCCCGGCGCCGGCCTGGCCAATGCCGCGCAGCCAAGCGGCACGGTGAAGTCGACGCATGGGGCGTGGTCGATCATCTGCGATACGCCGGCCGGTGCTACGTCCGAACAATGCGTGATGATGCAGAACGTCGTCGCCGAGGACCGCCCGGAAATGGGTCTTTCCGTCGTCGTGCTGCGTACAGCCGACAATAAGGCCGAAATCCTTCGCGTGCTGGCGCCGCTCGGCGTGCTGTTGCCCAACGGGCTCGGCCTCAATGTCGACGGCAAGGATATCGGCCGCGCCTATTTCGTGCGCTGTTTCCAGGACGGCTGCTACGCCGAGGTCATCCTGGAAAAGCCGCTGCTCGACACGCTGAAGACCGGTACGTCCGCCACCTTCATCGTCTTCCAGACGCCGGAGGAGGGCATCGGCATTCCCGTCGACCTCAAGGGTTTCGCCGACGGCTTTGCCGCCCTGCCTTGAGGCTGCACGTTGACGCTGAAACTGCTCGATGCGGACGACTTCGAGATATTCAGGCGAATTCGCCTGGAGGCTTTGCGCGCTGCGCCCGAAGCCTTCGCCAGCAGCGCAGCGGAATGGGAGCAACTTCCCGACGAGGAATGGCGGCGGCGCCTGACGAACAACCTGGTTGTCGTCAGCTTTCGGAGCGGGGAACCTGTCGGCATAATGGGCCTGATGCGCCAGCCGGCCAGCAAGATGGCGCACCGCGCGACGATCGTCATGGTCTATTTGCGCGGCAGCGAGCGTGGCGGCGGATACGCCGTCAAGATGCTCAATCTGCTGCTCGATCACGCCCGAGCATTGGGCATAAGGCAGGTCGAGCTGGCTGTAAGTGCTGAAAATCCAGCGGCCATACGATTCTATCAACGAGAAGGTTTTCACGAAGTAGGCTGCATACCGGCCGGCTTTCTTCATGAAGGCAGGGAGATCGACGAAATCATGATGGCACGCCGCTTGACTTAGGTCGTGGTGTTCCACCGTGAAGTTGCCGAACGGCGCCCAGGCGCCTACATGCCGTAAATCACTTCTCAAGAGGCCAGCGCCATGAACAGCCTGATCGGCCAATTCGACATTTCCGACGATCGCATCAAGCAGATCGTCGCCGAGACTATAAACGGCGCCGACGACGGTGAACTGTTTCTCGAATACAGCGAAAGCGAAGCGCTGATGTTCGACAATGGCAAGCTGAAGACCGCCAATTTCAACACCGACCAGGGTTTTGGCCTGCGCGCAGTCGCCGGCGAGGCCAGCGGCTACGCCCATTCCAGTGATCTCTCCGAAGCCTCGCTGCTGCGCGCCGCCGACGCGGTTTCGACGGTGAAGAGCGGCTATTCCGGCAGGCTTGCTGCGGCTCCCGCCCGCACCAACCGCCATCTCTACGGTGACGGAAACCCTATCCCCTCGCCTTCCTTCGAGACCAAGGCCAAGCTGCTTCAGGAAATCGATGCCTGGCTGCGATCGGAGGACCCGCGCGTCCGGCAGGTGACGGCGTCGCTCGCCGCCTCTTGGCAGCATGTCGAGATCGTGCGCGCTGATGGCCAGATGGTCCGCGACATCCGCCCGCTGGTCAGGATCAACGTGTCGGTGGTGGTCGGCGACGGTGACCGCCAGGAGAGCGGCTCCTACGGCATGGGCGGGCGCAAGGATTTTGGCGAGTTCCTGATCGAGGACAGCTGGAAGCATGCGGCCAAGGAGGCGCTGCGGCAAGCACTGGTCAATCTCGAAGCGGTTCCCGCGCCTGCCGGCACTTTCGACATCGTGCTGTCGAGCGGCTGGCCGGGCGTCATGCTGCACGAGGCCGTCGGCCACGGGCTGGAAGGCGATTTCAACCGCAAGAAGACGTCTGCCTTCGCCGGCCTGCTTGGCCAGCAGGTGGCGGCGAAAGGCGTCACCGTCGTCGACGACGGCACCATTCCCGAACGGCGTGGTTCGCTGACCGTCGACGATGAAGGCACGCCTTCTGCCCACAACGTGTTGATCGACGATGGCAAGCTGGTCGGTTACATGCAGGACCGCCAGAACGCGCGTCTGATGGGCATGAAAGCCACCGGCAACGGGCGGCGCCAAGGTTACGCACACGAGCCGATGCCGCGCATGACCAACACCTACATGACCGCAGGCGACATGGAGCCGGAGGAAATCATTGCCTCGGTCAAGAACGGCATCTATGCCGTGTCGTTCGGCGGCGGCCAGGTCGACATCACTTCGGGCAAGTTCGTGTTCGGTTGCACCGAGGCCTACATGATCGAGAACGGCAAGGTAACGCAGCCGATCAAGGGCGCCATGCTGATCGGCAACGGGCCGGATGCCATGCATCGTGTGGCGATGATCGGTAACGACATGACGCTCGACACCGGCATCGGCATGTGCGGCAAGGCCGGACAGGGCGTGCCGGTCGGCGTCGGCCAGCCGCATCTCAGGATGAACCAGATGACGGTCGGCGGCACCAGGGTTTGATGCGGCCGGCGGTCCGGCATCGCTGTTTCGAACACCCTGTCCGTCCTGTCGTCCCATTGAGCTATTCGAGCCTTGAATTGGGCGCGATCTTCACTTATCTTACGTTCGTCTTACATCCAGAGGAGCGCCATCATGGCTGCCGCGGAAAAGCTCGTGACCACCGTCTCGACCAAGGGACAGGTCATCCTGCCCAGTTCGATCCGGAAACGGAGAGAATGGGACGCCGGCACACGCCTTCTGGTCGAAGATACCCCGGAGGGAGTGCTACTGAAGCCTGCGCCAGTCTTCGCCGAGACGCGGCCAGAGGACGTGTTTGGATCGCTGCGCTATAGCGGCAGACCGAAGACGTTGGAAGAAATGGACGCGGGCGTGCTCGCCGAAGCGCGGCGGCGCCATGCTCGCGATTGATACCAACCTGATCGTCCGCTACCTGACGGACGATCACCCGACTCAGTCTTCCCGCGCCCGCGCGTTGATCGATAGCCAGCCAGTCTTTGTCGCCGTCACGGTAATGCTGGAGGTCGAGTGGGTGTTGCGCAGCGCCTACGGTTTGGCACCGCTCGAAATCGCCCGCACGCTACGGGCGTTTAGCGGGCTCCCTACGGTAGAGGTGGAAGACGGGACGGTCGTGTCGTCCGCGCTCGACCTCTCGGAAAGGGGATTGGATTTCGCTGATGCGCTGCATCTGGGCAAATCTGCTCACTGCGTTGGCTTCGCGACTTTTGATCGTAAGTTCGTCACGGCAGCGCAGGCGGCTGGATATGACGGCGTGCAAGAAGCATAGCAGTTTATGGCCACCCAGCCTGGCATGAAGGCGACCGTTCAGGCATAGATACCGGAACGAGCGGCCTGCAGGTAAGCGAGAACCTTATCCGTCTTGCCTTCGCGAACCAGATCATAGGCGGTCTTTCCCACCCAGCCGGGATCGGCTGATGTTTGAACCAGATCGCTGCACGCACTTGATCGCCGGTCATCTCGCCGGCCGTCGCCAGAATACGAATGATGGGGCTCAATGCGGCGTCGACCTTGCGCGCTCCGGTCTTAGCGGCAAACGTGTCGCGGGCGATGCCGCTCAGGCCCGCCAGTTCCCGAGCAGTTCAGCCATCCGCTTCGACGAGAGAAACGGCGTCCGCTCCTCGCCGCAGCGCGATGCCGAAATATCAAAGGCTTTGGCTCATTATAAATTTCCTAGAATATTTGACCGGCGTACGCTCAAATGCGCTTTTTTAGTGCGCATTTCACGCCCGATAAATGCTGCTAGCGCCTTCTCTTGGGCTTCTCCAGCAATGCCACTGCCTCGACATGTGGCGACCACAGGAACTGGTCGATCGGGGTTACGCTCTTCAGGGCGTAACCGCCATCGAGGAGGATGCGAAGATCCCGCGCCAGCGTTGCCGGATTGCAGGACACCGCGGCGACCAGCGGCACGTCGGAGCGCGCGATCTGCTTCGACTGGTCCTCGGCGCCGGCGCGGGGCGGGTCGAAGACTACGCCGTCAAAGGCATTCAACTCCTTGAATGTGAGCGGCCTCCGGAACAGGTCGCGACGTTCGCCGGTCACCCGCTTCAGGCCGCTGGCGAAACGGAATGCCCGGTCGAGCGCCGCGAGTGCTGCCGCATCGCCTTCCACCGCGTGAACCTCCGATCTTGCGGCCAGGCGCAGCGCGAAGCTGCCGCAGCCGGCGAAGAGATCGGCGACCTTTTTGGCGCGCGCGAAATGCTGGCCGACAATGTTGGCCATCGCCTGTTCGGCAGCCTCGGTTGCCTGCAGGAAAGCGCCCGGAGGCACTGCGACGGCGACGCCATCAAACAGGACGACCGGTTTCTTTGGTTCGATAATGATCTCGCCGTCGATCGACAGCCTGGCTAGCCCCTCGGCCACGACGAAGTTGGACGCGACGCGGCGCTGGTTCTCGCCGAGCTTGCCGGAATCGTGAACCGCGACATCGAGGCCGGAACCGGTCACCGTCACCGCCATGTGGAACGATTTGGTCGTGGCGCAGATCAGTCCGGCAAGCATCCTCAAACGGTCGAGCGCAGCGACGATCTGCGGCAGCGAGATGGGGCATTCCTCGATCGAAATGATCTCGGATGACAGCGCGCGAACGAAACCGAACTGCATTCCCGCCTCGCTCCGCCCGGCGGTGAAGACGACGCGGCGGCGCGTGTGCGGCGCGCACGGCACCGGCGCGCCGACATCGCAAGCGATGCCCTTGCTCTTCAGCGCATGCACGACCTTTTCGCGCTTCCACCGGTGGTAGGCTTCAGTCTCGAGATGCTGGACGGCGCAGCCGCCGCATGCGCCGAAATGCCGGCACGGCGGATCGACCCGCAACGGCGAAGCCTCAAGGACCGACATCAAGGTGGCGCGATCTTTCTCCCGCGCGGCGGTGACGACCTCTCCCGGCAGCGCGAACGGAATGAAAACCTCGCCGGTTTCCGTCTCGGCGATGCCGTCGCCCTGCGAGCCCAACCTTGCGATCGTGAAACGGGTGCTCATCGCTTCTGGGTCTCGACGTCCTTGATGCCGCCGAGTAGGAACTCGCGGTTGCCGTCGCCGCCTTCTATCGGCGACAGATGCAGCCCCAGCGAGCGCCAGCCGGGAATGGCATCGAGCCAGTCCTGCATCAGGCCGGCAATGCGCGCCGCATCATAGGGGTCCTTCAACAGGCCGCCCTTGCCGATCGCCTCGCGGCCGGCCTCGAACTGCGGCTTGACCAGAAACACAGCCTTTGCGCCGTTCCCGGCCAAGGCAAGCGCCGGCGGCAGCGCCAGTTTCAGCGAGATGAAGCTGACGTCCGAGACGATGAAATCCGGCACACGGCCGCCGAGATCGGCTGCCGACAGTTCGCGCGCATTCAGGCCTTCAATTACCGTCACGCGCGGATCGCCGGCAACATCGGAGTGCATCTGGCCGTGCCCGACATCGATCGCCGTGACATGCGCCGCGCCGCGTTCGAGCAGCACCTGCGTGAAGCCGCCGGTCGAGGCGCCGACATCGAGGGCTTCGCTGCCGGTGGGGTCGAGGCCGAAATGGTCGAGACCAGCCTTCAGCTTCAGTGCGGCGCGCGACACGTAACCTTGCGCCGGATCGTCAACGACGATGTTGCACTCAGGCAGAACGGCCTGGCTTGGCTTGCGGGCGACGATGCCATCGACCGTCACGGTGCCGCGCGCCACGGCATCGCGGGCACGCGAGCGGCTGGCAAACAGGCCGCGGTGGACGAGCAATTCGTCGAGCCTCTGGCGTATGCTGGCTGGCGGAAGGGAAGTCATCGGCCTTCATGGCGAATGCCAACGATGATGGCAAGGATATTGGCGATGAGACAAGGCATGGCTGGAAAAGCGGTGAACGCATCAAGCCGCTCCGCTACCAGTCGAACCTCGCGCCAGGCGCGACGCAATGCTAAGAACGAGATGCCGTTTTGTGGTCGAAACGCGGAGGAGGAAATGCTGACGGGAACCTGCCACTGCGGTGCCGCCCGCTGGACCCTGGAGGGCGATCCCGGTTCGGTCACTGCCTGCAACTGCACACTTTGCCGCCGCTACGGCACGCTCTGGGCTTACGACTATATCGACGAACGCATCCGCCTTGCCGGGCCCGTAAGCGCCTATAGTCGCGTCGGAAAGGCTCATCCTTCACTTGAGATTCTCTTCTGTCCAACGTGCGCTTGCGTCCTGGCCTGGCGCGGTTTGCGTCCCGATGCGGCTGGGCGCTACCGCATCGCCGTCAATGTGAGGCTTGCGCCGCCCGAGGCCGTCGCCGATCTCCCGATCGACCATTTCGATGGTCTCGATACATTCGAGGATTTGCCGAGAGATGGTCGCTGCGTGCGGGATATGTGGTTCTAGTTTCTAGAGTCTCTTCGGGATCATGCTTTAGAATATCTTCCGCGAAACCCGCCGTTCGACGGCCGGCGTCAGACCGTCGCTGCTGTCGCCGGACACCTGCGTGCGCGGCCGGAAACCAGCAGCGTAAACAGCACGTTACGACTGTTCGCCGGCAATTTGATTCAAGCAGTTGAGATTTTGATTCAGACCGGCATCTTGCAGCCAAGTTGAATCGCTTCGGCGTCGCGGGACATGCGTCTAAAAACTAGGCGCGCTGGGCCTGCGCGGTATGCCCCAACGCCACGAACACAGTGCGCACGATGCCGGCGCTGTCCAGCCCGGCATCGGCATACATCTTTTCCGGCTTGGCATGGTCGACGAAGGCGTCGGGCAGCACGAGCGGGCGCACCTTCAAGCCGCTCTCCAGCAGCCCTTCATGGGCCAGGAACTGCAGCACATGGCTGGCGAAGCCGCCGACCGCGCCCTCTTCCACCGTCACCAGGATCTCGTGCGAACGGGCCAGCCGCCGGATCAGGTCCTCGTCGAGCGGCTTGGCAAAACGGGCATCGGCGACCGTGGTCGAAAGCCCGGCCGCGCCAAGCTCCTCGGCCGCGGCAAGGCAATCCTGCAGCCTGGTGCCGAAGGAAAGCAGCGCAACCTTGGTGCCTTCCCTGACGATCCGGCCCTTGCCGATCTCCAATACCGAGCCTCGTTGCGGCATCTCGACGCCAACGCCGTTGCCGCGCGGGTAGCGGAAGGCGATCGGGCCGTCATCGAAGCTTGCAGCGGTGCGTACCATGTGGCGCAGCTCGGCCTCATCGGCCGCGGCCATGACGACGAAACCGGGCAGCGTCGCCAGGAAGGTCGTGTCGAAGGCGCCGCAATGGGTGGCACCATCGGCGCCGACGAAGCCGGCGCGGTCGATCGGAAAGCGCACCGGCAATTTCTGGATCGCCACGTCGTGGACGACCTGGTCGTAGGCGCGCTGGAGAAAGGTCGAGTAGATCGCGGCGAAAGGCTTGAAGCCTTCCGTGGCAAGGCCGGCGGCGAAGGTAACCGCATGCTGCTCGGCGATGCCGACATCGAAGGTCCTCGCCGGAAACGCTTCGCCGAACAGGTCAAGCCCGGTGCCGTTCGGCATGGCGGCGGTGATGGCGACGATGCGGTCGTCCTCTCGGGCCTCCTGGATCAGACTTTCGGCAAACACCTTCGTATAGCTCGGCGCATTGGCGTGCGCCTTGGCCTGGGCGCCGGTGATGACGTCGAATTTGTTGACGCCATGATATTTGTCGGCCGCGGCCTCGGCCGGGGCGTAGCCCTTGCCCTTCTGGGTCACGACATGGATCAGCACCGGGCCGTCGGCATTGTCGCGGACGTTCTTCAGCACCGGGATCAGGTGCTCGAGGTTGTGACCGTCGATCGGACCGATGTGGTAGAAACCCATCTCCTCGAACAGCGTGCCGCCGGTGACGTAACCGCGCGCGTGCTCGACCGCGCGCTTGATGGCGCGATCGGCGCGCTCGCCAAGATAGGACGTCAGCTTCTTGCCGAAATCGCGCAACCCAAGATAGGTCTTGCCTGAGGCGAGCCGCGCCAGATAGGCGCTCATCGCACCGGTCGGCGGGGCGATCGACATGTCGTTGTCGTTCAAGATGACGATCAGCCGGGCATCGAGTGCGCCGGCATTGTTCATCGCCTCGTAGGCCATGCCGGCCGACATGGCGCCGTCGCCGATGACGGCAATGACATTGTTGCGGCCATCGGACAGATCGCGCGCCATCGCCATGCCGAGGCCGGCTGAAATCGAGGTTGAGGAGTGGGCTGCGCCAAACGGATCGTATTCGCTCTCGACGCGACGCGTGAAGCCGGACAGGCCGCCCTCCTGCCGCAGCGTGCGGATGCGGTCGCGGCGGCCGGTCAGGATCTTGTGCGGATAGGCCTGGTGGCCGACGTCCCAGATCAGCCGGTCGTCCGGCGTGTTGAAGACGTAGTGCAGCGCGACAGTCAGTTCGACCACGCCGAGGCCGGCGCCGAGATGGCCGCCGGTGTGGGAAACGACGTCGATCAGTTCGGCGCGAAGCTCTGACGCCAGCTGCGGCAGGTCGGCTTCGGCAAGCGTGCGCAAATCGGCTGGGACGCGGACCTTGTCGAGAAGCGGCGTATCGGGCTTTGCGTTCACTGTTTGCGAGCCTGGTCAGATTTTCTGTTCATCGTGAAATATGCCGCTGGCCGGCGAATGTAAATGTGGCGGTAACGCGCATCAGCTTTCGGGCAGCGGGATGAACTCTTGCTCGTCTCCAGGAACGATATCGAAGCGGCCCGTCTTCCATTCTTCTTTCGCCTGCTCGATGCGTTCCTTTGAGGACGATACGAAATTCCACCAGATATAACGTTTCGAACCGAGCGAAGCGCCGCCAAACAGCATGAAATGGGCGCCGCCCTCCGATGAAACAACGATCTCATCGCCGGGCCGGAAAACCAGCAGCCGCTCGGCCGGGAAGCGGTCACCGGATATCGAAACCTCGCCTGCCAGCGTATAGATGGCGCGCTCCTCGGCGTCGGCCGGGATCTTCACGCTGGCACCCGGCGCCAACCTGAGATCGGCATAGAGCGTGTCCGAAGCGGTGGCGACCGGGGAGCGCAGCCCGGACAATGCACCGATGACGATACGGCCGCTGACACCCTCTGCATCGATTTCGGGCAGGCGCAGGGCCGCGGTGTTTTCGAAGACCGGCGCGACCTCTTCCTTGCCGTCCGGCAGCGCCAGCCATGTCTGCAGGCCGGAAACCGACATCGGCAAGCCGCGCAGTTCTTCCGGCGTGCGCTCCGAATGGACGATGCCGCGGCCGGCGGTCATCAAATTCACGTCGCCGGGCTGGATCACCATCTCGGTGCCGAGCGAATCGCGGTGCCTGATCTTGCCGTCGAACAGGTAAGTCACCGTCGACAGGCCGATATGCGGATGCGGGCGCACGTCGAGCGCCTGGCCGGCCCGCAGAACGGCTGGACCCATGCGGTCGAAGAAGATGAAGGGTCCGACCAGCCGGCGCCTGGCCGTCGGCAAGGCGCGGCGAACCTGAAATCCGCCGATGTCCTTGGCATTCGGAATGACCATCAGTTCGATCTGATCGCTGGCGAAGGCATCGCCCATCTGCGGATCGTTTCCGGGAAAGAAGCTCACGCGGTCCCCTCAGGCGAAGCGAAGTGCAGATTTGGCCTTCGCCTTGGCCGCCACCTCTTCGCGATTGCGCGGATGCTGCGTCGTCTCGAGGCTGTCGAGCAATTCACGCGCCGAGGCGGCAATGGCCTCGACGGCATGGTCGAACGCATGCTGGTTCTGTTTCGACGGCCGTGTCGTTCCGCTCAGCTTGCGGACAAACTGAAGTGCGGCATCGCGGACCTCGTCATTGGTTGCCGGCGGATCGAAATTGAACAGGGTTTTGATGTTTCTGCACATCGTTCGCAATCTCCTCTCGTCCTGGAGCCGTTTCAAACGGGATGAGTTTTACCCTCAATCGTGATGATGTCCAAAGCCGGTAAGCACAATCGTCGTTCGAGGCCGCGCCTCAGTCCGCATCCAGCGGCTCTGTCCCCACCGGCTTGCCGTCACGCGACAGCCTGATTTTCTCGACCTTGTCCTCGGCCGCTTTCAGCAGCCGGTCGCAATGCGCCTTCAGCGCCTCGCCGCGCTCGTAAATGCGGATCGACTGGTCGAGCGGCACGTCGCCGCGCTCCAGATCGTCGACGATCCGTTCCAGCGCCTCGAGCGCCTGCTCGAAGCTCATCGCCTTGACGTCCTCGTTGGTCTCACCAGCCATCATCTATCCCTTCATCAGCCGCCCGACATGGGCGGCGACCGAAAATGCCAATCCCTGCAGATCGTAGCCGCCCTCGAGAACGCTGACGAGCCGGTTGCGACTATGGCGCCCGGCTCGTTCGAGCAACTGGCCGGTCGCCCAGTCGAAATCATCCTCGGTCAGGTTGATCTCGGCCAGCGGATCGCGGTGGTGGGCGTCGAAACCGGCGGAGATGATGATGAGATCGGGCGCAAAATTGTCGAGCGCCGGCAGGATGCGTGACAGAAAGGCGTCACGGAAAACATCGCTGCCGCTCTGCGGCGCCAGCGGCGCGTTGACGATGTTGCCGGCGCCGGTTTCGCTCGCGGCGCCGGTTCCCGGGTAAAGCGGCATCTGGTGTGTCGAGCAATAGAGCACCGACGGATCGTCCCAGAAGATGTCCTGCGTGCCGTTGCCGTGATGCACATCCCAGTCGACGACGGCGACACGGCCGGCGCCATGGTTCTTCTGCGCGTAGCGTGCCGCGATCGCCGCGGTGTTGAACAGGCAAAAACCCATGGAGGTGGTCTTTTCGGCATGATGGCCGGGCGGCCGTGCGGCGACGAAGACGTTCTCGGCACGGCCGGTGAAGACGTCATCGACCGCGGCGTTGGCAGCTCCGATCGCGGTCACGGCAGCCTGCCAGCTCTTCGGGCTGGCGGTGGTATCGGCGTCGATACGGGCGATGCCGGTGTCCGGTATCGCTGCACGGACACGTTCGACGAATTCGGGCGGATGCGCGTAGAGAATGGTTGCCTCGTCGCCTTCAGGCGCCTGGACGCGATCGAGCGCCGCGAAGGCCTCGTCGTCAAGCACACGCTCTATGGCGCGCAGACGGTCCGGCCGCTCCGGATGACCGGGCGGTGTTATGTGCTCGAGGAAAATCGGATGCGTGTAAAGTCTCGTGACCATGCCCCGATATAGGCGCGCCTTACCGCTTTGGCCATGTTTTCGCGCGCTGGTGACGCGATGTTCAACAGGGTTTAGGCAACCGGCGTCGGCCGAGCCCACCGCGAGCCGCCTGGGATTGGCGAAAAGATGATCTCAGGCCGGTGATCGGTCAACCTCGGGCTGCATCGCTGACGGTCGATCAGGTTGATGCAGCCTGCCGGTGCGATTGAGCAGCCCCTCCAGAAGAACCTTGAACGCCTTCACTGCCTTCTTCGACGTCGCTTCGGGATCGTTCGAATTTGCGATCCACTGCGCCGCATGCAGCGAGGCGCCGCTGACCAGCCTTGCCGCGGCTTCGGGATCGACGGCGAGAATTGTCCCCTCGTCGCTCAGTCTTTGCAGGCTCTCTGTCATCGAGCGGATGCATGTGCTCTGGCTTGGCCATTGCGATGGATCGCCGAGCACCGCCGGCCCGTCGCGAAGCACGATACGCTGGATCTCCGGCTCCAGCGCCATCTCGATATAGGCGGTGCATTCGTCGACAAAGCCCTGCCAGAGATTGTCCGGCTTGGCCGAAACGACCTTCAGCCGGGCTGCCATTTCGGCGTCGATCTCGGCGATAACCGCCTGGAGCAGGCCCTTCTTGTCGCCGAAGTGATGATAGAGCGCACCGCGCGTCAGCCCGGCCGATGCCGTGAAGTTATCCATCGAGGCTTCGGCATAGCCGAGCGTGCCGAAGGCCTGGCGCGCCGCGGCAATCAGTTTGGCGCGGGTCTCGGCAATCATCTCCTTGCGTGGTTTGTGCATGCACTGGCCCTATTAACATACGCTTCGCATGCCAATTGACATACGCCACGTATGATCTATTTAAACTCATACGCTACGTATGTAATCGCCGAACCGGCCGTTGTCGAGGAGCCAGACCATGCAAAATCCCTATTCCCAGATCTTTCGCGCGCCGGGCGCCAAGGGCTTTGCTGCCGCCGGGTTCGTTGCCCGGCTGCCGATGGCCATGGCTCCGATCGGGATCGTCGCAATGCTGTCGCAGACCGATGGCCAATACTGGCTGGCCGGTGCCGTTTCCGCGACATATGCGCTGGCCAACGCTTTCGTCGCCCCGCAGGTATCGCGACTGGTGGACCGCCTCGGCCAGACGCGGATTGTGGTGCCGACCACCATGATTTCCGCGCTCGCCTTCGCGATCCTGATTGCAGCGACCAATCAGCATTGGCCGATATGGACGCTATTCGTCTCGGCGCTGCTCGCCGCCGTCATGCCCAGCATCCCGGCAATGGTGCGCGCACGCTGGACCGAAATCTTCCGCAACCGCCCCGAGTTGAACACGGCGTTCGCCTTCGAGTCGGCGGCGGACGAACTGGTCTACATCGCCGGCGCATCGCTGTCGGTCGGACTGAGTGTCGCGCTTTTCCCGGAAGCGGGAGTGCTCGCGAGCACATTGTTCCTGGCCTTCGGTTCGACGGCCTTCATCCTGCAGCGCTCGACCGAACCGCGAGCGCGACCGGTGGAACACGGTTCGGGCGGCTCGGCAATCCGCCTGCGGCCGGTCCAGATCATCACCTTGGCCCTGATCTTCATCGGCGCGACCTTCGCCACCACGGAGGTGAGCACCGTGGCGATCACCAAGGAGCTTGGCCAGCCGGGCGCCGCCAGCTTCGTCATCGGCGTCTACGCGCTCGGATCGTTCGTCGTCGGCATCGTCATCGGCGCCCTGAACCTGAAAGTGCCGCTGCAGATTCAGCTTGCCATCGCAATCGCCATCATTGCGCTCACCACGCTGCCGCTGCTCGTCGCCGACACCGTGCCGCTGCTGGCACTGGCCGTCTTCGTCAGCGGCGTGGCAATCTCGCCGACCTTCATCACGGCATTCGGCCTGATCGAGCGGCGCGTGCCGGAGGCGGTGCTGACCGAGGGCGTGACCTGGGTGATGACCGGCATCGGCATCGGCATGGCGCTCGGCTCCTTCGCCGCCGGCTGGGTGGTGGACGCTTTCGGCGCGCAGAACGGGTTCTGGGTATCGGTGGCATCGGGCACAATCGCTTTGGCCATCGTGCTCGCCGGCCAGCGCAGCCTTGCCGCGCCGAACTGCGACATGGCGGCATGCGACGCAGCCGCGGTCGCTGCGGAATAGTTTCCGGTGCGTCCGGCCCCGAGCCGGGGCCGGACGCATACCAGCACCGTGAGAATGGCCTAAAGAATCTCGGTCTTGGCGATGTGGATGCCAAAACCTTCGAGGCCGACATAATGGCGCTCGCGCGAGGCGATCAGATTTATCGAGGAAATTCCGAGATCCTTGAGGATTTGCGCGCCGAGGCCGATCTCGCGCCATTCGTTTTCGCGGCGGCGAGCCTCTTCGTGATCCTCGCGGTCGCCGGCAGCCGGGCGCTTGCGCTCCTGATGGGCGACGCCGACTGAGCCTTCGCGCAGATAGACGATGACGCCGCGCTTACGCTCGCCCATCGTCTTCATGATGGCGTCCAGTCTGTGGCTGGTGCCGAACACGTCGCTGACCACGTCCTCGGAATGAAGGCGCACCGGCACCTCCTCGCCGTCGCGGATGTCGCCGAAGACGATCGCTACATGATGCATCGAATCCCAGGGCAGCGTGTAGGTGAAGACCTGTGCCTTGCCGCCTGCCGTCTCAATGTCGGAACAGGCGACACGCTCGACCAGCGTTTCCTTGCGCTGCCGGTAGGCGATGAGGTCGGCAACCGAGATCTGCTTCAACCCGTGCTTTTCGGCGAAGGCCTGCACCTGCGGGCCACGCATGACGGTGCCGTCATCGTTGACCAGCTCGGAAATCACGCCGACCGGCGGCAGGCCGGCGAGCTTGCAGAGGTCGACAGCGGCCTCGGTATGGCCCGAACGCATCAGCACGCCGCCTTCGCGTGCGATCAGCGGAAAGATGTGACCGGGCCGGACGAAATCGGAGGCGCCGACATTGCCGTTGGCGAGGTTGCGGACAGTCAGAGTACGGTCGTCCGCCGAAATGCCGGTCGTGGTGCCGTGCTTGAAATCGACGCTGACGGTGAAGGCGGTGGTGTGGGCCGAATCATTGTCGGCGACCATCGGCGACAGGTTGAGCCGCTTGGCTTCCTCGCGCGGCATCGGCGTGCAGACGATGCCCGACGTGTTGCGAACGATGAACGCCATCTTTTCCGGCGTGCAATGGACGGCGGCTACGATCAGGTCGCCCTCGTTCTCGCGGCCGTCATCGTCCATAACGACGACGATCTCGCCGCGCTCGAAGGCGCGCAGGGCTTCGACGATCTTCTTCTGGTCGTAAGGCATAAGTGCTCGCTTCGCTCGCAGGGAATAGGGGAGTAGGGCAGTACGGGAGTAGAGAAAAGGAAAAAATGCTGTCGTGGGAGCTGCGTAACCTACTCCCCTACTCTACTCCCTACTGCCTTCCCGTTTGTCCCCGATGACGCAGATAATGATCGGCAATGGCGCAGGCAACCATCGCCTCGCCGATCGGTACAGCGCGGATGCCGACGCACGGATCGTGCCGGCCCTTGGTCATGATCTCGACGTCGTTACCGTCCTTGTCGATCGACTTTCGCGGCGTCAGGATCGACGAGGTCGGCTTGACGGCGAAACGCGCGACGATCGCCTGGCCGGTCGAGATGCCGCCGAGAATGCCGCCGGCATTGTTGGACAGGAAGACCGGCTTGCCGTCATTGCCCATGCGCATCTCATCGGCATTCTCCTCGCCGGTGATGCGGGCGGCCTCGAAACCGTTGCCGATCTCGACACCCTTGACGGCGTTGATCGACATCAGGCCGGCGGCGATGTCCTGGTCGAGCTTGGCATAGATCGGCGCGCCAAGCCCGGCCGGAACGCCGTCGGCGACGATCTCGATGACCGCACCGACCGAGGAGCCCGCCTTGCGGATGCCGTCCAGATATTTGGTGAAGACGGCGACGGACGCCGGATCAGGTGTGAAGAACGGGTTTTCGGCGTCGCCGACGAAATTCCAGTTCCAATTGGCGCGATCGATCGATTTATCGCCCATGGACACCAGCGCGCCGCGCACCACCATGCCGGGCACGACCTTCCGGGCAAGCGCTCCGGCCGCCACCCGCGCCGCCGTCTCACGCGCCGAGGAGCGGCCGCCGCCGCGGTAGTCGCGCAGACCGTATTTGACCTCGTACGTGTAATCGGCATGGCCCGGCCGGAACTGGCGGGCGATGTCGCCATAATCCTTCGAGCGCTGGTCGACATTCTCGATCAGCATCGACACCGGCGTGCCGGTCGTGATCATCGTCTCGCCGTCCTCATCGAGGACGAAGCCGGACAGGACCTTCACCTCATCCGGTTCGCGACGTTGCGTCACAAAACGTGACTGGCCGGGGCGGCGCTTGTCGAGTTCGGCCTGGATCTCGTCGCGAGTGAAGCGGATGCCTGGCGGACAGCCGTCGACGACGCAGCCCAACGCCGGCCCGTGGCTTTCGCCCCAGGTGGTGACGCGGAAAAGATGGCCGAACGTGTTGTGCGACATGGAACCAGCCCTGCCGGCGTCGGAGCCGGCCTAGCGCATAACCCCGAAAATCGGAGCGATTTTCGGAAAGGATCATGCACAAAATCAAAAGTGCTACAGCGTCCTTTGCGCGTCCAGGAGGACGCGCGGCGCTGTCGCCTGCCTTCTATTGGCGTTTTCCACAGTGGTCAAACTGTGATCCGGCGGATTTAGTTTTGACACATTCGATTGGTTTCTGCTCAGTTCCGTTCCGTTGGACCGAGCCGCTGTACCGGCAATGATTAAAGAGGACGATGATGCGTATCCTGATTGGCGCTGTTGCCGCCACGCTGTTGATTTCCACCGCCGCCTTCGCCGGCCAGACCGAAGGCCTGATCAAGAAGGTCGACAAGGATGCGCTGACGCTGACGCTGGACGACGGCAAGTCCTACAAGCTGAACGCCGAAACCGACCTCGATGCGCTGAAGCCAGGCATGGACATCGTCCTCGCCTATGACGTGACGAATGGCGAGAATGTCGTCACCGATATGGAACTGCCGGACACCGGATCGACCGAGTAGGACGCGTCGACATTCAGCTGATGCCGGCCCGACCTGATCTCAACATACGCTGCGTCATCGGTCTCAAAGCCACTCCAGGCGCCGGCCGTCCAGTCTGAGCACGCGGTCCTGCGGCACGTCCATGCTGACCGCATCTTGTTCGGACATCCCCAGTACCAAGCGGAACATTACGCGCATGACGCCACCATGGGTCACGCAGACCGTCTGGCGATCGAGCGCGTCGAACCACGGCTTCACCCGTTCGAGCAGCATCTGATAGCTTTCGGCGCCTTCGCCGGGCGGCTGGAAATTCCATTTATCGAGCCGGCGGCGCCTGGTCGAACCAGGATTGTTCGCCTCGAGTTCGGCAAAGGTGAAACCCTGCCAGTCGCCAAAGCTCAATTCCACGAGCAGCGGCTCGGTACGATAGGCGTGCGGATCGAGCTTCATCGCCGCGCGCAGGCGCTCCATCGTCTCGCGCGTGCGCCGCATCGGGCTGGCGACAAAGTCGAAATCTTCGGGCTTGTCGATGAGTTCGGCCAGCCTGCGCCCGTTGCGGCTAGCCTGCTCGCGGCCAAGCTCGTCGAGGTCGGTATCGGCCTGCCCCTGCAGCCGGGCCTCGGCGTTCCACGCCGTCTGGCCGTGGCGCACGATATAGACGAGCGGGTACATCAGGTCTTCCGGAGGAGGTCAGGCGGTGGCGTCAGTCCTTGACCGTCGAAATATCCGGCGCGTCGACCGCCTTCATGCCGACAACATGATAGCCGGAATCGACATGATGGATCTCGCCGGTGACGCCACGCGAAAGGTCGGACACGAAATAGACGCCGGAATCGCCAACCTCCTCCTGCGTGACCGTCTGCTTCAACGGCGAATTGTATTCGTTCCATTTCAGGATATAGCGGAAATCGCCGATGCCGGATGCGGCAAGCGTCTTGATCGGGCCGGCGGAGATCGCGTTGACACGGATCTTCTTGGCGCCGAGATCGACGGCCAGATAGCGCACGCTGGCTTCGAGTGCCGCCTTGGCGACACCCATGACGTTGTAGTGCGGCATCACCTTTTCCGCGCCGTAATAGGTCAGCGTCAGCAGCGAGCCGCCGTCGGTCATCAGCGCCTCGGCACGTTTGGCAATGGTCGTGAAGGAATAGACCGAAATATCCATGGTGCGCAGGAAATTATCGCGCGTCGTCTCGACATAGCGGCCGGTCAGCTCGTCCTTGTCGGAAAAGGCGATAGCGTGGACGAGGAAATCGAGCTTGCCCCAATGGCTGGCGATATCGGCGAACACCGCATCGAGGCTGGCCGGGTCGGTCACATCGCAGTGGCCGGCGACATGCGCGCCCAGTTCCGCCGCGAGCGGCTCGACACGTTTCTTGAACGCCTCGCCCTGATAAGTCAGCGCGATCTCGGCGCCGTGATCGACACAGGCCCTGGCGATGCCGTAAGCGATCGAGCGATTGTTGGCGATGCCAAGGATAAGGCCGCGCTTGCCGGCCATAAGGCCCCGTTCACCCGCCATGTCAGCGCTCTCCGCAAGGTTCTCTGCTTTGTGGAGTGCCTATCGCACAGCCACAGTGCCCCTTCAAGCGTTCAAAGCGGACAGTTCGGGGGACAAAGCCGCTGGTCTACAGAGCCGCGAGTCCTTTTGGGCGCGCAAAGGACGCTGTAGCGCTTTGACCTTGGAGTGGCGGGCCAGTGGAAAAATCCGACGCCAGTATCGGTGTCACGGCGGAAGATGACCCTTTGGCAGAAGTTTCGTTGGCCGGCGGCCGAAGCCACGGTCATGACCCCGAGCCGACTTCCATACTTTGGGCCGTGGACGACCGCTTTGCGGTGCGCCGGGAGCGGACGTCTGGGCTTAGGCCGTCGAATGTCTGCCTTTGGACAAAAAATTTGACGTTGAGTCCGCCAACCCACAGGCGAGAGGTCCTGAGCAGCCGTCGCACCTTCCGGCGATCGCCGCTCAGTAATTTGTGCTCTGTCATACTTTTGATAGTATGCCCTGTCAGCGAGGGTGACATGTCGCATAAGAGCCGAGTTGATGTTCCGAAGGCGGGGACTGGCTCGCGCCTTCCGATCGGCAAAGGGTTGATGGATGACGGTGTCGAGACCCGTCACGAACGGCGCATACTAACCGCTCTTTGCTACGATCTCGTAGGCTCCACCGAGCTGCTGGGCCTGCTCGGCATCGAAGATTTTGAGGAACTTATCTTGGCGTTTCAAATGGCCGCCAAGGAAGCGATTGTATCGTGCTCCGGAACCGTGACGGTCGAGGTCGGCGACGGCGGCGTCGCTGTGTTCCCAGTCGATCTGGGTGCGAAGGATGCGGCGTCGCTGACGATCAGCGCCGGGCTTGGGATCGTCAGGGCGTGCAAGCTCCTTGCCGCGGAGAAAGGGAGGAGCGACCTGCATGTAAGGGTAGGCGTGGCGACCTCGATGACGCTAATCCTGAAGGGCGACACCGCTGTAGCGCAGGACACGGTAACCGGCCCTGCATTTGCGCTGGCAACCAGGCTGCAGGCAATTGCCCGGCCGGATACCGTCGTCGTGTGCAACGAGACGCGTAATCTGGCACGGCGCTCACACGTATTTAGCTTCTACGGTTCTCACGTCATCAAAGGCTTCGCGCAACCCGAGCAGGTCTGGCAGGCGCTGAGTCACAAGCGGGGGGTAGACCGTTTCTCCGCGTTCGGACGCCTCACCAGCCCCTTGGTCGACCGTACGGATGAGGCCGAGCTGATCCACGAATGTTGGAATGAGGCCGTTTCGGGACGTGGCCAAGTCGTAGTGATCGAGGGCGAGGCCGGCATTGGCAAGTCGCGCATCCTACACGAGGTGCGCCGGCGAACGCGCTTCCAACGCAACAGGTTGCTCCTCTTCCAATGTATGCCAGGCGACTCGCGTTCGACGCTGTATCCACTGCGGCAGGCGATGCTGGGCAATTTCGACGACGGCGAGCGTGCACTCACCCCTGCGCTTGTAGCAGAGGTGTTCGCAGCACATGACATTCACGACGCCGAAGTCGTCGACATCTTTTCTTTTCTGCTCGGCGTGGAAGGCGCGAGGTCCGGTTTCCATGAGATGGATCCGGAAGTGATCCGAGAGAAAGCCGGTTGGGCTGCGCGCCATGCGTTACAAGCAACGTGCGCCAGTGGCCCAGTGATCTTGATCGCTGAGGATATTCACTGGATCGACCTTACGTCGAAGCAACTGCTGGGTGAACTTGCAAAACTGGTTCCTAGTTGCCCCGTGCTCTTGATCGCAACGACGAGGCCGGGATCTGGCGACTGGCTGGATGAAAAAAGCAAGCATGTCCTGCTCGCTCCCCTTGAGCATGCCGACACCTTGCGGGCAATCGCGACGATGTGGCCTCAGGGCAAGCGAGCGCCCGCGCCTGAGCTGATAGAGTTGGTCGAGCGCGTCACCGGCGGTGTACCCCTGTTCATCGAGGAGGTTTGCCAATGGATGGCGGAGAATGCCGCTAGCGGTACTGAGCACCTGCCACAGGGTGTTTCGCTCGGCCGCGCGGCGGTGTTGGAAACAGTGTTGGACGCCCGGCTCGAGCCTCTCGGCCGCGCCCGCGAGGTGGCGCGCGCGGCCGCCGTCGCCGGCAACAGATTCAGCCTGGACTTGCTGTCGGCGCTCTTGCCGGAATTTGACCCGGGCACAATCTCTGCGGCGCTCAATGCCCTGGCCGAGGCTGGCTTCGTACGCGCCAGGCATGCAGCAGCAACAGTGTACGCGTTTCGGCATGCGCTTATCCAAGAAACGATCTATAGTGGAACACTACGGAAACGGCGCCGGACCCTGCATCAGCGTCTTTATGCGGTGGCTAGTGGCAACCGCAGCCTCGTTGGCTGGCTAACAACGGCAGCTCTTGCCGATCATGCTGAGCGAGGTGGCCTGCTTGACGAAGCGATCGGCGAGTTCGTCAATGCCGGCATGGAAAGCTCGTCCCGCTCGGCTATGGCTGAGGCAAGGCAGCTGCTCGAGCATGCCATTGCGCTTTGCGGGCAGGTTTCTGATCATGACAAACGGGATGCGCTGCGGCTCTCGGCGATGGTGGCGCTCGGGCCGATATTGACCGCTGTCGAAGGGCCAAATTCCGAGCACGCCCGCAGGCTCTACGACGAAGGCGTAAATATCGCACGGCGTCGGCCGATAGCGGAGCGCGCCAAGTGGTTCCCGATCTATTGGGGTTGGTGGTTCACGGGTTCGGTCGTTGATGGCGAGCGGGCGCAGGCCGTCGTCAGTGATCTAAAGGAGGTTAACGACCCCGAGATTCAGCTTCAGGCTAGGCACTGCTTGTGGGCAGTCGATTTCAATCGCGGAGACCATGGTGGATGCATAGCCGCGGTTGATGCTGGATTGCCGCACTATGACGTGGGCCAGGGGCACGCGAATGCCACGCGTTTTGGGGGGCACGACGCGCGCGTGTGCGGCTTGGCGCATCGTGCACTGTCGCTGTGGTTCTCGGGACGTGCAACGAGCGCTCTCCGCTCCATGTCGGAGGCCCGCCGCTGGGCTCAGCAGACTGGCCATGTCAGCAGCATCGCGCATGCCTGTATCAACGGCGCGATGCTGAGTTGCTATCGCCGCGACTTCGCTTCGTTGCGTGACGTGATTGAGGATCTGCGGCAGCTGACCGCGCTTCATCACCTGCCTTCGCTAGTCGTCTCGGCACAAATCTTCGAGGGCTGGTGCGATGGCAACGCTGGCCACCTCGAGCGGGGCAAGGACAAGATGCGTGAGGCCCTCGGCCTGCATGGACAAGTGCAGACACCTGAGGACGAGGCCGTCTATTGCGGCATGCTGGCGGAACTTCTCGCGCGCTCGGGTGAGATCAGTGGCGCGCTTGCCCTGCTTCATTCGGCGGTGGCGCAGGCCGAGGCGGGTGGCAGTCGATATTGGCTGGCGGAACTACATCGGCGAATTGCACAACTTCTCGTCCTTGACGGCGCGGCAGCTGGCCAGGTGGCAGCTGCCCTTGAGAAGAGCCTCAATACTGCAGCCGAGCAAAATGCCGTGCCCATCCTCATCGCGGCCTACGAGACGCTCAGCGTGTCAAATCTCTCGCCCGTCCTGCTTCGGAGCTACAACGACCGTATCGAAGCGGCAAGGAAGTCGGTTGAGCCCGGCGAACCGCTGATCGTCAACCCTGAGCCGGAACTGCGGGCCAGCCGATAGTGGAACAATATGAGCGCCTTGGTCCTCCGGCAGACGAAGCGCTGACGTATCTGATGTCGATGCGACAAGCGTTGGGCATCACCCGTATTGCGGACATTACCGGCCTGGACCGTGTCGGCATCCCGGTCGTGCAGGCAACGAGGCCGTTCTCGTTTTCAAACGCGGTCGCGCAGGGAAAGGGTGCCAGCCTGGCTCGCGCTGCCATATCGGCCATTTTGGAATCCGCTGAGAGCTTTTTCGCCGAGCGCATCGAATATCTTGATGCAGCTTACGCTTCGGCCACTTTACTCGGCATACCCTACGGGCGATTTGAGACGTGGCTGCGAGAGCCCGCCCCTGCTGATTGGCGCGGCCGAAAAATCGCTTGGATGGAGGCGGAGAACCTGCTGGGCGGCGGCCGCGACTTCGTTCCGCTGGAATTGGTGCACACGGCCTATCTCGTACCGCCCAGCCCCTGTGACGGAATTTTCACGCCAACCACAACCGGACTGGCGGCCGCGCTTGATGAAGCAGACGCCATCACACACGGCATATTGGAATGCGTCGAACGCGATGCGATCGCCCGCGCTCTCAAGACGCATGGTTTTCTGCAACACCAGCGAATCGATCCAGCGACCATCGATGACGCAAGGGTCTTGGCTTTATTGGATGAACTCGCACGAAAAGACATGATCGTCGGCCTTTGGCTCGCGCCGTCGCCTGTTGGCCTGCCTGTGATTTGGTGCCATCTGATTGAGAGCAATCCTCGAGAGACGGCATTGCTCCATCTGCCGGCCGACGGCTCGGCCGCTGCATTCGATCCGGCGGCAGCTGCCGTCCAAGCGATCCATGAGGCGGCGCAGGCGCGGCTTGCGGCGATCTCGGGTGCGCGCGACGACATGACCCGGGCGTCTTATCCGAAATATCCCGACTGGCAGCTTATCGAGGCGCACCGCCAGCTGATCACCGGCGGCCGCAAGGACGTGAGTTTCGCCCGCCAGCCTGCCGATCGAGCGGCGAGCGGGCAGACCTTGCGTGGCAGCCTTCTCGCACGACTGGAGGAAAGCGGAATCAGCGCGGTGTATCTGATCCGCCTCAACACCAGCCCTTGGAACCGACTGTCGGCCGTCAGGATAGTTATCCCGCAATTGTACCCTTTAGTGGAGTGACCGGATGCGACCTCGGCTCGTTTTCACCGGCCCCACGCTATCGCATCCAGAGGCACAGCAGGTGGCCGACGTGATCTGCCTGGCGCCCGCGGTACAAGGCTCGATCATAGCCGCGGTGCAGCGTTATGACCCGGCTGCAATTGTCATCATAGACGGCGCTTTCCAGGCTGAGCCGGCAGTGAGGCACAAGGAGATACTGTGGGCGATCAGCCAGGCCATCCCGGTAATTGGTGCGGGAAGCATGGGAGCCTTGCGAGCCGCCGAGCTTTACCCGTACATGCACGGCGTTGGCCTTATCTATCGATGGTATCGCCGCTTCGCTTTCCTGCCTGATGACGCAGTGGCAGTGCTGTACGGTCCGAAGGCGGTGAATTTTTCGCCACTAACGCACGCTTTGGTTGATTTGCGAATAACCGTCCGCGCCGCTTGGAGGCGGAACCTGATCTCCACCGATTTGTCAGGAAAGCTTGGGAATACGGCCCGGAACCTCAATTTTAGGGAACGTACGCTGTCGCGAATGGTCCGCGAGACATTACCGGAAGCCGGTGACCATGATATCGAAGCCTGCCGGCAAATTCTCGCAGGAGCTTTCGTTCAGCAAAAGAAACGCGACGCACTGTCGGCTCTGCAACTTATGAGAGAAAAGGCATTGGTGCCGGCGGAATTGAAGAATTTCAGAATGACGGTCGCGTTTGTCCAGGATTTGGAGGACGCCGGCTTAGCAATCTGACGACAGAGTTGCCGGTGATACCTGGTGCAATTTACGAAGTGCAGGCTTCGTGCTAGTGTTGCCGACTATGAGAGGGGCCGCGCAGTTGAACGCGCTCGATGTCGCCGGTCGGGCGGGGATGTCGGCTGGAACGCGCTTCCTGCTATACCCACAAGCGCCTCACGTTTCTGGGTACGAGAAACCCGAGGCGGTCTGGATTTCAACATCGCCTGGTTTGATCCATCCGGGCCCGGAGGATCATCGCATATATGTGCGTGATCCCGTGCTGGACAAGCAGCCGTACGAGTATCCTTACCTGCCGCCCTTTGTTGGCGCGTATTTCCCACCAGCCGGACCCGGCCTTGATGGTCATTTCGACCACCTCTCTCTTCAGTCGCGCCAGTTCCTGGCAGCGCATGCGTTCGCGGCCGCGAGCCGGGTGCTGGACATCTGGGAAAGCTATCTGGGCAAGCCGATTGTCTGGTACTTCGCCGAAACATACGAGCGGCTTGAGATCATTCCCTGGCTTGACTGGGAGAATGCGCAATCGGGGTTTGGATATCTGGAGCTTGGCCGCGAGCGTGGAGCCGACGGGCGCGGCCATCCGTACGCCCTCAACTTCGACGTGATCGCGCACGAAATGGGTCACGCCATACTCTTTTCTCTCTTCGGAGTGCCCACGCAAGGCCTGCAGGACGGCGACTTCGGGCCGTTCCACGAAGCCAACGCCGATCTTATTTCGCTGCTTTCGTTCCTGCATTTCGACAGCGGGATGGATCGATTGTTACGGCACAGCCAGGCAAACCTGCTTGTCCTCAACGAGCTCAACCGCATCGCCGAACTGACGGGCGACCGCCAGATCCGCCTTGCCAGTAACTCGCGCAAGATGACGGAAGTGACCGAAGAGATTCATGACCGGTCTCGCCCATTCACGGGAGCGGTGTTCGATACTCTGGTCGATCTCTACCATGCCGGCCTGGTGCGGCAGGGCTTGGCCGACGAGCGCCTGCTTGGCTTCGACATCAGGCAGGTTGGCGAAGCCGACATGCGGCACATCTCCGACTTCACGGGCGATGCATTCCGGGCCCGTCCGTTCCTTTTTAAGACCGAGCTAATCAAGGCGCGCGACGATGTCGCGCTTGGGCTTGCGCGCGCGTGGACACGCCTCGATGCCGATCATCTCACATTCGCAGTCGCAGCCTCCACCATCATCGAAGTGTCCGACCGCATCCGCCCGGCCATAGCGGCAAGCTTCGAAGAGAATTTCAGGTGGCGGGAAATTTTATGAATTGGTGATTGCAACGGAGGGTAACAACATGAGCGACGATTTTCATCGACCGACTTACACCACGAAAGATCCCCATGGAGCATTTAACGCCACACAAGTGCGCCTCTATGGAATACCTGGTCTTGGTCTTCCTATATCAAGCAAAAAGAAAAAGACACTGGAGCCAATAACAGGAAAATACAAGAATCATTCTATAATAATAGCAAAGATACTTGATGACGGCGATCCTGATGACAAAAGAATTTTACGGTTTAAGAAATATCTTAGTAAAACCCCACCTAACAATAGCAGTTATGTGTTTGTTAATTCGATCGTAAATAGGTTTATGCTTATGCTTGGGGCGATTGATATAAACCCAGCAAATGGTGATAAAGAAATACTTAGTTGCGGTATAATATTTGGATATGCCTACGAGGGTCATACTTATGATCTCCCGAAGCCCAAGGTAATGTTAATTCCAGCAAATCCGGAGGCAGATATTCCTGAAGACGACTCCAACTATAAATCCAAGGAGAGTGAAGGATACGCCGTCTGGATCGTTGATAAGCTCGACAAATGCGTGGAGATTGAAGTGAATCAGGGTTTCGTCGAGCAGATTGTTCTTGACGCGAATCTACCGGGCAAAAGCTCGCCCACAATGTACGCGTCCCGAATGATGATGGGGCACCGCGGGGGAAGACTTGGCGACTGATAGACGCTAGTCTAGTGCGCGCATGGCCGATCGCGAGTTGTGGTCGGCCAGCCCAGTGGCGCTGGTTGCTCGTTTCATGTCGATAACCGACGGCATGAAACCACTCATGCCCGCTTTTCACACATGGTATCAAGCGCCGGCCTTTTCGACCGTCAGCTCTTTCGCCGGCGCATCAGCGCCTCTAGCTCGGCGTCGCCGCCTTCCGGCAGCATCAGCCGCACATGCGCGTAGAGATCGCCGTGACCGCCGGCCTTTTCCGGCAGGCCCCTGCCCTTCAGCCGCAGAACCTTGTCCGAGCTCGACCAAGGGGGGACGTTGACCGCAATCCTGCCGGTCGGGGTTTCGACCGCCACCTTGGCGCCATGCACCGCATCGGCCAGTTCCACCGGCAGGTCGACATGCAGGTCGCGGCCCTCGACGCGGTAGCGCGGATGCCGGCGGAAACGGATCTTGACCAGTGCATCGCCCGGCTGCCCCGGTCCTTGCTCACCCTGGCCTTTCAACCGGATGGTCTGACCGTCCTCGACATAGGCCGGCAACTTGACCGCCATCTTGCGGCCGTCGGGGAACATCGCCGTCACTTTCTCGGCGGTTGCGGCCTCCTCGATGGTCACGTCCAGCGTGACGTTGAGGTCGGCTGCGGTCGGCATCCGGCGGCCGGCGCCCATGCCGGCTCCGCGCTGCTGGCTGAAAGCATCGCCGAAGATCTGGCTGAAGATGTCGCTGTTGCCGTCGAACGGATCACCGCCGGGACGGCCGGTGCGGAATTCGAAATGCGCGCCGCCCGGCCCTTGCTGCCGGCGGAAACCGGCGAAAGGATCGGCGCCGCCGGCCGCACTCTCGAAACCCTGGAACCGCGGTTTGCCTTCGGCGTCGATCTCACCGCGATCGAAAGCCGCCCGGTTCTTCTCGTCGCCGACGATCTCGTAAGCCTGGTTGGCGGCGGCAAAACGCTCCTTTGCCTTGGGATCCGGATTCTGGTCCGGATGATACTTCTTGGCGAGCTTTCGGTACGCCGATTTTATGTCCTTGGCCGATGCGTTCTTGGCAACGCCCAGCACCTCATAGGGGTCGCGCATGCTTACTGCCCTGGAGAAGGAGTGGTTCCATGATCGCCTCCTATATGCGCTTGCATAGGAAGAAATTCCAGTGGCTTACCACTATGTCTCCGGCGGAAAATCAGAGCGCCTTGAAATCCTGCATTCGCCAGGCGCTGCCGCCGGCCAGGCATACTTCGCCTTTGAACAGCGCGACGCCGTCGAAGCTCTCGCGTGAAGCGGTGAAGCGACGGCATGTCTCGCCGTTAGCCCTGAATTCCGCGAGCTCGGTGATGGAGCCGCGCGAGCCGGTATCGGCATTTGCCCACGGAACGGCCTGCCCGGCCAGTTGCTCAACGTCGGCGGAGGACACGGCGTTGCGGATCGTGGCCTGGTCGGAGGCGCGGTCCTGATCGAGCGGCGTGACCGAGACCGGCGTGCTCGAGGTCAGTATCGAGCGGTCGACCTCCGTCTGCTCCAGGCTGAAGCCGCCCCCGCCACAGGCGGCAAGCGGCAGGATGATTGTCACGATCATGGCTTTGGCACTGGCCGAAGCGATAACGCTCCATTGCCCACTGTCAAAAGCTTGCGCGATACGCGACAATCGGCAATCTCCCCAGCCGGCGACAAATTTGGGAAAACTATGAGCGAAACCGGGTTAACAAGCGGTGACTTTACCGAGGCAGCGGAGCCGTTCCGGCTTTTTGCGGCGTGGCTCGACGACGCGACGAAGAGCGAGATCAACGACCCCAACAGCGTGGCGCTGGCGACGGTCGACGCCGAGGGTATGCCGAATGTGCGCATGGTGCTGCTCAAGGGCTTCGATGAGGGCGGCTTTGTCTTCTACACGAATTTCGAGAGCGCCAAGGGCCGCGAGATCCTGGGCAGCATGAAAGCGGCGATGTGCTTCCACTGGAAATCGCTGCGCCGGCAGGTGCGGGCGCGCGGCCCGGTGGAGATCGTCACCGACGCCGAAGCCGATGCCTATTACGCGACGCGCCCGCGCGGCAGCCGCATCGGCGCGTGGGCGTCCAAGCAGTCGCGGCCGCTGGAAAGCCGCTTCGCGCTGGAAAAGGCGGTCGCCGAATACACGGCGCGCCACGCGATCGGCGACATCCCGCGGCCAAAACACTGGTCGGGCTTCCGCATCGTGCCGCAGACCATCGAGTTCTGGCACGACCGTCCGTTCCGGCTGCACGACCGTGTCGTCTTTTCGCGCAACGCCGAGGGCGGCTGGGACAAGGTGAGGCTTTATCCGTAGAGGACGATGCGGCAATCCTTGACGAACCACTTTGGTTCACTAATAATCATAGTGAACCAGAGGAATGTGGCCATGACGGCTTTTACCGTGCGCGTTCGTGACGAAACTGCAGACCGGCTAGACCGGCTTGCCGAGAAGCTCGACCGCTCGCGCTCCTACGTGGCTGCGAAGGCCATTGAGGATTTTGTAGCCCGTGAGGAATGGCAACTCGCCGAGATAGAGGCAGGATTGGCTGAAGCCTCGCAAGGCGATTTTGCGGGTGCCAGCGACGTAGAGGCTGTCGTTAGAAAATACGTTAAATCCACCCGCCAGGCATGAGCCATAAGCGAATCCGCTGGACCAAGCGGGCGTTGCGGCGGCTTGATGAAATCGGCACGCATGTTGAGAAAGACAATCCCGAGGCGGCCGCGAGGATCATTGCGCGCATCGTAACGGCGGCGGAACATCTCACCGAACAGCCGGCGATGGGGCGCATCGGGCGCATCAAGGGGACACGCGAACTCGTCTTGGTCGATGTGCCGTATATCGTCCCTTGTCCCATCGACGGCGAAACTGTCGAAATCCTCACCGTCATGCACGCCGCGCAGCGCTAGCCGCAGGCCATGTAAGTCGCATCGAGACACAGGAGATCAGGCTCCTGCGCGACCCATGCCGGGCTATAGAGACCTGGCGTTTCCAATCCCACGATCACGATCTCGTGTGCGTGAAACGTTCCAGCTTGCCGCAACGAACCAGGAAAGGGCTCAACGCGCCGCTGGCGCAAATTCAGGAGGACGCAATGCATTCACTCAGGTTGGTCACGATGGCCGGTCTCGTCGGCCTTTTCGCTTCGCAGGCCTTTGCGGAAGACACGATGGGGACAATGACGATGATGAAGGGTGGGGAGGTCATGGCGATCATGCCCGATGGGCATATGGGCACCATGATGCCCGACGCGAAGATGAGCGCCGAAATGATGAAAATGGCGAAACCGATCAAGCATTGCATGATGTTGATGACCGACGCCAAAGGCAAGACATTCATGATCGACACGTCTTCGGCAAAGGCTCAGGCCGAATGTAAGAAAATGGCGATGTGACAAAGAGAGCGTGGCGAAACCGCCCGCCGGTCGCTGCCGGCGGGTCCACGATGCGAGACAAGGCCAGGGTCTAGGCCTTTTTCCTGGCCATGAAGGCCGTCAAGGCTGCGCGGGCCTCCTCGGATTTGAGCCGCTCGCGGAAATGCTGGCTTTCCTTGCCGATGCGCTCGACAAGGTCGTCGCGCGAGCCGCGCATCAGGTCGCGCGCGATCCTTAGCGCTTGCGGCGGTTTGGCCGAGATCTGGCCCGCCGCCGCCAATACCGATGCTTCGAGTGCCTCTTCCTCGACCACCTCGTAGATCAGCCCGGCGGCCTTGGCGCGCTCGGCCGAAAAGCCCTCGCCGAGGCCAAGCAGCGCGAAGGCGCCTTGCCGGCCAAGGATCTGCGGTGCGAGCAGGCTCGATCCTGCCTCCGGCACAAGGCCGAGATCGACGAAGGGCGTCCGGAACATTGTGCGCGGCGTGGCGAAGGTCAGGTCGCAATGCAGGTTGAGCGTGGTGCCGATACCGACCGCAATGCCGTCGACGCCGGAAACCATCGGCTTCTCCGCTTTGGCCAGCGCCATCAGGAAATCCCAGACTTCGGTACCGCCTTCGCCGCCCGAGGCGACGACCATGAAATCGGCAAGATCGTTACCGGACGAGAAGGCACCGGGCACGCCGAGAAAGACATGGACGCGGATTGCCGGATCGGCGTCGCCGCCGGCAAGAGCCGCCGACATCGTCGCGTACATGGCGCGGGTCAGGGCGTTCTTCTTGTCCGGACGGTTCATGCGGATGATCTGGATGGCACCCTGGCGTTCGACGAGGATGTGGTCTGTCACGGATTGGTCCTTTGTGAATTTCGGGCCTTTGTGAATTTCGGCGCGTGCGAACGTCAGGCTGAAATCAGCGCTTTGCCGGCAACGGCAAGGCTGTCGGCGCCGCCGATGACGCGCTCCTTGAGCGCGCCCGCTTCGCCAAGCAGGTTCTCGGCGAAGAACCGACACAGCGCGATGCGGCTTTGGTCGGCAAGCGCGCCGCGCGCCAGATAGGCGCCGCCGGCGGCAAGCGAGATCAGCCTGAGATAAGGTGTGGCGCCGGCCAACGCCTGGTCCGGACGGCCTTCGGCCTGCAGGTCTTGCAGGGAACGGCTCGCCTGTGACAGGTCATCAAGCGCCTGGTCGAGGCGATCGGCGGTGCGGCCAAAGCCCTCAAGGTTCGACGCTCGCACCGCATCGGCGACGGCCTTGAGCTCGGCGATGTAGCCATGCACATGCTGACCGCCGCCGAGCGGCAGCTTGCGCGTCACCAGATCGATCGCCTGGATGCCATTGGTGCCTTCGTAAATGGGTGCAATGCGCGCGTCGCGATAAAGCGCCGCTGCCCCTGTCTCCTCGATGAATCCCATGCCGCCATGCACCTGCAGCCCAAGCGAGGCGACCTCGACGCCAACATCGGTGGAAAACGCCTTGGCCAGCGGCGTCAAGAGATTGGCGCGCTCCTGCCAGTGCTTTGCATCCTCGCTCCGCGACGCGAGATCGATGGCGTGGGCGCAGGAATAGCAGATGGCGCGGGCAATCTGGGTCAGCGCCTTCATGGTCAGAAGACTGCGCTGGATGTCGGGGTGATGCACGATCGGCGCCATGCCGGCACCGCGATAGCTCGCCGCCTTGCCTTGCCGGCGGTCGTTTGCATAGGCGAGCGCCTTTTGCATCGCCGCCTCGGCGACCGCCACGCCCTGCATGCCGACGGCAAGGCGCGCGTTGTTCATCATGGTGAACATGCAGGCGAGGCCCTTGTTCTCCTCGCCGACCAGCCAACCGATCGCGCCGGGCGCAGCGCCTTCGAAGCCATCGCCATAGATCATCGTGCAGGTCGGCGAAGCGTGGATGCCCAGTTTGTGCTCCAGCCCGGAGCAGAAGACGTCGTTTCGTGCGCCCAGCGCGCCATCGTCGCCGACGAGGAATTTCGGTACCAGGAACAAAGACAGGCCGCGCGTACCGGGCGGTGCGTCCGGCAGCCGCGCCAGCACCAGATGGATGATGTTGTCGGTGAAATCGTGCTCGCCATAGGTGATGAATATCTTTTGCCCGAAGATGCGGTAGCTGCCGTCGCCGACCGGTTCGGCGCGGGTTCGCAAGGCATTCAGGTCCGAGCCTGCCTGTGGCTCGGTCAGGTTCATGGTGCCCATCCATTCGCCGGAGACCAGTTTTTCCAGATATTTGGCCTTGAGCGCCTGCGAGCCATGCTTGTCGAGTGCTTCGACCGCGCCCATGGTCAGCGTCGGGGCGATGCCGAACGCCATCGAGGCGGAGTTCCACATTTCAAGCGCGGCGACGCCGAGCATGGCCGGCAGCGCCTGGCCGCCATACGCTTCCGGCGCCGACAGCGCATTCCAGCCACCGCCGATCCAGCGGCGATAAAGTTCTTTCCAGCCCGGCGGGGTAGTGACGGCAGCGCCGTTGAGCACCGCGCCGTGCTGGTCGCCGATCGTGTAGAGCGGCGCCACCTCCTCGCTGGCGAAGCGGCCGGCCTCGGCCAGAATGGCGTCAACGAGGTCCTCACCGAGTTCGCCAAAGGTGCCGGCATCGAGCGCCGGCTTCAAGCCGGCGACATGCTTCAGGGTGAAGGCGATTTCCTCGACCGGTGCCCGATACATGGCGCTCGCTCCTCCTCCGTCCGGCCGCCCTCAGTCCGGAAGGTCTACTTAAGACCCGTGCCGAGGCAAAATCATCTGCTTTCGGCTTCCCTGGCGATCTTCTTTTTACGTAAACGTCAAACTTTGTCACGCGGATTTTGCCAATTGCTGCGACGCAGGCTAAATTCGCCAAAAGCCGGGATAAGTTCGACCGGCGGAATCAGGAATACCGGATCGGACCGCCCGTGCTCGCCAGACCTGACGCCTATCGCTGCATCGAATGCGGCCTGCCCTACCGGGCGACCGGTTTTTGCTATCACGAAGGTAAGATGGAGAACGGAGCAGGCTATTGGTCTGATCGCGGCATATTGTGCTCGCCGCAATGCTCGCTCGCCCGTCACCGTAAGCGCGAGACGGCGGGAACGCTGTCGCAAGTGCCGGCGCCCGACCCGTTTCAAACCCGCTCTCGACATTGACGACCATCAAAACCATCGACGGAGAAGCTGTCCGAGCCGTGGCGTCCCCGGGCCGCGATCGAGAGCATTTCCTTAACCATGGCCGTTCAGGATATGGCTTTGGCCAGCAAGGATCTGCTGTTTGAAGACGCCGGCGCGCCCCCTTGTCCGCTCAGCGCTTCTCCTTGTCGCGGCCGCGATGACCCTGGCGCTGAAGCCGGCAAAGGCCTCGGATTTCTCCGAACCGTGGAAGGATGCGGACCGGGCACTGGTCGTCGACGCCTACGAATACAATTCCATCGACTGGACCCGGCTAGCCGACGACAAGCGTCTTGTCGGCTTCATCAACAAGGCATCGGACGGAATGCCGCCACCCTATTTCTGTTTCGGCGACGAGACCGAGCTGCGGCTGTGCAAGACGCTCTGGAAACGCCATGCGATGGCACAGGAACTGTTCCAGACGCGCAAGGTGGTGGCCAAGGCACTGGGCCTGAAATGGGGTGCCTATCATCTCGCCCGCCCCGGCAACCCCGTGGGACAGGCCAATAATTTCATCAATTTCGTGAAACCCGGGCCGGATGACCTGCTTGCCCTCGATATCGAGGACGATGATCCCACCCAATGGATGTCGCTCGAGGATGCCGAGGAATTCGTGCGCCATGTGCATCGTCGGGTTGGCCGCTTTCCGGTGCTCTACACCAACGGCACGACAGCCCGGCATATCGCCGACAACAAGTATAAATACCCGCTCCTGTCCCGGCTGCCGCTGTGGTATGCGCGCTACAAGCCAGACATCGGCCTGCATTTTCCGATGGGCAACTGGCAGGGGTATGCGCTCTGGCAGTTTTCGGCGCGAGCAAATTGCGGCCGGTTCCGCTGTCCCTACCGGGTCGCGGGCACACCTAACGATATCGACGTCAGCGTCGCGCCGATGAACGCGACGGAATTGCGCGCGCAGTGGCCGTTCGGCGGCCTGATCGACGTGCAGCCGGATTATCTCGCCTTGATACCGGTGCCGCTCTCACGCGAGGCGGGGCTCGCCGGCACTGCCATGACCTACGCCACCGTGGCAGCACCCCCGAGCCTCGAGCAACTGGTCGCGGTACTCAGGGCGCGCTTGGCCAGCTTCAGCAGCGGCTTTCAAATGCCGGCTGCGAAGACGACGCCGAGCCTTCCCCGCGGGATTGCCGAATATGTCGCCTGGATGCGAAACGAAAAGCGTGCGGCCTCGGTGTCCGCAATTGCCCCCACCGCCGGTGCGGTCAGCACCGTCTCGACCGAATTTGACCGCGGCCTGCACTGAAGCCGGAGGCCGCCTGAAGCGTCAGTTCGACTGCTCGCGCGCCAGTGCCAGCCAGCCAATGTCACGGCGGCAAAAGCCTTGCGGCCAGTCGATCCTGTCGAGCGCGGCGTAAGCCCTCTTCTGCGCCTCGCCGACGGTGCGGCCGGTCGCCGTGATGTTGAGCACGCGACCGCCATTGGCGACGAGTGCACCGCCGTTTATGGCGGTGCCGGCATGAAATATCTCGACGCCCTCGCCCGCCGCCGCCTCGACGCCGCGGATGACCGAGCCCTTTTCCGGCGCTCCGGGATAACCCCTGGCCGCCATCACCACGGTGAGCGCCGCGTCGTCGCGCCAGCGCACCGAGGTGTGCGCCAGTTGGCCGTCAGCGGCGGCGTTGAGCAGGACGAGCAGATCGTCCTTCAGCCGCATCATCAGCACCTGGCATTCCGGGTCGCCGAAGCGGGTGTTGTATTCGATCAGCTTCGGCCCCTTGTCAGTAATCATCAGCCCGGCGAACAGCACGCCGGAAAACGGAGCGCCTGTTTCAGCCATGCCGCGCATGGTCGGCTCGACGATCTCGCGCATGGTTCGGTCGATCATCTCCGGCGTCATCACCGGCGCCGGCGAATAGGCGCCCATGCCGCCGGTGTTCGGGCCGGTGTCGCCGTCACTGAGGCGCTTATGGTCCTGCGCCGTGCCAAAGGGCAGCGCGGTGGTGCCGTCGCACAGGCAGAAGAAACTTGCTTCTTCACCGACGAGAAACTCCTCGACCACCACTTCCGCGCCGGCTTGGCCGAAAGAGCCATCAAAACAGGCGTCGAGCGCGGTCCGCGCCTCGTCAAGCGTCATGGCGACGGTGACGCCCTTGCCGGCAGCTAGGCCGTCGGCCTTGATGACGATCGGCGCACCCGTCTTCTCGACATACGCCCTGGCCGAAGCCAGATCGCCGAAGCGGCCATAGGCGGCGGTCGGGACGCCGTATTTGGCGCAGAGGTCTTTGGTGAAACCCTTTGATCCTTCCAGCCGTGCCGCCGCCTTTGACGGGCCGAAGACGCGGATGCCCTCGGCGCGCAGGTCGTCGGCAATGCCGGCGACCAGCGGCCCTTCCGGCCCGACCACGACGAGGTCTATTTCATTCTCGCGGCAAAACCGGGCCACCGCCGTGTGATCCGCAATATCGAGCCTCACCAGCTCGGCTTCGCGGCCGATCCCCGGATTGCCGGGCACCGCATAGAGTTTGGTCAGCAGCGGTGACGCCGCCATCTTCCATGCCAGCGCATGTTCTCGTCCGCCGGAGCCGATCAGTAAAACACGCATGCCCAGATTCCTCGTCATTCCAAGACCAGGACTGCGCTATTGCGCCGCGCCCGACGGGTCAAGACATTTGGCTGCCGAAGCGCCGATTGCGCGTGGCGAGCCTGCGGGGGCTGCTTGACGCTTGACGGCATTCGCCTCTGCTGCCACTTCAGCAAAATGGAAACCGTCCAGTCGAAAGCGGCCCAAGGCCGCGTCGCCGATGCGCCGAGCGGCCACTGGGTTTATCGCGCGCTGCCGCGGGGGTTGTGGCCCTATGCGCAGCTTGCCCGGTGGGACCGGCCGATCGGCTGGCAATTGCTGCTGTGGCCATGCTGGTGGTCGGCTGCACTTGCCGCGAGCGCCTATCCGCGTCCGACGGATCCGCTGCTCTCGCTGCTGCCGTCGCCGTGGTACCTGCTGCTGTTTTTTCTCGGTGCGTTCGCCATGCGTGGCGCCGGCTGCACCTACAATGATTTGGTCGACGAGGACATAGACAACCAGGTGGAACGCACGCGCTCGCGGCCGCTGCCGGCCGGCAAGGTCACGCGCCGACAGGCCTGGATGTTTGTTGCCCTGCAGGCACTGGTCGGCCTCGCCGTGCTTTTGCAGTTCAACAGCTTTGCCATGTCGCTGGGCATCGGCTCGCTGGCCATCGTCGCCATCTATCCGTTCATGAAGCGATATACCAATTGGCCGCAACTGGTTCTCGGCCTTGCCTTTTCCTGGGGAGCGCTGATGGGATGGGCGGTCGAGTTCGGCGATCTCGATGGGCCGGCAATCATGCTCTACATCGGCTCGATCCTGTGGGTGATCGGCTACGACACGATCTATGCGCATCAGGACAAGGAAGACGACGCCATCGTCGGCGTGCGCTCGACGGCGCGCCTGTTCGGCGATAACACCAGAGCCTGGCTGGCCGGGCTTTATGGCGGAGCGCTGGTCTGCTTCGCCATTGCCTTTGCCTCGGCGCAGGCACCGGTGCCGGCGCTCGCCGGGCTGATCGCCGCCGGCGCGCATATGACCCGGCAGATCGCCGTGCTCGACATCGACAATCCGGACCAGTGCCTAAGGCTGTTCAGATCGAACAACCAGGTCGGCTGGCTGATCTTCCTCGGCCTGATCGGCGGCGCGGCCTGGGTGACGCTGAAGCCGCTGGTTTAGCTACTCCCGCGAAATAAGCTCCTCGCCGCCGATGACCAGCCTGAGGCCGAGATCGCCGGCGCGGCGGCGGGCGAGGAAGCGCGGGCGGCGCATGGTCGAGACGCGACCCTTGCGGCGGTCCTGCGCCGGCAGCGCCTTGATGGCGGCGCCGAGCGATTCTTCCAGCGTGCGGGCAATGCCGTCGGCCTCGATCAGCAGCATGGGCAGGCGGTAGGCGTCGGCCCAGGCGCGCCAGTCGGCGGCGACGTCATCGAGATCGTCGGCGACCAGCAGCGGCACCGACAGCATCGGGTCGTTGTGCAGAAGCTCGAGTGTCACTGTGACATTGCCATCCGGATCCTCCATGGCGCGGGCGGCGACGCCGCGAAACGCGTTGGCGGGCAGAGCGATGATCGCCGGCACGCCGCTCATCTCCAGCGTGCGGCGGATAAACGCGCCGCGCTGGTCGATGGTGAAGGTAACGTCGCCATAGTCGTCGCGCGTGGCGTAGCTCACCACCTGCGGCAGGCGGAATGGATCAAGGCGCATATTGCGCCCGGCCCAGACTGGCTTCAGTCCAGTGTTCATATTGTGCCTTTCCTGTTTCTCCTGAGAGCCGGTGTTTCCGGTTCTCCGGGCCGGTTTTCCCAGCCTCGTTGTGGAGAAACATTAGCGCGAGCTTCTTATCCTCGCGCTTAAGAAAGTCGGTTAAATTTTGCTGATCCGGGGCGGATGGTTATCGGATTGCGAACCGGCGCAGGCCGGCGAAAGGATCAGATAACCTTACCGGGATTCATGATGCCGGCCGGGTCGAACGCGGCCTTCACCCTGCGCATCAGCTCGATTGCCATCGGCGGCGCCGTCGCGATCAATTCGTCCCGCTTCAACTGGCCGATGCCGTGCTCGGCCGAGATGGAGCCATGAAACGAGCGCACGACGTCGTGCACGGCCTTGTTCATGACGTGGTAAAGGCCGAGAAACGCCTCGTCATCGCCGTCGACCGGCCGGGAGATATTGTAGTGCAGGTTGCCGTCGCCCATGTGGCCGAAGCAGACGACGCGTGCGCCGGGACTGACCGACTGCACGGCGCCGGCGGCGCTTTCGATGAATGGCGGGATTAATGCTACCGGCACCGAGATGTCGTGCTTGATCGAGGCACCTTCCGGTTTCTGCGCCTCGGGCAGCACCTCGCGGAAATTCCAGAACGCGTCGCCCTGGGCCATGCTTGCCGCGATCACCGCATCGCCGACGATCCCTTGCTCGAGGCCTGCCTCCAGCACCTCCTCGATCAGGGCCCTGGCATCGTCGGCCGAACGGCCCGACGAGATCTGCATCAGCACATACCACGGCCAATCGCCGGCCAGCGGCCGCACCACGCCTTGCGCGTGGGCAAGCGTAGAGTCGTAGGGCCTCTGGCCGATCAGCTCGAAGGCGGTGAGCGCTGCCCCGGCACGATCCATCGCCAGGCTGAACAGCGACAGTGCCGCCTCCGGCGATGACAGGCCGGCAAACGCCACCTCGCGCCCCTTCGGCTTGGGGAAAAGCTTGAGCACGGCGGCGGTGATGATGCCGAGCGTGCCTTCCGCGCCGACGAACAGGTTCTTCAAATCGTAACCGGTATTGTCCTTTTTCAGCTTGCGCAGATCGTCGAACACTTCGCCGGTCGGCAGCACCACTTCGACGCCGAGGCACAGCTCGCGCGCATTGCCGTAGGCAAGCACGCCGGTGCCGCCGGCGTTGGAGGAGAGATTGCCGCCGATCTGGCAGGAGCCTTGCGCGGCAAGCGACAGCGGAAACAGCCGGTCGGCGGCATCGGCCGCTTCCTGCAGCGTCTGCAGGATGACGCCGGTTTCGACCGTCACCGTGTTGGACAGCGTATCGATTTCGCGGATGCGGTTCAGCCGCGACAGCGATAGCACGATCTCGCGACCGGAAGCATCGGGCACCTGGGCACCGACTAGCCCGGTGTTGCCGCTTTGCGGCACGATGGGCGTGCCGGTTTCGGTCGCCAGTCGCATGATGCGGCTGACCTCCTCGACGGTCCCCGGCCTCAGCACCAGCGCCGTCCTGCCGTGCCAAAGTCCGCGCCGCTCGGCGAGGTAAGGCGCGATGTCCTGCTGGTCGCGCAGCGCATATTTGTCGCCGACGATTGTCGCAAAGCGCGCGACGACGGCGGGGTCGAGACCTGGGGAAATGTCATTCATGTGTGGAAACTATGGTGCCCAATCCATCTTGTCACGAGGGGCGATCTTGTCACGCGGGGCGGCGGCGCGCCAAAGCCTGTCGTTGATCGCCTCGCCCAAGCCGTCGAACGGGATCGGCTCGACAGCGATGGTTTTGGCGCCGCTGCGATCGAGATCCTGCAGATGAGCGAAGAGATTGCTTGCTGCCTCGCGCAGGTCGCCGGTCTCCGACAGATTGCGCAGTGCGGCTGCATCGTGCCAGCCTTCGGCACGGCTGCGGCCGAAGGCCAGCAAGGCTTCGCCCGGTGCGACCTCCGCAGCATTGAGCCGTACCGCCGCACCTGGTGCATAGTGCGAGGCGAGCATGCCGGGCGCCTCGACGGCCGAAGCGCCGCGCAGCAACTTCACCCCGGCGACTGCTTCGATCTCTTCGGCGGCAATACCGCCCGGCCGCAACAGCCGCAGCTTTCCAGCTTCGACCTTGAGGATGGTCGATTCCAGCCCGACCGTCGTCGCGCCGCCATCGACCACCAGCTTGATCCTGGGGCCGAGGTCGGCGGCCACGGCTTCCGCCGTCGTGGCGCTGATCCTGCCCGAGGAATTGGCGCTGGGCGCCGCCAGCGCGCGACCGAACCTGGCGATCAGCTCGCCGCCAAAGCCTTTCGGCATGCGCAGCGCGATGGTGTCCAGCCCTGCGGTGACCAGCGGATGAATGCCGTTGCCGGGCCGTTGCGGCAGGACGAGCGTCAGCGGCCCCGGCCAGAATGCCTGCGCCAATCTTTCCGACAGCGGATCGAACAGCGCGATGCGCTCGGCCATCGCCGGATCGGCAATATGGGCGATCAGCGGGTTGAAGCGAGGTCGGCCCTTGGCTTCGAAGATACGAGCCACGGCAACGCCGTTGGTCGCGTCGCCGGCCAGCCCATAGACGGTTTCGGTCGGGATGGCGACGACATCGCCGCTCTCGAGCAGCGCCAACGCCCTTTCCATCGCCTCGCCCACGGCACGAATTTCAGCCACTGTCGCCACCTCACGGATGCGGGTGCCTAATACGGCGACGCCGGGCGGGCAAGCCCAGGCGTCGGCGAATCGCAAATCGCTAAAATGCTATGTTTCCTCGCAAGCCGGCATCAATTGCCCTCGGCTAGGGTGCCGTCTTCTTGGACAAGGGGAACTATCATGCTTTCGATGCGTATCGTTGGTGCGCTTGGCCTGGCGGTTATGGCCGGCACGGCGCAGGCTTCATCGCTCGTTTTTGTCGGGCAGACGACGGCAACGCCGTCGGTGGTAAGTGCCAGCGCGCTCGAACGGGCGAAAACACCGTCGATCGTCGCGCTCGGCGAGAAGTTGCCTGACGTCAATGAAAACGTCACCGATGAAAAGGTCGCGGCAATCCCGAGCCAGCCGAGTCATGGCTTCGACGGAAGCCCGATGATCATTCGCGGCGGTATCGTCGGCGATGCCTTTGCAACGCCCGCGCCCAAAGCCGCGCCGGCCACCGCTACCGCGCCCGCCGCGAACAGCAAGGCCGATCCAAAGGTCGCCAGCAAAACCCCTGAGCCGGCCGCGCCGCAGCCTGCGCCGCCAGGAGCTCCCGACCAGCCCAAATAGGGCCTGAAGCACAAGCGATGATTTTTTCGCGGATGTCAGCCGGCTATTTTCGAGAAATCGGCGACCCGGTCCGTCGCCGCGCGGATGCGGGCGAGCAATGCCAGGCGATTGGCGCGCACCGCCTGGTCCTCATCGTTTACCAGGACTTTCTCAAAGAATGAATCAACTGGCTCGCGCAACACGCTAAGCGCCAGCATGGCGGCGGAAAAGTCTTCGTTTTGAATTGCTTCGCCGGCTTGCCTCTCGGCCTGATTGACCGCCGCAAACAAGGTTTTCTCGGCGTTCTCCCGGAACAGAGCCGGCTCAACGCGGCTTGCGATTGCCGTCCCCTTCTTCTCTTCGGCAGCCACAATGTTGGCCGCGCGCTTGGTGCCGGCAAGCAGGTTTTTGCCGTCCTCGGTGTCGAGGAAGGAGCCAAGGGCCTCGACACGGCGGACGATCTGCAGGAGATCGTCGTTTTGCGATAGGCCAATCTCCCCCCTAGAGGGGGAGATGCCCGGCAGGGCGGAGGGGGGCGCGACAGAATGAGAGGCTGGCGGGACAGCGCCCTCCTCTGTCGGCTTCGCCGACATCTCCCCCTCTAGGGGGGAGATTGGGCGCGAACCTGCCGCCAACACCGCGTCGATCAGATCATGCCGCGCGCCCTGGTCGCGGAGATAGACCTTTAGGCGATCGTGGAAGAAGGCGAGGAGGTTATCTTCTTTGTTCGTCAAAGATTCGCCCAACGCGGGCGCGGCGTCCGCAATCTCAGATCTCTTTGTTGCGATGTACTCGTTCAAGGTCCGACGAAGTGTTCGTGGCTCAAGGAACGATCCGGTCGATCTCAAAGCCTCAAACTCATGGCCAATCTTATTGCCGTATAGGTGCTTAGCAATTGCAAGCCAGTTGTCGTGCCACGACGCCAAAAGGCTTATCCTCACCTCATTCTCGACCAAGATCCGGATCACCCCCAGCGCCGCCCTTCTCAGCGCGTAGGGGTCCTTCGATCCGGTCGGCTTTTCATCAATCGCCCAGAAGCCGACCAGCGTATCGAGCTTGTCTGAGAGCGCCACGGCGACCGATACCGGATCGGTCGGCACGCGGTCGGACGGGCCCTGCGGCTTGTAGTGCTCCTCGATCGCGGCGGCGACCGAAGGATGCTCGCCTTGCAGCAGCGCGTATTTGCGGCCCATGGCGCCTTGCAGTTCCGGGAACTCGCCGACCACCTCGGTGGTGAGGTCGGCCTTGGCGAGGACGGCAGCACGACGTGCGAGCGCGGTAATCTCCCCCCTCGAGGGGGAGATGTCGCCGAAGGCGACAGAGGGGGTCGGCACGTCCTGATGCGGCTTCCTATTTTGGACAGAGGACGCCGGCGCTTCACGCGAGGCGACCCCCTCTGGCCTGCCGGCCATCTCCCCCTCGAGGGGGGAGATCGACTGCGCCACGATTGGTGCCAGTTCTTCGGCCAACCTGGCAATCCGCTCCACCCGCTCGCCTTGCGTGCCGAGCTTGGCATGAAACGTTACATTGAGGTGGTCGAGGCGGGCCATGCGCTGGTCGAGCGGCTTTTTGAGATCAAGTCCGAACTTTTGCGCCGATGCCTGCAACTGGTCGAGATCCGGCAGGTCGCCCTGGTCGGTCTTCCAGAAATAGAGCGCGTCGGACAGGCGCGCGCGCACCACCTTGCCGTTGCCGTGGGCGATCTCCTTGCCGCCGTCCTTGGCCTCGATGTTGGCGGTCAGGATAAAGCGGTTGGAGAGCGGCGACTGGCTGATCTCCCCCCTTGAGGGGGAGATGGCCGGTAGGCCAGAGGGGGTCGGCACAACCTGACGCGACTCCCTATCGCGGACAGGGGATGCCGCCGATCCACGCGAGGCGACCCCCTCTGTCGGCTGCGGCGACATCTCCCCCTCGAGGGGGGAGATTTGGCGCGTCGTGACGAAACACTTCTGGTTGGCGCGGATGGTGAGCCGGATCACCTCGGCCGGAATGGTCAGAAAGTCCTGCTCGAATTCGCCCATCAGCACGACCGGCCATTCGACCAGGCCCGACACTTCCTCCAGCAGCCCGTCGTCCTCGACGAGGTCGAGCCCGCTGGCGAAGGCGAGGTTCCTGGCATCGGCAAGAATGATCTCCTTGCGTCGGTCGGCATCGAGCACGACCTTGGCCGCCTCAAGCTTGGCGACATAATCGTCGAAGCGGCGCACCGTGATGGCGCCCGGCGCATGAAAACGGTGGCCGTAGGTGACATTGCCCGAGCGGATGCCGTCGATCTCGAAATCGACCACCACCGGCTCCTCGGTTTCGGGGCCGAAGGTGCACAGGATCGATTGCAGCGGCCGCACCCAGCGCAACGAGCCGGGCTTGGCCGAAGCCGGCCCCCAGCGCATCGATTTCGGCCAGGGAAAGTTGCGGATGATGCCCGGCACCAGCTCGGCGATGATCTGCTCGGCCGGCCGGCCCGGCCTGGCAATATGGGCGACATAGAAGTCGCCCTTCTTCGGATCGGAATGAACATGCGCGTCGGCAATCGAGGCAAGGCCGGCCTTGCGCAGAAAACCTTGCACCGCCTGCTCGGGCGCCTTGGTCGAGGGGCCCTTGATCTCCTCGTTTATGTCCTTCGAGCGGGCGGTCAGACCGCGGATGTCGAGCGCCAGCCGGCGCGGCGTCCAATATTCGCGCGCCGCCTCATAAGTCAGCCCGGCTTCGACCAGACCGTCGGTCAGCAGCTTCTTCAGGTCGCCGGCAGCTTTTCTCTGCATACGAGCAGGAATCTCTTCCGAACGGAGTTCTAAAAGCAGGTCGGGCATTGAGTGTGCTCACGCGGCAAATGGTCCGGGCGGGGCATAGCAACTCGGCCGGCCGCTGTCACCCTTCCCAGCAAAGTCGGGCCTGCACGATCGCGGCATCCAACGGCGATTTCCGAAAAAATTCATCCGCCTGTCGGACACGAAGCGGTCCGCCCGTCCTTGGGTCAAAGATTTCCATCAACCGAACGCAGCGCTGAAGCGACCGACGCTCAGGCAGAGAACTATTGGCTAAACGAATGAAAACGGCATCGACATTCCTGCAGATCCTCGCGCTCAGCGCCTGTTTTACAGCACAGGTGCATGGCACGTTCTCGATGCCCGGCGTCAGGCAAGCGCTGCGGACAATAGCCGGTGCAAGCGGCCAAGGTACGTTGCCAATCAGCGCTCCTGTCGAAATCGCCTGGAGCTAATGTGCATGTCGCGCAAAAGTGTGCAGCGGTTTTGCGATAACGACATGCATCAAAACAAGAACTTAAAGCGCGTCGCATGAGGCCGGTCGAACGCGACGCGCTTTAAGCCGCCATTCCGCCCGCCTGGGTCAGCAGAAACGCCTCGCCGCAGGCCTTGGCCAGATTGCGCACCCGCAAGATGTAACTCTGGCGCTCGGTGACCGAAATGACGCCGCGTGCGTCGAGCAGGTTGAAGACGTGGCTGGCCTTGATGCACTGGTCGTAGGCTGGGAATACCATGCGGTGACAACCCTCCCCCTTGAGGGGAGGGTGGCCCGAAGGGCCGGGTGGGGTCGCCCGCACAGTGCTCGACGCTTGACTTGAGGTGCCTTCTGAGATGACCCCCTCTGCCCGCTTCGCGGGCATCTCCCCCTCAAGGGGGGAGACAGGGGCGCCGGCTTGTAGCAGCGCCTTGCACTCGGCTTCGGCGTCTTCGAAATGGCGCAGTAGCATCGCGGTGTTGGCGAATTCGAAATTGTGGCGCGAATATTCCTGCTCGGCCTGCAGGAAGACGTCGCCATAGGTCACCTTATCGGCGCCTTCGCGGCCGTTGAAATTGAGGTCGTAGACATTGTCGACGCCCTGCACATACATGGCCAGCCGCTCCAGCCCGTAAGTGAGCTCGCCCGCTACCGGTGCGCATTCGATGCCGCAGACCTGCTGGAAATAGGTGAACTGCGACACCTCCATGCCGTCGCACCAGCACTCCCAGCCCAGCCCCCAGGCGCCCAGCGTCGGGCTTTCCCAGTCGTCCTCGACGAAGCGGATGTCGTGCAGCAGCGAATCGATGCCGATCGCGGCCAGCGAGCCGAGGTAAAGCTCCTGCAGATTGGGCGGATTGGGCTTCAGGATCACCTGGTATTGGTAATAGTGCTGCAGCCGGTTCGGGTTCTCGCCATAGCGGCCGTCCTTAGGGCGGCGCGAGGGCTGGACATAGGCGGCGTTCCAGCGTTTTGGGCCGAGCGCGCGCAATGTCGTGGCCGGGTGGAATGTGCCGGCGCCGACTTCCATGTCGTAAGGCTGGAGGACGACGCAGCCATAGTCCGCCCAATAATTATGCAAGGTCAGGATCAGCCCCTGGAACGAGCGGCTGGGATGCATGTCGGCAGGAATATCAACGGTCACGGCGGCCTCCGGCGGGATGCGGCACCTCGTAGAGTGCCGCTCGGCGACCGTCAAGGCGATGGGGTCACCCCTTCGGGGCGGGCGCCGGCTCGGGCTTCACCTTGGGGGTTTCCTGCGCCGTGTTGGATTCGATCGGCGGCAGGCCCTTCATCAGCTTTTGCTGCAAGGCGGCAAGCACATCCGGGTCCGGCTTCAGGTCGCGGGCCTGGTTCCACTGGAAGGTGGCTTCCAGCTTGCGGCCGACGCGCCAGTAGGCGTCGCCGAGGTGATCGTTGAGCACCGGATCCTCCGGCTTCAACGAAACGGCGCGTTCCATTTCGCGCACCGCGTCCTCGAACTGGCCAAGGCGGTAATAGGCCCAGCCCAGCGAGTCGACGATGTAGCCGTCGCTCGGCCTCAGGTCGACGGCCTTCTGGATCATCGCGAGGCCTTCCTTGAGGTTCATGTTCTTGTCGACCCAGGAATAGCCGAGATAGTTCAGGACCTGCGGCTGGTCGGGGTAGAGCTCCAGCGCCTTGCGGAAATTCGGCTCGGCCTTCGGCCATTCCTTCAGTCGCTCATAGGCGATGCCACGCTGGTAGAAGATGTTCCAGTTGGCGGCGGTCGGCGTCTTCAGCACCTCGACTGCCTTGTCGTAAAGATTGGCGGCGGAGCGGAAGTCCTCCTTCGCGGAATAGACGCCGCCGAGCGCCAGATAGGCGCGCATGTCGTCTGGATGCGCATCGACGATGGCCTTGAGGTGAGCGATCGCCTCGTCATTGCGGTCGAGATCGGCAAGGTTGAGGCCAAGCTGCAGGTCCGAAAGCTCCTTCAGCGGCGAGCCGGCGGGAATGCGGCGATAGAGCGCGATGGCGCCCTCGCCGTCTTTCAACTGCTCGGCGACGGCGGCAAGCTGAACGAGCGCCGCGTCGTTGCCGGGCCGCAGCGCCAGGGCATATCGCAGATAGAGCCGCACGAACGGCTCGCCGCCGCCGCGGTTGAGCGCGGTGGCGAGATCGAGCAGGATCTCCGAGGCGCCGTCCGAGGGACCGGCAACGAATGGTTCGATCTTTTCGCCCTTGTTGATCTTGTCGCGAAGCGATGCAATCTCGACCTTGCCGGGCGCAAACGCCTCGGCCTTGTCGAGCACCGACAGCGCCTTGGCCTTGTCGCCTCTGCGGGCGAGGAAAGAGGCGTAGGCCTGCGCGTTGCGCATCCACGTTTCGGGGGCCGCACCGCCAGCGGCCGTGTCTTGCAGGGTGGCGGTGTAGAGCGCATCCGCCCTGTCGGGCAGGCCTGAGGCGTCGGCAATCAAGGCACGGTGGAACGACTTGAACGGGCTGAACCAGTCGGGGCCCTGCAGCTTGTCGATGGAAGCCATGGCCTCGCCGGCGTCGCCCTCACCTTGCTTGGCCCAGCCGGTCATGACGCCGGAGATCAGCCGGTCGAGATCGGATTCGAGCGAAAGCTTGAGCCAGTATTCGGCCTTGGAGAAATCCTTCTTGTGGAAGGTATCGATGGCCAGCGCCAGGCGCGAGAAGCGCTCGACGTCGGGAATCGCCTTGAGCTTGTCGGCATAGACCAGGGACTCGTCGAAGCGCCCCTGCGCGATCAGCGACAGCATCAGGCTTTGCTGCAGTCCCGTATCGTTCGGATCGAACGCAAGCGCCTGCTTGTAATAGGAAATGGCGCTGTCGAGGTCGTTGTCGCCTTCGGCAATCCGCGCCGCGAGATAGGCTCCCGAGAAGGATGTGATCCTGACCGGCTCGGCGGTCTGTCTGGCATGCGCCGGCAAAGCCGAGATCGCCATGCCCGTCGCGATTGCCAGCCCCGTCAGCCAGCGCGCATATCCTTGCCGCATCATATCCCTTTCAGCCAAACGCCATCTCCGCGTCAGCGGGATCGCCGTAGACTCGATCTTTACAGGTAAAGCATGGCCTTTTTGGGGTCACGCTTCAACCCGGCCCGAATTCACAATCGGGTCAAGCAACTAATAAACCATGCCGAAAGAGGTCGTACGACCGCATTGCGACAATCCGACAATGGGAAACCGGCGTCACGGCCTGGAACTCAGGACGTTTGCGAAAGGCTTGCGTCGAGCGCCTGCATGGCGACGGTGACAAGATCGTGCAGCCGCTTTTTCGGCACGCCGTCGCGTGCCTGCACCGAAAGGCCGTGCATCAGCGTGGCGTAATAATCACCCAACGTCTCGGCGTCGGTACCCGGCTTCAATTCGCCATCGCGCACCGCTTGCTTCAACCGCTCGACGATCGATGCGGTACGCGCCAGCCGGTGCTCCGCCAGCCATTGCTGCACGGCGTCGTTTTCGACGGCGCAATTGGTGGCGGCCGTCACCACCATGCAGCCCTGCGGCTGCCCCGGCCGCGTATAGATTTCGACGGCGTCGCGAAGCATGCGCTCGATGACGCGCCGGACGTTTGGTTCTTCCTGCAGCGCGCGCGTGGCAAAGCCGCCCTCATTGGCCTCGTAAAGTGCCACCGCTTCGCGAAACAGATCCTCCTTCGAGCCGAAGGCGGCATAGATGCGCGCCGATGCGAGGCCAAGCGCCGAAACGAGATCGGCCATCGAGGTGCCCTCGTAGCCACGTCTCCAGAAAGCGTCCCGGGCTTTCTCCAGCGCCTGGTCGCGGTCGAACTCCCTTGGCCTTCCCGCCATTGCGACCTCCAATTTTTGTCGATCAACAAATAATCCTCTTGACTTCGGATTGCAAATCCCGATTCTTTGTCGATCATTAAATAATAGTCGACAAGGAGACCGACATGAGTTCACTGGATCAACGCGCGCCGCTCGGCGCAATCGCAGCGCAAGGGACGACCGGTGTGAAGCGCGGCGTAACGCTGGCGCTGCTCGCCTTCGCGCAGCTCATCATCTCGCTCGACCTCAACATCGTCTTCGTGGCGCTGCCGGAGATCGGCGCCGGCCTCGGATTTTCCGGTCAGACCCTGCAATGGGTGGTGAGCGCCTACACGGTCTTTACCGGCGGCTTCCTGCTGTTCGGCGGCCGGGCCGCCGACCTGATCGGCCAGCGCCGCGTCTTCATCTTCGCACTCTGGCTCTACGCGCTTTCTTCGCTTGTCGGCGGCCTGGCATGGTCACCGGAAATCATCATTGCGGCACGCGCGGTCCAAGGCATCGGCGCCGCATTCCTGTTTCCGGCGACGCTGTCGCTGATCAACCGTCTGTTCGCCGAAGGACCGGAACGCAACCGGGCGCTCGCCGTCTGGGGCGGCGCAGGCGCCAGCGGCCTGACGTTCGGTTCGCTTGCCGGCGGGTTTCTGACCAGCGCCTTTGGCTGGCCGTCGGTCTTCTACGTCAACGTGCTGCTGGCCGGGATCGCCATCATCGCGGCTTTCGCCATCATCCCGCGCGATCGCAAGCGGCACGAGCACCGTAGCTTCGATCTGCCGGGCGCATTGACCGTCACCGCCGGGGCGACGCTGCTTGTCTTCACCCTGGTTCAGGGGCCTGAATATGGCTGGGGATCGACCGCAATTATCGTCAGCGCAGCACTGGCGGCATTCTTCCTGATCGCCTTCACGATGATCGAGGCGAAGAGCGCCGATCCGCTGATGCCGCTGCGCCTGTTTTACAACCGCAGCCTCGTCGCCGGCATGACGATAACCTTCCTCTACATGGCGACTTTCGGAGCGCTGCCCTACTTCCTCACCGTGCTGCTGCAGAACGTGCACGGTTTCACTGCCTTGCAGACGGGCCTCGCCTTTCTCGTGCCGTCGGTCGCCATCGCCGCCGGCACGCAAGCCGGCGAGCGTCTGGCGACGCGCTTTTCCACGCGCAGCACGCTGGTCGGCGGCATGATCGTCGGCGCGGTCGGCACTGCATTGATGGTATCAGGCGCAACCGCGGAGAGCAGCTATCTGTCCCTCGTACCCGGCCTGATCGTCTCCGGCGTCGGACAAGGCATCGTCTGGACCGCAATGTGGATTGCCGCCGCTTCCGGCGTTGCCCATGATCAGCAAGGCGTCGCCTCGGGCATGGCTTCGACGACACTCAATGTCGGCAACGCCATCGGCATGGCCGTGCTGATCGCGATTGCGAACAGCCAAATCGGCGAATTGTCCGGCGATGCGTTGAAAATTGCCGTCGCCGACGGCATCCAGGTCGCCTTCTGGTTCGCGGCGGCGGGCATCGTCGTCAGCCTGCTCGCAGCAATGGTTCTTCCGGCAAAGGCGCGATGAGAACGGCGCGGGCGCCGATGGCTGTCAATTCACCCGGCTGATGCAGAAATCGATGACGTCGATCAGTGCAGACTTCTGCGGCGTCGCTTCGAGCGGCGCCAGGGCGTCGCGGGCGATCTCGCCGAAATGGCGGGCGCGCCCGATGGTGTCCGCAATCGCCCTGTGGCGGAGCATCAGGCCGATTGCCTTTTCCAGCCCGGCATCGTCGGCGGCATTGTCCTCGATGGCGCGTTTCCAGAAGCTGCGCTCGGCCTTGGTGCCGCGCCGATAGGCGAGGATCACCGGCAGCGTTACCTTGCCCTCGCGGAAATCGTCGCCGACATTCTTGCCGAGATCCTTGCTGGTGCCGCCATAATCCAGCGCGTCGTCGATCAGCTGGAAAGCAAGGCCGAGATTCATGCCGTAGGAGCGGAGTGCTGCGCGATCGTTGCGCGTCGCCTGGGCGATGACCGGGCCGACCTCGGCGGCAGCTGAGAACAGCGCCGCGGTCTTGGCCTTGATCACGGCGAAATGCTCGTCCTCGGTGGTTTCGAGGTTCTTGGCGGCGGCAAGCTGCATCACCTCGCCTTCGGCGATCACCGAGGCCGCACTCGACAGGATGTCGAGCGCTTCCAGCGAGGCGACATCGACCATCATGCGAAAGGCCTGGCCGAGCAGGAAATCGCCGACCAGAACACTGGCCTGGTTGCCCCAGATCATGCGCGCCGTTTTCTTGCCGCGCCGCATGCCGCTTTCGTCGACAACGTCGTCGTGGAGAAGTGTCGCGGTGTGCATGAATTCGACCGATGTGGCGAGCTTGACATGGCCGTCGCCGGAATAGCCGAACATCTGGGCGGCGGCGAGCGTCAGCATCGGCCGCAGCCGTTTGCCGCCGGACGAGATCAGATGGTTGGCGATCTCCGGGATCATCTCGACATCGGAGCCGGCCTTCGACAGGATCAATTTGTTGACGCGCCCCATGTCGGCCGCGGTCAGGTCGATGAGGTCCTTTATCGAGGCGGCTTCGCGCTTCCCGTTTTCAATGTTGAGAACGACACCCACGGCAAAACTCCCAACCTCGATATGCACGACGGCAACATGGTCCCTGGACAGACTCTAGGGTGTCACCCACCGGTGCGGCAAGAGGCGAATTGGCGCGCCGGCTCTGGTACATGATCACGCCTACGTTTACATCAACGCCGCAAACTGCGAGTTTCATCCGATGATAGAGCTCATCCGCACCAACGACGCTGTCATCATTTCGTTTGTCGAATCGCTGATGCGCGATGCCGGTATCGGCTGTTTCGTCGCCGACCAGAACATGAGCGTGCTCGACGGCTCGATCGGCATCCTGCCCCGCCGTGTCATGGTGGACGCCGACAAGGCCGATGCGGCACGGCGCATCCTGACGGATGCCGGCATCGCCAACGAGATCCGCCAAAAATAATGTCCGCGTCGCCCGCTGCCCTTGTCCCGGACATGCCGACTCACACGGTCGATGCCTTCCATCGTGGTCGCTTCTGGCTGGTGCAGCCGAGAAAGGCCGGCCACCGCGCCGGCATGGATGCGATGATGCTGGCGGCTGCCGTGCCGTCCTCCTTCGCCGGGCGGCTGGCCGACTTTGGCGCGGGTGCCGGTGCCGCGGGCCTGGCGGTGCTGTCGCGCTGCCCCGCTGCCGCGGCCGTGCTTGTCGAGCGTTCCCCGGAAATGGCGGCCTTCGCCACCACCACGCTTGCCCATCCCGGCAATGCGCATCTCAGCGACCGCGCCTCGGTGCTCGTCGCCGATGTCGCGCTGTCGGGCCGGGCGCGAACGGCCGCCGGCCTCGAGGACAACAGCTTCGATTTCGTCATCATGAACCCGCCGTTCAATGCCGCCGAGGATCGCGCGACGCCCGATCCGCTGAGAAAGGCCGCGCATGTCTCGGAGGATGGATTGTTCGACAGCTGGATCCGCAGCGCGGCCGCGGTGGTGAGGCCGGGCGGCGGGCTGGCCGTCATCGCCCGGCCGGAACAGCTCGGCGCCATCCTCGATGCCGTTGCCGGCCGCTTCGGCGACGCCGAGATGCTGGCCGTCCATCCTCGCCCCGAGGCGGCAGCGATCCGCATCGTCGTCCGGGCAGCACTCGGCGCACGCGGCAAGCTGTCGATCCAGCCACCGCTGATGCTGCATGCCTACTCAGGCAATGGCCCTTCGGAGCGGGCAGAGCTGATCAATAACGGGCTGGCGTCGCTGTTCGGAGACTGATCCATTCTGATTGCCGGGGTGACGGCATTGCCGTTGGCCGGCGAATTCCTACATGCCTCAAGCAAATCGACCGGAGACCGCCCCCTCGTGAAACGCCTTTTCAACCGCCTGCTGCCGAAATCCTGGCGCTCCACCGTCGTCACCATTCCGGTCATCCGGCTGCACGGCACGATCATGCCCGGCGGCGGCCAGTTCCGGCCGAGCCTGTCGCTCGCTTCCACCGCCGGTCTTCTCGAAAAGCTGTTTTCCTTCGATGCGCCGGCGGTCGCCATCTCGATCAATTCGCCAGGGGGCTCGCCGGTGCAGTCGCGGCTGATCTTCAGGCGCATCCGCGACCTGGCGAGCGAGAAGAACAAGAAAGTCCTGGTTTTCGTCGAGGACGTGGCGGCATCGGGCGGCTACATGATTGCGGTCGCGGGCGACGAGATCTTTGCCGACCCGTCCTCCATCGTCGGCTCGATCGGTGTGGTGTCGGCCTCGTTCGGCTTTCCGGAGCTGTTGAAGAAGATCGGCGTCGAGCGCCGCGTCCACACCGCCGGCCAGAACAAGGCGGTGCTCGACCCGTTCAAACCGGAAAAGAAGGAGGACGTCGAGCGCCTGAAGGCGCTGCAACTGGAGGTCCACGAGACCTTCATCGACCTCGTCAAGGACAGGCGCGGCAGCAAGCTCAAGGACGATCCCGACCTGTTCACAGGCCTGTTCTGGACGGCCAAGAAGGGGCTTGAACTCGGGCTGGTCGATGCGCTCGGCGACATGCGCAGCGTGCTGAAGAGCCGTTTCGGGCCGAAAACCCAGCTCAAGCTGATCACCGCGCCGCGCGGCCTGTTCGGCCGCTTCGGCCTGTTCGGCTCGAGCTTGTCGGCGCCCGACATCGCTGCCGCCGCGGCAAGCGGCGTCATCGATGCGGCGGAAGAGCGCGCGCTGTGGGCGCGCTTCGGGCTTTGAAAAGCCGGTGAAAGCGTCTAGCATAAATCATCAACCGACCCGACCGGCGGCCTTGCCGGCCTTGCGAGGGAGGAGTTTGACATGCCGCAGATCATTTTCTTCGCCGTCGTCGGCATTGCCGCCTATTTCGGCTACCGCTCCTTCGTCAGGGAAGCCGAGCGGGTGACCGCCAAGGTACGTCGGGCCGAAAAGCAGACGGCCAACGGGACGATGGGAACACTGGTCAAGGATCCGAAGACCGGCGAATACCGTCTGGCCAAGGATTGACCGTCGTCCCCCTCGCGGCCGAGCCAATCAACGCCGAGGCCAGCCTCCGGGCATTGCATGCGCACGCCAAGATAAATCTCGCGCTGCACGTCACCGGCCGGCGCGCCGACGGTTATCACATGATCGAAAGCCTGGCTGTGTTCACGCGCTTCGGCGACCGCATCGAGACAGAACTTGCCGACAGCGATGGGTTTTCCGTGTCCGGCAAATACGCCTCCGCGGTGCCGGTCGACGACAATAATCTGGTGGTGAGAGCGCGCGACGCACTGCGTCGCGAGGCCGGTTCCCAACACGCGCCGGCTGTCGCCATCCGGCTCGAAAAGAACCTGCCGGTCGCGTCCGGTGTCGGAGGCGGATCGAGCGACGCGGCGGCTGTGCTGCGCGCCCTGATCCAGACCTGGGGACTTGATGTTGACGATGCCGAACTGGCGCGGATCGGCCTGTCGCTCGGCGCCGACGTGCCGATGTGCCTCGCTGCTAAGCCACTGATAGCCCGCGGCGTCGGCGACGAGCTGACACTCGTGCCGGATTTCCCGGCGCTGGGTCTGGTGCTCGTCAATCCCGGCACTGCCGTCTCGACGGCCGACGTGTTCGAGGCGCTTGGCCGCCGCGACAATGCGGCGCTGCCGCCGCTGCCGCACAGCCTCGACTTCCACAGCATCCGCAACTGGCTGGAGATCACCCGCAACGATCTCGAACCTGCGGCGCGTGCAATCCAGCCCGCCATCGGCAAGGCGCTTTCCGTGCTTAACAAGGCCGGAGCCGGTTTTGCCAGGATGTCGGGTTCCGGCGCCACCTGCTTCGGGCTGTTCGAGACCGGCAACGTGGCCAAGCGCGCGGCCGTCGATATCCGCGGCCGCCATCCCGACTGGTTTGTCGCGGCGACGCGAAGCGTGAGATCGGAGGCTGATGCCCATGGCCAGGATTGACGTGAGCCGCCCCTTTGTTCCCGTGCGCATCGCGGTACTGACCGTTTCCGATACGCGCAGCCTCGTCGACGACAAATCCGGGCAGACGCTGGCCGACCGTATTGCCGAGGCCGGCCACATCCTCGCCGCCCGCGACATCGTCACCGACGACCGCGACAAGATCCGCGACACGGTCCTAGGTTGGTCAAGGGACGAAGCGATCGATGTCGTCATCACCACCGGCGGCACCGGCTTCACCGGCCGCGACGTGACGCCGGAAGCGCTGGAGCCGATCTTCGAAAAGCGCATGGACGGCTTTTCCGAAGTGTTCCACCGCATATCCTACGACAAGATCGGCACCTCGACGATCCAGAGCCGGGCAACCGGCGGCGTCGTCAACGCCACCTTCGTCTTCGTGCTGCCGGGCTCGCCCGGCGCCTGCAAGGACGCCTGGGACGGCATCTTGAAGCCGCAGCTCGACTACCGGCACATGCCCTGCAACTTCGTCGAGATCATGCCGCGGCTGGACGAGCATTTGCGGCGCGGCTGAGGCGAGCCAAGGTATCAGCCAAGCGACCTCGGTTTAGCGAATGACCGGCTCGCCGTGAAAACGGCGGCGCGAGGGCGGCGACACGCCGAAGCCGACCTCCATCATCAGCCGCGGCGTGCGCGTCGGCACGGTGCCCATATGGAAGCCGAACGGGTCCTCGACAAAGCCGAGGCCGGCCGGCCCGGTCAGCGTGACCGGGCTCTGCTCGCCATAGACGCCCAGCACCTCCTCCGCCGAATGGCCGACAAGCAGCGTCAGCTGATGCTTCAGGATGCGGCGGTTGTGGGAGCCGCGGACATAGACATGCGGCCCGGTGTCGTTGTCGACCGGCACCAGGTAGAAAAAGAACTTCAGCATCCGCCAGTCATCGAGGTCGAAATGGTATTTGCCGAGCGAGGCCATGTTCTTGTCGGCGTCCGAGACGCCACCGGTCGGAAAGCTCCACCAGACGCGGGTGGTGATCAGCTTGGCCTGGCTGCCGAGATAGTGCGCTGCGATATCGAGAAGCAGCGGATCGCGCTGCACGGCGACCGCAGCGTTGCAGTCGAGGACCCGTTCGAAATAGTGACCGCTGAGCAGCGGGCGGCCGAAATGCTTTTCGGCATCGGCGTGTTTTTCGGGCAGGAATTCCAGCCGGCGGTCGAAATTGCCGAAGCATGGCGTGCGCTCGGCGAAGCGGGCAATCTCCTCATGGATGGCGGCCGGCAGCATCAGGCCCGAATAGAGCCCCTCCGTCCGCAGCGCGCCGACGACGGCATCGCGATCGACGCCGGCGAACATCGTTTCACCGACATTGCGCGCCGGCGGAACGGGCTTTGCACCGCGCCAGTGCAGGCGCCGCGCCGGCATGGTGCGGGCCAGCATGAACATCGGCAGCCATGCCGGATTCTCGCGAAGGTCGGAAAGATAGGTCGGGATGCGGGCGGCGATGCGGCGCAGCGTACCGCCGTTGCGTGCGATCGCCTCGAGGCTTGCAGCGCCGGACTTGTCGGGGCTTGAAAGGGTCATCGGGGTCCTCAAATGTCGATGGAACAGCATCGACGATAGTCGTCGCCGCCGCTCCGGCACACCCCAAACCCATTCGCCCGTTTCGCAGGGAATGGTAACCCCCGGCCAGATTTTGTGCAATGCACAATAAGCGACGACCCGCCAGAAAATTTGCTTGGGCGGCATTCCCTAGGCCGGGATGGTAAGCCGTCACTTCCGCGGCGCCACCCAGATCTCGGCGTGGAGCCTCCTGGTCGCCAGGCCGCGGGCGATCGCTTCGGCGCTGCGGGCGCTCTTTGATAGCGCGGCGGCCTGACGCTTGCTGATCACCAAGCCTTCGGCGAGAGCGCGATTTCCGGCAAAGACGCGTGACAGGAAGGGCGCGCGGCTGCCGCGTGCCCGCGAAAATCGCGCCGCCATGGTTTGCCTGGCGGTATGGGCGACGACCTCGTCGATCCAGCCCTCCCCCAGCCGCGCGCCCGGTTCCAGCAAGAGCAGCCAGTCGCCCTTGGCCTGCCTGATGCCCGCAGCGATGCCGCCGCTGACATAGTGGCAGCCGGCATGTTCGGCGACGCGGTGCGTCTGATCGGTCGAGCCGGTGTCGCAGACGAGAACGTCGCGCACCACGCCCTCGACCGCGCCGCCGATCAGCGAGGCGAGCGTGCGGGCAAGGCCCTCCTCGTCATTCAGGGTTTCGATCAGGACGCTGAGCATGTTTAGCCGAATAGCGGAAAGCGGTGGGCAGCGCCAGTTTTTGCGGCGCGCCGCGAGAAAGTTCTTGCTTTGTTCTCATCGATGCGATAGGAATACATTCATGAGCAGAGCGATTCGACAGCGGGCGGATAGTCCCTGGGAAAGGGCCAAAATGGAACAGATCGTGCGTGCCGACATTGCCGCCTTCGGCGCTGGCAGGGCCGAGATGGCGAATGCGATGATCGAGCAGAGCGGCATGCGCGTCCGTCCGGACCGCAATCGCGGCAGGTCGGCGGGCATCAATCCGTCCGGCCGTTTCGAGCCGGTCAGCCGGCATGTGTTCGATGACGGCTGGAATTCGCTGGAGGAGCTGCCGCCCTTCAGGACCGAGGTACAGGTCGAGAAGCCGCGCACCATCATCACCCGCAACGAATCGCCCGATATCTCCTTCGACCGCTCGATCAATCCCTATCGCGGCTGCGAACATGGCTGCGTCTATTGTTTCGCGCGGCCGACGCACAGCTTCATGGGCTTGTCGCCGGGGCTGGATTTCGAATCGAAGCTGTTTGCCAAGCCGGATGCGGCGCGGTTGCTCGACAAGGAATTGTCCAGGGACAATTACCAGCCGCGCACCATCGCCATAGGCACCAACACCGATCCCTATCAGCCGATAGAGAAGCAATACCGGATCATGCGCGAGATCCTCGAAGTTCTGGAGGCGCGCGGCCATCCGGTCGGCATCGTCACCAAATCGGCACTGGTGATCCGCGATATCGACATTCTGTCGCGCATGGCCGAGCGAGGGTTGGCCAAGGTGGCGCTGTCGGTGACGACATTGGACAGGATGCTGGCCAGAACGATGGAGCCGCGCGCGTCGACGCCGACCAAGCGGCTGGAGGCGGTCAGACAGCTTTCGGACGCCGGCATTCCGGCCTCGGTGATGGTCGCGCCGATCATCCCCGGACTGACCGACCCGGAAATGGAGCGCATCCTCGATTCGGCGCAGGCAGCGGGCGCGCGTGAAGCCGGCTATGTGCTGCTGCGCCTGCCGCTGGAGGTCGCGCCGATCTTCAAGGACTGGCTGCTGCGCCACTATCCCGACCGCTATCGCCACGTCATGTCGCTGATCCGTTCGATGCGCGACGGCAAGGACTACGATTCGGAATGGGGCAAGCGCATGAAAGGCTCCGGCCCCTATGCCTGGCAGATCGGCCGGCGTTTCGAGATCGCCGCCAAACGGCTCGGCCTCAATGCCGAACGGCGCTCGCTCAGGACCGACCAGTTCGTCCCCGCTGCCAAGGCAACCGAGCAGCTGATGCTGCTGTGACAAAGCGTCTCGCGCCAGCCGCTTTGAAGCGGCCGCAGAAGGCGAAAAATCCCGTCCGGCCTGTCCTGTCCCCGGGCTTGCAGACGGTAGCCCCCTCCTGGTCCGGTGCCCCGCCCGACCCGGAGGGGACTTGCGGAGAATCGGAGCCGATGCGAACCTCGCCGCACCATGGCTCGCCCGCGTTCCGATTCTCCGCTTCTCTTCGAAATCGTCGAGAAACCCGACTTCTCGTTCGAAACGAGAGCGATGGCCGAAGGCCTTTGGCCGGTGGCAGGGATGGACGAGGCCGGCCGCGGCCCACTCGCCGGGCCGGTGGTGGCGGCAGCGGTGGTGCTCGATCCCGCCAACATCCCCGACGGCCTCGATGATTCCAAGCGGCTGACGCATTTGCAGCGTGAGGCGCTGTTCATGAAAATCCTCGGCTCCTCACTCGCCGTGTCGATGGCCTCGGTCAGCGCCGAAGGCATCGATGCCTCCAACATTCTCAGGGCCAGCCTGGAGGCGATGCGCCGTGCAGTGGCCGGCCTGTCAATCCGGCCGAAGCTGGCACTGGCCGACGGCCGCGACGTGCCGCCCGGCCTGCCCTGCGAGGGCAAAGCGCTGATCAAGGGCGACCAGCGCTCGCAGTCGATCGCCGCAGCCTCGATCGTCGCCAAGGTGTTGCGCGACCGAATGATGTGCGGCTGCGGCAGCCATCATGCGCGTTACGGCTTCGAACTGCATATGGGCTACGCCACTGTGCGCCATCGCACGGCAATCGATCTGCACGGGCCGGTGGCGCGGCTGCACCGCGCCTCCTTCGCGCCGTTCCGGTTCGGCGGCACCGAGGTGCTGGAGGAAGAGGGTTTTTCGGGTTTGGATTGAGATTGGCGAAAGCGGCTGAGCGCGCAATCTCCCCCCTTGAGGGGGAGATGGCCGGCAGGCCAGAGGGGGTCGCCTTCGTGTGAAGCGTCAACGTTCTCTTTCGTCCCAGTGGCGTCGCGCCAGGACGTACCGCCCCCCTCTGTCGCCTTTGGCGACATCTCCCCCTCAAGGGGGGAGATTATGCGCTCTGCCGCTTTCGCCAACAAAAAAGCCGCCAGGTTTCCCCGGCGGCTTCCGATGAATTTCTCGACGAAGTCGCTTAATTCAGTTTCGACTTCAAATCCTGCAGGGAGGCGTTGAACAGGTCGGCGCCGGCCTTGGCGTCGATCTTGCCGGCCAGCAGCGCGCGCGCGGCTTCGACCGCAATGTCGACAGCGCTGGCACGCACTTCGCCGATCGCTTCGCGCTCGGCCTGGCCGATCTTCTGCTCGGCCAAGGCGGTGCGCCGGGCGACATAGTCCTCGGTCTTCTGGTGCGCCTCGGCGGCAAGCATGTCGGCTTCACGCTTGGCGGCGGCAACGATGGCCGCCGCCTCCTGCTCGGCTTCCTTGCGCTTGCGCTGGTATTGGCCAAGCAGCTGCTGTGCCTCTTCGCGCAACCGGCGCGCCTCCTCGAGCTCGGAGCTGATCTTGTCGGCCCGCGCATCGAGCGCCTTGGCGATCATGCCCGGCACCTTGATGTAGATGGCGATGCCGAGGAAGATTACGAGGGCAACCGTTGCCCAAAGCGTCGCGAGAGATGTGGCGTCCATGATGCGCTCCTCACCCGGCCACGGATTTGACCGCGGCCGCGATTTCGGCCTTGCTGGCCTTGCCGCCGACAAGCGCCTCGACGATGGCCGAAGCGGTGTCCTCGGCGATCGTGCCGACTTCCTTCATGGCATTGGCCTTGATGGAAGAAATACGCGCCTCGGCCTCGCCAAGCTTCTGGTCAAGCGCTGCCTCGATCGTCTTGCGGGCAGCTTCGGCTTCCGCCTTGGCCGCATCGTTGGCCTGCTGACCGATCGCATTGGCCTTGCCCTTGGCTTCCGCCAATTCCTGCTCATAGGCGGCAACGGCGGCATCGGCCTCGCTTTTCAACCGGGCAGCATGATCGAGATCCTGCGTGATGCGGTCGTTGCGAACGTCGATGATGCCGCCGACGCGCGGCATCACTACCCGTTTCAAGAAGAGGTAGAACAGCCCGAAAGTGATTGCCAGCCACACCAGCTGTGACGGGTACGTTGCCGGATTGAATGGCGGGAACGTGCCGTGCGCCTCGGCAGGCACGCCGGTGGCGGCGTGCGCGTCGGCTTCCGTTGCGGCGGGCGCGGACTCTTGCGCAAAGGCAGATGTCACGAACATGGACTATCCCCGAAATTCAGTCCCGCCGCAGGATCGCGGCCGGCCTGTTCAATTCTTCCCAATGTTCAGCCGAACAAATATTCAGCCGAACAGGGCGAGAAGCGCGATGAGAAGCGAGAAAATACCCAGCGCTTCGGTCACGGCGAAGCCGAAAATCAGACGGCCGAACTGGCCGTCGGCGGCCGACGGGTTGCGCAGCGCGCCCGCCAGATAGCTGCCGAAGATGTTGCCGAGGCCAACGCCCGCGCCGCCCATGCCGAGGCATGCGATGCCGGCGCCGATGTACTTTGCTGCTTCTGCGTCCATTTGTTCAACTCCTTTGGATCTAAAATTCCGTTGCAAATTCGATCCGGCGGCAATGCCGGAACCTAGTTAGTGCCCGGGATGCAGGGCGTCGTTGAGATACATGCAGGTCAGCACGGCAAAGACGTAGGCCTGCAGGAACGCGACCAGCAACTCAAGCGCCGTCAGCGCCACGGCCATCGCCAGCGGCAGAACCGAACCCGCCACGCCGACCGCGCCGAGCGCGCTCAGGCTGACGACAAAGCCCGAGAACACTTTCAGCGTAATGTGACCGGCGAGCATGTTGGCGAACAGACGAACCGACAGGCTGACCGGACGTGAGACGAAGGAAATCACCTCGATAAGCACCACCAGCGGCAGCAGGTAGACCGGCACGCCATGCGGGACGAACAGCTTCAGGAAGCCAACGCCGTGCTTGGTGAAGCCGTAGACGACAACCGTTCCGATCACCAGCGCGGCGAGGCCGAAAGTGACGATGATGTGGCTGGTGACGGTGAAGAAATACGGGAACAGGCCAAGCAGGTTGGCGACAAGCACGAACATGAACAGCGAGAACACGAAGGGGAAGAACTTCATGCCCTGCGTGCCCGCGGCGTCCCTCAGCATATTGCCGACAAATTCATAGGCCATTTCCGAGACCGACTGAAGGCGGCCCGGAACCAGGCTGCGGCTCGATGTGCTGAGATAGAGAAACGCCGCCGCGACGGCAACCGTCGCAAGCATGAACAGAGCCGAATTGGTGAAAGACAGGTCATAGCCGCCGATGTGAATCGGAATGATCGGATGGATCTGGAACTGGTGGATCGGATCGACCTTGTCAGCAGCCACTTTAAATCCCCATCAAAGCCGCAGACGGCTTCAGCATTCTGTTCAATGCGCCGGCATGCGGCGCCTCAATTCATTCTTTCGGATCGCGCGGTTTGTCGCCCGTTCCGAATTCCGACACAAGCCCGGCTGAACGCAGGACATTGAGCACGCCGGCGCCAAAACCCAGCAGCAGCCCGACTATCAGACCCCATGGCGATATCCCCGCCACGCGATCGATAAACCAGCCGAGAGCCGCACCGACCACTATCCCGGCGATGAACTCGCTGGACAGCTTGAGCGCCTGGCCGTACCCGGCCACACTGCCCGTTTTCGCGTCGTCTTTCCCCTCGAGCCGATCCGGCCGCCTTGTCGCAAGCGATGCTTCAAGGTCGCGCCGGCGGCGCTCAAGATCGTCGTCGCGGATGTCGGCTTCATGCTGCTTGCCGCGGCCGGTTTTGCCGGTTCCGTCTGGCCCATTCTTGTCGGCCACGCAACCCCCCCTGCCCGGTCAGACCGTTACCGTCCGTCCGCTTCTTAAAGTCGCCGGCAACATAGTTAGAGGGTCCGCGCCCGTCAAGCCACGGGCGGACCTTCGAGCTCAAGTATTTTTTCGTTATGAATCAGCTACTTGCCTGGGTGCGACATCGTGCCCGACGCGGTCTCCGGCGGGCTGCGGCCGAATCCCCACGGCGATGCGTCTTCCATCGGCCGCTCTCGCGGGAAAGATGCAAGGGCCGCCAGAGCGCTTAGCTCCAGCCGCCGCCATAGGTGCGGTAGAAGATGTGCAGGCCGATCCTGGTCATTTTCTGCATCGTCCGCGCCCAGCCCGGATGGACGTAGTTGGCGTAATAATGGGTCGACGAGCCGACTTCCGGAATGAAGATCTTGCCGGCTGTGACGGCCATGGCGACATCCTGAGCGGTCTTGTAGGCAGCGGGGTTGTCGATCCGCTTCTTCCTGCCGTCGCAGGCGAAGGAAAACTGACAGCGGTTGAACCAGTTGTCGTTCTGGTAGACAACGCCGCAGATCGAGTTCGGATAGGCCGGGTTTCGGACACGGTTGAGGATGACCTGGGCGACGGCGGCCTGGCCGCGCACGGACTCGCCGCGCGCCTCGAAATAGATGCCGTTGGCGAGACAGGCCTGCTCCGGTTTGGAAAAGACGCTCGCCGGCAGCGGCGTCTGCATCCAAGAATGATCGCCCTTGCTCAGGGGCGGAATGAAGCGGCCATCGTTCGGGTCCTCGTCCTGCAGCAAGGCCTCGAAAGGCGACGCCTTGGCGTAATCGGGGGCAGACGAGGCATAGGCGGTCGCCAGCACGTCGGGATGATCGTTGTTGACCAGCGCGGCAAGCATCGCCGGCACGCCGGAATCCGGCTTCTTGTCGACGCGCGTGTGGAAGGAGGCCGCGATCTGAATTTCCTTGCCTTTGATCTCGGGCTTGGCGAAGGCCATCCTCAGGCCGCTGTCCATGCTTGGGCGCAGCAGCGAGGAGGTTCGCTCGAAGATCGAGCCGGCGTTGAAGTTCTTCGGCGGCGAGACGGGCGAGACCTCGATGATGCGGCCCTTCTTGTCGGCACGCGTGATACGGTTCTCGTCCGGCGTCGTGCCGGCGATGCCGCCCTTGCCGCGAAACGAGACGGCGCCGATGCCGGGCAGTTGGACGCCGGAGCCGGAGAGCGAGCCGGTGCTGCTGGAATCGAGGAAGGGCATTTCGGCGGCGTGAACGGAGCCGGCGACGGATTTCTCGACATAGGCGTTCCAGCGGACGCTCGGCGCCTCAAGACCGGAGACCAGGCTTGTCATGTCCTGATAGGCAACGACACTCGGAAAGCCGATCCAGATGCCAAGGCCAATAATAAACGGAGACAGGAAGGAACGCTTTTTCTCACCGGCGGCGGCGACAAGCCGCGTCAAAACACGTCGATGCACGGAACTCTCCAGAAACGCAACGGACCCCACTGGAGAGCTACAATGATGCATTAACCTTGATGGGGCGTTAACAGCTTAGAACCTTGTTTTCCCATCTCGTGTCGAAGTCAGGCGCTTTTGCGGCTGTCCGTTGGCGGAAGAAAGATCGGCCAGGCGATCAGCGCGCAAATAGCCGCACCCAGCCAGACGCCTGGCCACGAGCAGAGCACGAGAAGCCCCGGAATGGCGATCGGCACCAGGAAAAAGGCAATGAAGACCAGACTGTTGGCAAGGCCGAGCGCCGTTCCGGCCTGGCTGGCGCCGGCCAGCGTCGCAAGCTCGGTGTAGGCGACGCCGTGCCAGGAGGAGACGCAGATGCCGGCCACGACGAGCATCGCAACGATCGCCGGCGACAGCATCGGCGCTTGGCCTGACAAGAATTGGGCCGAAAACAAGACGAGCGCCGCAAGCACGGCGAAGGCGGCCACGCTCAGCATGCTGCACAGACGCAGGAACGACCGGCGGTTGCCGTGACGGTCGGTATAGCGGCCGCTCCAGACGCGCATGACCATGGCGCCGACCTGCACGGCACCCAGGCTGGCGCTGATCACGGCTGTTCCCATGCCGGCAAAATCATGCAGGAAGACGGAAGCAAAGGTGAGCACGGCCACCTGTGGGAAGCACAGCAGGCCGATGGCTGTCGCGATGCGCCAGACGGCCGGGTTGCGCAGCGGCGCGGGGCCGGCCGGCTTTGCCGCGCTGCTCGAATGGGCATGGTCCTGCGCCGGCGGCTGATGCAGCCAGCGCCAGGCGAGTGAGGTCGAGACGGCGGATGCAGCCGCCAGAAGTCCGAAGACCGCCGTGAAGCCATGGGCCGAAGCGAGCGACGGCAGCACCAGCGCGCCAAGCCCGCCGCCAAGCGGCACCGCCGTCTGCCTGATGCTCATGGCAAAGCCACGCTCGCCTTCGCCGAACCAGGCCATGATGGCGCGGCCGCTGGAGCCGTTGACGCTGCCGCCGAGCAATCCGGTGACCAGCAGGGCAGCGGCGAGAAGCGCGACGCCGGGAATTTGGGCTGGTGACGGCACGACCAGCGCGGCCATGACGAGCAGCCACAACGCGGTTGCGCCGAGCCCGGTCAGCAGCACGCGGCGGTCGCCCCAGCGATCGGTCAGCAGCCCCCACGGCAATTCGCTCAGCGCCACGCCCAAGCCGAGAAGGCCAAGCGCCAGACCGAGCTCGCCATTGGAGAGATGATAGCCCGAGCGTAGGAACACCGCCGTGGCCGGAATGCCGGAGAATGTCGCGGAGAAGCAGGCGTTGGCGGCGACGCCGATACCCAGCACCTTCCAGCGATGATTGGGTCGAAGCACCGCCGCCTCTGACAGGGTGGTAACGGCGGCCGGGCGAAGCGGTTTGCAATCTGCTCGTGTGTCGACAGCGGACATGGTTCAGCTCCTGCATGCGCTGGTTGCGTTCGGGTCTTGACGCGCTCTCTCTACCGCCATAACTTCGTACTGAATATCAGGAAGTTTTTCACATAATGTCCTAAATATCAGGATTATCGCTATGCGACGCGTGACATTCGATCTCGAAGTTCTGCGCAGCTTCATTACCGGCATGGAGCTGGGCAGCTTCGCCAAGGCCGCCGACCGGCTCGGCCGCTCGACGTCGGCAATCAGTGCGCAATTGAAGAAGCTGGAGGAGCAGGCGGCGACGCCGATCTTCCGCAAATCTGGGCGTGGCCTGGCGCTGACGGACGCGGGCGAGACCATGCTCGGCTACGCGCGCCGGCTGATCGAGCTCAATGACGAGGCCGCCTCCGCCATCCACGATGTCGAGCTGGAGGGTTGGGTACGGCTTGGGCTACAGGAGGATTTCGGCGAGGCGGTGCTGCCGGATGTGCTCGGGCGCTTCGCCCGCGCCCATCCCAAGGTCAAGATCGAGGCCAGGATCGCGCGCAGCCATGAGCTTGCCGAAAGGATCATTTCGGGCAGCGTCGATATCGCGCTTGCCTGGCACAATGGCGCGACGCTGCCCTACAGCCGGAATCTCGCCGACGTCCAGATGCGCTGGATCGGCCCGGCAAAACAGATCGAGACCTGCCTGCGCGATGGCGAGCCGTTGCCGCTGGTGGCGCTCGAAGCGCCGTGCCTGCTGCGCAGCGTGGCGACCGAAACGCTGGACCGCGCCGGCCTGGCATGGCGGATGGCCTTCTCCAGCCCCAGCCTTGGCGGCATCTGGGCAGCCGTCGCCGCCGGGCTCGGACTGACGATCCGCACCGATATCGGCCTGCCGGCCAGCGTCAGGGCGATGACGCCGGAGATCGCCGGGCTGCCCGCCTTGCCCAAGATGGCGCTGTTCCTGCACCGCAAGGAGGCCGAGCCCGATCCGATAGCGGCGCGGCTTGGCGACATCCTGCTGCAGGCGGCGCTGGAAGCGTTGCCGGGAAGTGGCGACGCGGATGGTCTGAGGAAAGCGGCTTAGCGCAGACGAGCCGAAAGGGGCGCAGGGCGCTCCATAACTTAGTCGGTCGAAGAAGCAGTAATGCTGGCGATCCCTCGCGCGCCCCTCTGTCCTGCCGGATATCTCCCCCTCGAGGGCCGCTCGAGGGGGAGATTAGCAGCTTCGCCGTCCCACCCGTCTTTCGGCGTCGGAGATTGGCTAAAAGCGGAGGGAACGGCCAATCTCTCCCGGCCGGCGAACAGGTGTCCGAGGTGCGCAAGCGATGCGGATCGGCGCGCCGGGCATATCGAAAGCCTCGCCTCTATGCTACCAACATGCTTACTTTACGCCCGTCATCGGCGAGCGGTCTCTTGTTTCAATGAGGTTTTTCGGTGACGTGCTGGTCCGGTCAGGGGATAATTCCCCGAGGGCCCCGGCGTAGCTGAATCTGGCGGGTACCGCAGCATTTCTTGAACTTCATACCTGAACCGCAAGGACATTGATCATTGCCGCCGCGTTGCAGCCGGCCGACCAGGGGCAGCAGCGCCGCGGAAGGCAGGAGCGCTGCCACAAGGGCAGCCAACTTACCCGAGATTCCCGGTACGACGAGGCGACGACCGGATTTGAACGCTCGCCACGCCTGTTCGGCCACATACTTCGGATCCACCTTGGGCAAGATGTTGAAGAGCACCGTCTGATTGGCGCCTGATCTTGCGAGAAACTCCGTGGACACCGGGCCTGGTGCAACGCATGTGACCGTCACACCGGTTCGGCGCAATTCCTGGTGAAGCGCCTCTGAGAAGAAGCGCACGAAAGCTTTGCTAGCGAAGTACAGAGCCATATAAGGCCCGGGAACGAACCCGGCCACGGAACTGAGATTGAGCACCCCGCCCCGTCGGCGTGCCACCATTCCCGGCAGAAAATGAAGGGTCAGTTCTGTGAGGGAATGTATATTGAGATCGATGATGCCGAGTTGACCATCAATAGGCAGCGCCGTCGTCGCGCCCCGCAGGCCGTACCCGGCGCTGTTGACCAGGACATCACAGACCAGGCCGTGTGCGGACAGAAAGCCCTCCAGGCGCGTTGGCGCATCGCCTGCCACGAGATCCAACTCGAGCGTGAATGCCTCGCCGCCCGCCTCCCTAACCTCAGACGCCGCGGCGGCCAAACCCTCAGGTGAGCGGGCAACCAGCACAACCGCACCGCGCTCCCTTGCAGCGACGCTCGCAATCGCCCGGCCAATTCCACCCGAGCCGCCAATCACGACGATAGCTGGCCGGAATTCACAGTGCGAAATCACTTCGCATTCCTCTGTCTTGCAGGAGCGGAAACACCTTGACCGAGCAGCACCACTTCATTGGCGACAGTGCCGTTCAGAATCTTTTCGAATCTCTCCAGTGCTCGTGCGACGTTCGCTCCATCCATGACCCGGTGATCGTAGTGGATGCGGACATTCACCGATCCGTCTTTGCCGATCGGACCGTAGTTTAGAAGGGTGGTCAGTGGTGTCAGCGGGTTGAGTGATTCCGCACCGAGACCAGAATAGACGGACAGTTGGAAGGTACCGAAGTAATTTGCCCTTTGCCGGGCGATGTTCAACCCTAGCCACATAAGCAGCCACCTGACTGGCGCGGGCGCACCTGCCATCCGCAAGGCACGCCGAAACTCCGGGACCTCCTGGATCGGCCGTGATCGAGCCGCGTGGATGGATCGCTCAAGTTCCGTGATGGAGTAGCGCTCCGGGCATTTGATGCAGCTCAGCAGAACGGCCGGCTCGCCATCATATTCGCGCTCGTGGGCAATCGAGGCTACGCTTGCCGGATACTCGTAAAGCTGCGGCCAGGGCAACTTGACATAGGCGCGCCGCAACTCCGGGGTCTCTAGGGCAAGAAGCGCATACCCTTTCAGGAAGATCGCGGTCCACGAGGGCCTGGTCTGCTGCGCCATTCTAGCCCTTACGAGTGGGCCGAGATTCATCTGACGCTGCACCGCGACCCGTGGCACGCCGATCGAAAACCTCATCAGGTCGCCAACAAGGCGCCGGGGCGCGGAAAGCTTGAGGGCTCGGCCTCGCATAAAACGACCTCTAATAAAGATAAGGGAATATTCGCTTGGTCCTTTCCATATAGACACGGTATTGCGAGCCTAAATTCTCCAGCATCATACGCTCTTCCTTATCCACTCTCAGCAGGAAAAGGACTGCGAAACCAACCAAACCCGATATGCCCGCAACCCAGTTCGGCAGCAGAAAGAGCTGGCCGAGCCCCATAAGCAGGAAAGAGGTGTACATAGGGTGACGGACCAAGGCGTATGGCCCGGCGCTGACCAGTTCATGCCGTTCGCGAATCTCGAGCGTAATCGACCAGTTACGGCCAAGTTCCTTGTGGGATAAGCGAAAAATCCACAGCGCTGAGCAGAAGATGATGGTTCCGAGCGCCACCGACCACACGCTGGCCGGATGATCAGCCGCTGCGGGGATGCCGGTGGCGACATAGAAGCCAGGCAGGATCGCCAGGCCAAGGAGAGCCGATGCAAGCCCGACGGTGTCGGAACTTGAGCGGCCGCCAGCTACTATTCGCACGCGCCTTGCCCGGCGCTCGAAGGGATACCGGATCACGTACCAAGCGACGATGCCGATCACCCATATGATCTCGCCAAGTGAGGCTAAAGCAATGGTCACTTCAGGTCACCAGCGCCCTTTCTGCGATCGCGACTGTAGCAGCTGCCCCTGAGTATGGCCACTTCACCCATCGCCTCGATTTCGTCACCGGCCTACCTTCAGGCGCAGCGATCCTCTCCGAGTTAGTCCGCACACGCGAAAGCCGGAGGGGCAGTACCGATCGCATTCGGTCCCATTCATCCCTCGAATCTTGGTTATGTATTCATCTCCCGAAGCTCGGTTATGAATTGTTGCGGCCGGAGCTGAATGGCGGGAGTCTTATATCCCATGGAATGAGCGATGTCCGCCACGAAGCCGTTGCAGTTCAAGACCGTCGCCTGCCAGACATGCGAGCTCGCCTGCAGCTTGCGGATGTAGGCAACGACTTTGTCGTATTCGGCCCGGGTCAATATGATTCGCCAGCTTGCGGATCTGTATGGTTCTTCCAGATCACCGTCGCTCCACCCGGTTTCGGCTGGCACCGGCACGATATGGCCCAGAACATAGGGAACCGCACTGTTCGAAGCCGGGTGAAGGCCCGCGACTTGGGGATCGATCATTCTCCCGGCCCGGTCCAGGCGCCCAAAAACTGCGTAGGTGTGGCCGTAGCTTAGGGCGTAGCGGGAGCGGAACTCGATGAAGTACCGCTCGTCGTTTTTTTTAGGCGCAGCTCCGCCATCGGCATAAGATACGAAATTCGGCTGGGGCGGCAGGTCTTTCGTCTGACATGCCGCTGCCGGGAGGGCCACCAATGCCACAAGCAAGAGACGGCTACTTACAAGCGTCATCGCCGCGTCCATTCCCGAACTTCACAATGCACAGACCTAATAACGGCCTATGCCCGCCAACCGCGCCGGACGCTATGAAGCCGGCCAAAGCCCCGGCTGCGTATGTATGGGGAAGGGCTTGGCACCCCTTCCCCATACAAGCCGGTCCTTACTTAATCACTGGTTCCTCTACCGGAGCGGGTGCCGGAGCCTTACCCTTTCCTTTGCCGATCCAGTCGTTCGCGCAGCCGCTCAGGCTGGCAACGGCGAGCACAGCAACCATTGCAACCAATATCCTGTTCATCAAGCAATCCTTTCCCCGGGGGCGGAATAGCCTATAGAATCGCCACAACTAAAACGATATGCAGCCCCACCAAGTTAGCTGCGATCTACACCAACGCCTAGTGCAGAAATGACACAGTTGGCATCCAGTTGCCGGCGGCACCTTTGCGGTGACGTGCTGGCAGGGTTCACCATGCAACGGAGATCAGGCCTGCCCACCATCAAACAACCACCACCGTCGTGCCCAAAGGAGTACGGTCGTAGAGGTCAATGACGTCGTCATTTATCATACGGATGCACCCGTTCGATACCGCTGTGCCTATCGTCCATGGCTCGTTTGTACCATGTATCCGGAAGTGGGTGTCGCGCCCGTCTTGATAGAGATAAAGGGCACGCGCACCAAGCGGGTTGTTTGGTCCGCCAGGGACCCCCCCTGCATACTTCACCAGGCGCGGCTTGCGCTGCATCATGCTGGCGGTGGGTGTCCACGACGGCCAGTCCGCCTTGCGGCCGACGGTCGCTGTACCCTTGAACGAAAGTCCCTGCTCGCCGACGCCAACGCCGTAGCGCGTCGCCCACCCGTCCGTCTCGACGGCATAGAGAAAGCGTTGCGAAGTATCGACGACGATCGTTCCGGCCGGCTCGTTTCCGTCGTACCGCACGTGCTGTCGTCGGTAACGAGGATTCAGGCCACGCCTTGGTCCGAACGCGGATGAAATCGACGTACATCCGGAGACCATCAGAGCCAGACTACCCAGCACGAGCCCCCGGCGCGCAATGTGGTGTTCTTCCATTTGTACCTGCTAGGAAACTGGTCATCTACCGCCGCCCTCGTCTCTACCATTCCAAGGCCTGCGCGCCAAGTCTCGCTGTGTGGTGGCAAAATGAATTCACAGGATTGACAAGCGAATTGGAGCGAAACTTCTTGCGATAACCGTCTGCCTCTGTTCGGTTATGTCAAAATTGGCATAGGACAGAGACGATGAAGCCTGACTTCCATGGTAAAGTCGCGATTGTGACCGGCGCAGGCTCCGGAATAGGGGCGGCTGTTTCACGGCAACTCGCGCAAGAAGGAGCCGAGATTGTTGTCGCCGACCTTGATGCCGAGGCCGCGCACTGCAGAGCCGCCGAAATAAGCTCGCAAGGCGGCAGGGCCTACGACTTTGCGGTAGATGTCACGGATGCGGCAGCCGTGGAAAAGCTGATCGAGTTCACTGTCCAGAAATGCGGCGGACTGGATATGGCGGTAAACAATGCAGGTATCGACGGCATTCGAAAAGCCACGGCAGACTATCCGCTCGACAACTGGCACAAGCTGATAAACGTCAATCTAAATGGCGTTTTCTACAGCATGAAGTACGAAATCGCCGCGATGCTGGATCGAGGCGGAGGCGCCATCGTGAACATGTCCTCCGTCCTCGGTTCCGTCGGCTTGCCAACTGCGTCCGCATACACGGCAGCGAAACACGGAGTCGTTGGACTAACCAAAGTTGCGGCGATCGAATATGCCAGGATGGGCATCCGGATCAATGTAGTCGGCCCCGGCTGGATCGAAACGCCTCTTTTGTCGGAGCAAATGGAGGCATTAGCCAGCCGGCGCATGGCAGGTCTTCAGCCGATGGGCAGGCGCGGGAAACCAGAAGAGGTAGCGGCTCTTGTATGCTTCCTCTTGTCCGACCAGGCCAGCTTTATCACTGGGAGCTACCATCTGGTGGACGGAGCTTACACCGCCCATTAGGTGCAGAGGCTGCCCCACTCGCGCCGGCCACCGTCAGGGCGATGACGCCGGAGATCGCCGGGCTGCCCGCACTGCCTGAGATGGGCCTGTTGCCGCATCGCAAGGAAGGCCGAGCCAGACCCGGTGGCGGCGCGACTTGCCGACATCCTGCTGCAGGTGTCGGTGGAATCGCCTTCCCGAAAATGTGCAGGCGCTGCCCGCGAGCGGCCTGCCGAGCGTAGCCTGATGCTGGCGCCCAGAAGACGCGCAGCTCAGCGGCGCTTCTTCGCCCTGCCGGCGAAAGGATTGTCCGAGGTGCGCAAGGCGATGCGGATCGGCACGCCGGGCATGTCGAAAGCCTCGCGCAGGCTGTTCGAGAGATAGCGGACGTAGGATTGCGGCATCGCATCCGGCCGTGAGCAGGAGACGACGAAGCCCGGCGGCCGCGTCTTGGCCTGCGTGACATATTTGATCTTCAGCCGACGCCCGGCGACAGCGGGCGGCGGATGATGCGCCAGGATGCCTTCCAGCCAGCGATTGAGCTTGCCGGTCGACACACGGCTGTTCCAAACTCGATGCGTCCTGATGACAGCATCCATCAGCTTGTCGAGGCCACGCCCGGTCTCGGCCGACACCGGCACCGCCTGCATGCCGCGCGCCTGCGGCAGCAGCCGCTCGGTTTTTTCGCGCAGCTCGGCCAGCAACTCCTGGGGATGATCGACAAGGTCCCATTTGTTGAAGGCGATCACCGGGGCACGGCCCTCGCGGATGATCAGGTCGGCGATCTGCAGATCCTGCTTCTCGAAGGGAATGGTGGCGTCGAGCACGATGATGACGATTTCGGCAAAGCGGATGGCGCGCAAGCCGTCCTGCACCGACATCACTTCGAGCTTTTCGTGGATCCTGGCCTTGCGGCGCATGCCGGCGGTGTCGAACAATTTTAAGCGGCGGCCATGCCAGTCCCAGTCGACCGAGATGGAATCGCGAGTGATGCCGGCCTCAGGGCCGGTCAACAGCCGCTCCTCGCCGATTAGTGCGTTGATCAGCGTCGACTTGCCGGCGTTGGGGCGGCCGACGACGGCGATGCGCATCGGCTTGGTGTCGTCATAGCTCGGCTCGGCGTCCGGGTCGGTGATGTCCTCGCCGATTAGCACCTCGCTGGCGGCGACCTCATCCTCGCCGGCCTCTTCGTCCTCGCCGAAGGCGCGCGCCTCGCCAAGTGCTGCGATCACCGCGTCGCGCAAATCGGGCAGGCCCTGGCCGTGTTCGGCCGAGACCGGGATCGGTTCGCCAAGGCCGAGCTCCCAGGCCTCCAGCATGCCGCCCTGGGCGCCGCGCGCCTCAGCCTTGTTGGCAACGACGACAACCGGCTTGCCGGACTTGCGCACGATCTCGGCGAAGGTCTTGTCGTCGGGCATCAGCCCGGACTTGGCATCGATCGTAAAAAAGATCAGGTCGGCCTCGCGGATGGCGATCTCGGTCTGGGCGCGCATGCGGCCGGGCAGCGTCGAGGCAGCCGCATCCTCGAAGCCGGCGGTGTCGATGACGTCGAAATGCAGGTCGTAGAGCTTTGCGGCATGGACGCGGCGATCGCGGGTGACGCCCGGCGTATCGTCGACAAGCGCCAGCTTCCTTCCCACCAGCCGATTGAAAAGGGTCGATTTGCCGACGTTAGGCCGGCCGATGATGGCGACTTTGAAGGTCATGGACTATCACGACACGCCGCCCGAGCCGCGGATCAGCTCGGACATCAAAGTCGCCCGCTCGCGCGTGTTGCGCGGGGCGCCATCATCCGCGGCGATCTGGTCGAACAGCTTCAATGCATCCGCCGCCTTGCCTTCCTTCCAGGCGGCAAGGCCAAGCGCCTCGCGCGCCGTATGGCGCAGCGTGTTGGTCTCGGCGGTGAGCGCCTCGACGCGACTGGAGACATCGGCGAAAGAGCCGTGGTCGACCAGAAGCAGCGCTGCCCTGAGCCGAGCCATGTCGCGAATGCCGGAGGGTATCTTGGTGTCGGCGGCGACCTCGTCGAAATCCTTGACGGCGGCGTCGACGTCGCCCTTGTCCGCCTTGACGGTTGCCGCGCGCATGCGGGCGAGCAGCGGATAGGCGCCGTAGCCGTCCTTCTCCAACGCCTCCAGAGCGGCAAGCGCCTCGTCGTTCTTGCCGTCATTGGCAAGCTTGAGCGCCTGCGAAAAAGCATCGCCCGAGCGGTTGGCGCGAGTTTCGTCCCAATAGCGGTAGCCGACGACAGCAGCAGTGCCGAGCACCACCAGCACGGCCAGCACGAGCAAGGCGGGACCGAAACGGTCCCACAGCGCATGCGCCTGGTCGCGACGAATCTCTTCGTTGACTTCGCGGATAAAACTGTCGTCCGACATGGATCAAAACCATTCATGCCCCGGGCGGGGCGGTTGATGAGCCCGCGTTTTAGCGAAATTTTGCCGGCATGGAAGGGGTTCGGCAGGAAAATCGCCTATTCACGAGGCAGTCGCCGCCAACGGCGGCCGTACAGGTCGATCGTACCCGTGCCATATTTCAGCGGTAGGCGTCGCTTCTACATTCCTTGATCCGGTCAGATGCCTTTGCCCCGTTTGTCCCGCGTTGTTGCGTTTTCGATTGCCGCGCTTGCTACCGGCGCGGCATTTGCCGACCCGCCGCCGCCGCCGACAAAACCGAAGCAGATCGTCATCATCTCATTCGACAGCGCCCGCGACATTTCGCAGTGGCAGCGCAGCCGGGCGCTGGCCCGGCGCACAGGCGCGCATTTCACCTATTTTGTCTCCTGCGTGTTCCTGCTGTCGCCCGAGACACGCAAGCAATACACCGCGCCCGGCAAGACAGAAGGCAAATCGAATATCGGCTTCGCTGCCTCCAAACAGGAAGTCGCCGAGCGGCTCGAGCAGATCAACCTCGCCGCTAGGGAAGGCCACGACATCGGCAGCCATGGCTGTGGTCATTTCGATGGCAAGGACTGGAGCAAAGCCGACTGGCTGAGCGAGTTCGGCTCGTTCAAGCATATTCTCGAAAACGCCTATTCGATCAACGGCATTGCTCCTGAACCGAAGGACTGGCGCGATTTCGCCCGCAAATCGGTGGTCGGGTTTCGCGCGCCCTACCTGTCGGCAAACAAGGCGCTCTACGAGGCGCTGCCCGCGGCCGGTTTCCTGCTCGACGCAAGCGGCGTCTCGCGTGAGCCGGTTGAGCCACCGACCGTCAGCGGCATCACGCGCTTTTCGCTGCCGCAGATCCCGGAAGGGCCGAGCTCAAGGCGGGTGATCGCCATGGACTACAATCTCTATGTCAGGCATTCCGGCGGCTTCGAGCGGCCGAGCATGGCGGAAGAGTTCGCTGACCGGACCTATCACGCGTTCCGCGCCGCCTTCGATGCGCAATACCGGGGCAAGCGCATTCCGCTTGAGCTCGGCTTCCACTTCACGCTGATGAATGACGGCGCCTACTGGAACGCGCTGGAACGCTTTGCCGGCGAGGTCTGCATCAAGGCCGACGTCGAGTGCATCAGTTTTCGCGATTATCTATCGCAGCGAGGCGAACGGCAGGCGGCGGTGGGCGGCTGAGCGGAAGCGCTCGCCACCCGATTTTCTTAGCTTGCTGGCTGATCCTCAGGGCGCAGGCCAGCTTGCTCCCGTTCCAGATAGTGCTGATCGATTACCGGCAGCGGTGCCCCTTCAAGGGTCGCTTCGAACGCGCGCAGACGTTTGTAGATAGAAATCAACTCGACGATAGTAGGCCAGGAATTGACGAGATACTGGAACGAACTGGCGACTTGGGAAAAGGCGGAGACGACCTGCTGAAAAATGCCGAAGCTTATCTTGCCTACAGCGAGAGTCGGAACAAGAATAAGTGTGGCGAAAACGTTGTCTACCTGGAGATAGAGATACCGGACCATGTCGAAGTAGACATAATGAGCGTAGAGGGTGAAATAGTTCTTCCGAACATTCGCGAACAGCTCAGCTAGGGTTGGCGGTTGCGCTCTTGCCATATCGTCCTCACCAAGGACAAGTTCCTTGCGCAGAGCGGCTTCAACCCGTTGATTTCGAAATTCCAGGCCAGGAAGCTTGACCCCGACCACGGCCAACAACCCAGTGCCGAACAACGACCACACGATTGCGGCGATTACCAGTGGATAGGGAATCGCTCCGACGATAGGAAGGGTTGGGACATGACGAGACAGAGCTGCCAGCAAGGGCAGGAATGCGATGAGGGTCATAACGGAATCGATGAAGTTCACTCCCAGCCCTTGCATTGTGCTCGAGAAGCGCATCGTGTCGTCCTGAACGCGCTGCGACGCCCCTTCGATATGACGTAGCCTCGGCCAATAGGCGGTAAAATAGTCGTTCATGGCCGTCCGCCAGCGGAAGACATAGTGCCTGACGAAGAAGACGTTCAAAACCGCGATGGTCATATAGACCAGCGCCAAAGAGAGGAACTGCCACACTCCGTAGTAAAGCTCGGCAGGCGTGACGGAGCCGGGTGTGGTCAGGGCCCTCTGCACCATGTCGTAGAACATGCCACGCCAATCGTTCAGCGCCACACTTATCTGGACGATGAAATTAGTGACAAAAACAACCAAACCAGAACCAAGGATCGACCAATTCTGCCAGGGATGGGGGGCGTACAGCGCCCAAAAAAGGTAAAATATGCCGATACCGGCGAAGAAATATCCGTAGAACCAGAGGAATGACGCCGTCAGGAATCTCACTGGGCTTATGACAGGCGCTGCCTGCGGATCGACTGGCGGCATGCCAAGCATCGTGCCGAGGTGTTCGCCGCCGAAAAACCAAAGAACAACGAGCAGAAGGCTCCAGACGGCGACCGAGGTGAAAAACAGCTTCGGCTGCGGAAAAAACGATACGAACACTGTGGCGAAATCCTCGGTCGGCGCAAATCAGCGGCGTTGGTCAGCGGGCATAAAGTCACACATTAGTGGGAAAGAAAATGCCCGTGCCCGACGCCCGGCGCCGAGCAAGACCATAATCATGGCGATTTTGGCGCAGCCGACCAGGCGATCGCGCCGGAAGCGAGCAGGACGGCGGCGGCAACGATCGAGGCAAGGAAAAAGTTACCTGAGGCCTGCGCGAGCAGCCCGGCGACGATCGGGCCGATGATCTGGCCAAGGCCGAAGGCGGCCGTCATTACCGCCAGCATCCGGCGTGGTGCTTGCGGAGCAAGCTGCCTGCCGGCCTGCAGGCCAAGCGCGGTGATGGCAATGAAGGTGCCGCCGACAAGAAGGCCGCCGAGCAGCGGCCCGGTGCGCCCGCCCATGGCGACGCTGGCGCTGACGCCGATCACTTCGACGAGGCATCCCAGGGCATAGGTGGCATAGAGCCCGATCCTGGCCGTAAGCTTCTGCCACAGCCAGACCGAGGGGAAACCGGCAAGGCCGGTGACCATCCAGACCACGGCCTCGAAGATCCGGCCGCCGCCGCCCTGGCGGACGATGGCGACCAGGAATGTTGCCGTGACGATATAGCCGAAGCCGAACAGGCCGTAGGCGACAATGATCTTCACCAGCGACCGGTCTTTTGGCAGTGCCGGCTCGGGCCCGGCAACGCTGTTCGCGGTCGAGGTGCCGGCAGCCAGCAAGGCGACGGCGGCAAAGCCGCAGGCCGAAATCGCCGCGGACCACAGCCAGCCCGCCGCCCAGCCGGCGTGTTCGGTGACAAGGAGCGCCAACAGCCCCGAGGATGCCGCGATACCGAGGCCGACACCGCCGAAATACAGCGCCTGCAGGTCGTTTCGCCCGGCCGCGGCGAGATGACCGAAAACGATGCTGGTCATGAAGACCAGCACGAAGGCGCTGGCGAGGCCGGCAAGAAAGCGGATGAGGAGAAAGCCGGTCATGGTACCGGTCAGGCCCATCAGCCCGGCGAGGATCGCGGTGGCGGCAAGGCCGGCCAGCATCAGCTGGCGCTCCCGGCCCTGCGCCCAGCCGCCGGTGGCGGCAAGCGCGCCGACGAGGTAGCCGAGATAATTGGCCGATGCGATCCAGCCTGCATCGGCCGGCGACAGGCGAAGCTCTTCCATCATGCCGGGCAGGATCGGCGTATAGACGAAGCGGCCGATGCCCATGGCGACGGCCAGGGCAATCATGCCGGCGATTGCCAGGCGCAAGGGCGAAGCGATGTTCATTGCAGTGCACCATAAGTGCGCCTGCCGGTGAGACAATCCGCCTTTTGTTGGGCCAGAAGGGTTGCGCAGCCGCGTCGGCGGTTGGCTCGCCCGAGGTGCTTCTTCAGGAGACTCAACCGCAGCAGGTTCTTGTCGAGGCCGTCTCGAAGCGAGTGCGACGCGCGGTCAGCCTGAACGGCATGTCGGCGAGTTCGCGCTCCGACATGGTGTCGAGCACCGGATGCGACAGCGGATCGGTCACCCAGCTGATGGCCTCGCTGTCGTGCCGGTGTGGCTGCGTCCCGATCGAGGAAAAGGCGCCGAGCCATGATAAAATCTTCATCGGATTTGCCTCCTCACTCTGCGTAACCCACTTAGAATCCGCCGTTCGTTAGCGTCTGGCAATTGAGATTTCCGCCGCTCGAGTTTAGAAAAACTGTATGGCTACTCTGAACCGCGTCCATCTCAACGGCTTGCGCGCCGTGGAAACCGTTGCCCGCCTGGGCTCGCTTGCGGCGGCGGCCGGCGAGCTCAACGTCTCGGTCAGCGCCGTCAGCCAGCAGATCAACCGGACAGAAAAGCAGCTCGGCCGGGCGCTGTTCGAACGAACGCCAGCTGGCCTGGTGGCGACGGAATTCGGTGCCGTCTTTACCGCGCGGCTCAGCGCCGGGTTTCGCGAACTCGCACAGGCGGTGGCGCTTGCCGATGAAAGCTCGGAGTGCACGCTGGTGGTTTCGGTGGCGCCGGCGTTCGCCTCGAAATGGCTGCTGCCGCGGCTATCGCGGCATTTTGCCCGGCATCCGAACGTGCTCCTGCGCATCGATGCCTCGGTGCGGCTTGCCGATTTCGATCGTTCGGACATCGACGTCGCCATCCGGCTCGGCGACGGCAAATGGCCGGGCGGGCGGGCCGAATTGCTGCTGGCGCAAGAGGTGTTTCCGGTCTGTGCACCGGTGATCGCCAGCAAGCTGAAATCGATCGAGGACCTTGCTTTGACTTGTGCGATCACAGACGAAAGATCGATGATCAGTTGGGAGAGCTGGTTCGAAGCGGCCGGGGTGGAGCCGGTCACCTTCATGAAAGGCGCGCGCTTCACAGATCCGATGCTGTGCCTGGAATCGGCGATTGCCGGTCACGGCGTCATGCTCGGCTGGCAATTGCTGGCCGCCGACGCGCTGGTCGACGGCCGTCTCGTTGCGCCGTTCGGCATACGCGCCCAGAGCGGGCTCGGCTATTGGCTGGTGACTTCGGCCAGCAAGGGCGAAAGCCGCAAGGTCAGGGATTTCAAGATCTGGGTGCGCGAAGAGATCGAGGCGACGATGGCGCAGTTCAGGTCGCTCGAGAGCGTCAGCTAGACCTGCCGGCGTCATCAGAGTGGAAAGGTCGGTAACGCCGGTCTATGTAAGACGCAGTCCCCAATCACGGCAGGCAGGATCATGACCACACATTCGCGCGGCGTTTCCGCAACCATCGACCCGGTGAAGCTCGACAGGCTGGCGGAGGTCGCCGTCAAGGTCGGGCTGCAATTGCAGCCGGGTCAGGATCTGGTGCTGACCTCGTCTATCGCCGCGCTGCCTCTGACGCGGCGGATCGTCGAGCACGCCTACAAGGCAGGTGCCGGCCTGGTGACGCCGATCTTCAACGACGACGAGATCACTCTCGCGCGCTTCCGCTACGGCGCCGACGCCGGTTTTGACCGCGCCGCCGGCTGGCTCTATGAAGGCATGGCAAAAGCCTTCGCCGACAATGCGGCGAGGCTTGCCGTGCGCGGCGAGGATCCCTCGCTGCTTTCGTCTCAGGACCCGGCAAAGGTGGCGCGTGCCAACAAGGCAAATTCGATGGCCTATCAGCCGGCGCTTGAGAAGATCACCGGCTTCGAGATCAACTGGAACATCGTGGCCTATCCCGATCAGGCGTGGGCCAAGCAGGTTTTCGCGGACGATGCCGAAGACGTCGCCGTGGCCAAGCTCGCCGATGCCATCTTTGCCGCCTCGCGGGTGGACGTCGAAGACCCGATCGGCAACTGGACGGCGCACAATGCGGCGTTGAAGAGCCGCACCGAATGGCTGAACGGCCACAATTTCCACGCACTGCATTTCACCGGCCCCGGCACCGACCTGACCGTCGGGCTGGCCGACGGCCACGAGTGGATGGGCGGCGCCTCGACCGCCAAGAACGGCATCACCTGCAACCCGAACATCCCGACCGAAGAGGTTTTCACCACGCCGCATGCAAGGCGCGTCGAAGGCCACGTCACGAGCACCAAGCCTCTGTCCTACCAGGGCACGCTGATCGACGGCATTGCGGTGCGTTTCGAGGCGGGCCGCATCGTCGAGGCCAAGGCCTCGAAAGGTGAGGATGTGCTGCAGAAGGTGCTCGATACCGACGAAGGCTCGCGCCGTCTCGGCGAGGTGGCGCTGGTGCCGCATTCCTCGCCGATCGCCAAGAGCGGGCTGCTGTTTTTCAACACGCTGTTCGACGAGAACGCCGCCTGCCACATCGCGCTTGGCCAGTGCTACTCGAAGTGCTTTGTCGACGGCGCCTCGCTCAGCCAGGACGAGATCGCGGCGCGCGGCGGCAACAAGAGTTTCATCCACATCGACTGGATGATTGGCTCGGACAAGATCGATATAGACGGCGTCCACAAGGACAGCAGCCGCGTGCCGGTGATGCGCAAGGGCGAGTGGGTTTAAGAGCACCAGCACGCAGCCGCGCCGGTGACGCATGCGGGGTTGGCAATGGAACTCGCGGTCAAGCGCATCTATGAGCCGCCGTCGCCCGATGACGGGCAGCGGGTGCTGGTGGACCGCATATGGCCGCGCGGCATCGCCAAGCAGGACGCGGCGCTGACGCTATGGCTGAGGGACATCGCGCCAAGCGACGCGTTGCGCAAATGGTTTGGCCATGAGCCGGCGCGCTGGGCGGAGTTCCAGCGGCGATACAGCGATGAGCTCGACCGGAACGGCGAGGCGGTGGCGGAACTGCGCGCCTTGCTGCGTGAGGGCAAGGTGACGCTGCTCTACGGCGCGCATGACGAGGCCCATAATAATGCGGTCGCGCTGGCGAGCTATTTGCATGGGAAAACCACAAGCGTCTGATACGATCGATATTCATGCCGGCAGGACAGAGGGGGGCGCGACGGATCGCGGTCGGTCGGTTCTACTTCCTACCGATCGCCTCTTGATAAACATCAGGCTTGAAGCCAACCAGTATGCGATCGCCAAGTTCCAGCACCGGACGCTTGATCATCGTCGGCTTTGCCAGCATCAGCGCCTTGGCCTTCCTTTCATCCAGGCCCATCCTGTCCTCCCCCGACAGTTCGCGAAACGTCGTGCTCGCCTTGTTGAGCAGAATTTCCCAGCCGACTTTGCCTGACCAGCCGTTCAGCCGATCCGCATCCAGCCCGTCGACCCTGTAGTCATGAAAGCGATAGGCAACATCATGGCTCGCCAGCCAGGAACGGGCCTTCTTGATCGTATCGCAATTGGTGATGCCATACATGGTGATCGTCAAAAACGGATCCTCGGACCGGTCGAATCTGACGGCACCCTAAAACCGCACCTCGCAGTTTTCCAGCGGCCTTGCCGGGCATCCATGATTTTCGCCCTTGCCAATAGTAAGGAATTTCCCTAAGTGTTTCTAAGCCAACTCTGGTCACGCGGAATGGCCGAGGCAAGGAAACGACTATGACGAGCCTGCAGACCGAAAGCCCCCCGCCCGTCGACGGCATTTTCCGGGCGCTCGCCGATCCGACCCGGCGACGCGTGGTCGAGCGACTGAACCGAAGCCCCGCCTCGGTCAGCGAGCTTGCCCAGCCGTTCGAGATGGCCCTGCCATCGTTCATCGAGCATCTCAGGGTTTTGGAAGGCTGCGGGCTGGTGCATTCGGAGAAGGCAGGCCGCGTCAGGACCTACCGGCTCGCGCCGGAGCCGCTGAAGCTCGCGGAAAACTGGCTGGCCGAGCAGCGAGCGCTGTGGGAGCGCCGTCTCGACCAGTTCGACGACTACGTGCTGAAACTCAAGGAGAAAGACAGATGAACATGGCTCCGTTGTTCCAACCCGATCCGAAGCTCGACCTCGTGCTCGAACGGTCGATCGAGGCGCCGCGCGAACTGCTGTGGATGGCCTTGACGAAGCCCGAGCATGTCCGCCAATGGTTCACGCCGAAGCCGTGGATCATCACCGATTGCGAGATCGACCTGCGGCCCGGCGGCCTGTTCCGCACCCGCATGCAGTCGCCCGACGGCAAGGAGGTCAACGACAGGCGTTGCTGCTACCTCGAGATCGTCCAGGACGAGCGGCTGGTGTGGACCGATGCGCTGCTGCCAGGCTACCGGCCGTCAGGCGACCCGTTCATTACAGCCGTCATATCGCTGCAATCGCGGGGCGAGGCGACGCGCTACACCGCGACCGCCATCCACCGCGACGAAGCCACGCGCAACAGCCACGAGGAGATGGGCTTCTACGACGGCTGGGGCACGGTGGCGGATCAGTTGGCGGGTTACGTCAAAACGATCTGAGCTTCTCGAAGACGGCCAGGTCATCCTCCCGGCCGCCATGCTTATTGTTCAACCTTGCAGCGGCTCCCGGAAGCCGGTGGTATTTCCGGCCTCAATAGTAGAACCGCTCTTCTGTGATCTTGCCGTTCTTGACCGTGTACAGACCAACCTCATCTATGGTGGCACGTTCGCCGGTAGCTTTGGGCGTTATGTCAAACTTGAAGCGCACTGCGAACTGGTCGCCGTTGACATATGGGCCCTCGACCGAACCGCCATGCACTTCGTTGTTCTCTTGCCACCACTGGTTCTTTTGCTTCAGAGCTTCCTTGCCACGGGAGACGGCCATCGGCCCCTCCATGGCTTCGTAGCTGGCGACGTCGTCGGCATTGTACTTCTCAGCAGCACCTTGGTGATCGCCCTGCTTGAGGAGCTCGGTGAAATCCTTGGCAATTTCCGTGATCGTCATGGGGGTTCCTCCTGTTAAGACGCATTGGAAGTAGCGGGTCGCGTGCTGGCCTGCCATCGTCAATCCCGAGACAGCTGACATGCCATGTCAGGATGATGAATATCGTGCGGGGGCTCTACATCCCGGCCAAGGCATCGTCTTGGCCGTTCAATTGCCAACGTGCGCGCTCGCGGTAAATCCCCTTGCCGATTACACTGTGGATCAGCACAAAATCCCGGACTGTCCAGCCAATTGGATCAATCGACCGTTCGCGAAATCCTGGGGACACGGACTTCGTCACGAAGCAGCGTAACATGCGGTTCAATGGACTTCGTGAGAAAGAGCTTTAGCGGGCTGTCGGAAATCAGAGCGGTGAGATTGCGCCAGAATTCTTGGAGCGCTGGATTGCTGTCACCGTTGCGCAGAACCAGCGAACCACCACCAAAAGCCGTCAGGCGATCGAAAGAAACATCGAACGGTTTTGCAACGATCATCGAGCCGATATGCCGAGCGATTTCAACCAGCTCTTCCGGATACCCATCATGGTCACCGAGGCCGACGAGCGAGATATGGATGTGCTTTTCCGGAACAAACCAGCCTTGCAGCCCTAACTCTCGATTCAAGGCGATAGCCTTTCGCGCCAAGGGACCAGCGACCGCGCTCTCAGCCAAGATGGCGAAGAATATGCGGTCGTCGAAACGTCGCTTGGACCGCTCCCATCGGAAAAAGGTCTGGCCGTTGTTCGCGGCTCCGAATGCAGGTTGCCCACTCATAATTGATCTCTCGTCCGGCAAATTGTATCCGACCGAGAAATTTAGAACAAACAGAGAACTCGTCAAATGGAAACGCAACGGGCGCTGAATGCTTTCCGCGCCAACACCCGCGATTTCAGCTGTCGAGGAAGCCCTGCCGAGCAGGAATTCGAACTCTGCGCCCCGTTGCCGATAGTGTGGGAACACTCCGGTTTTCTGGAAGTTGAAAATCAGACTAGCTGGGCAGCATAGGGCAGTTGGCGCCGCGGCGCAGGCTGATATGCGCCACATCGCCGACGCTGAATTGAGAACCCTCTGTCGGGCGTGGCGCGTCGATCACCACCTGTGTCCCCTGCCCCAGCTCTGCATGAAGGCGCAAGGTGCGGCCGTGGAAGACGATGCTGTTCACCCGCACCGGTACAGTGCCGGCCGTGGCCTCGGTCGTCGCCAAAAGATCCTCCGGACGCACGCCGATGGTGCGCACCGTGCCCTCGCCAGGCAGTTCGCCCGTCTCCGAAACCGCTTCCAGCGGCAGGGCGCCGGCGGCGAACCGCAAGCGCTCGCCGTCGCGGCCGACAAAGCGCGACTGCAGAAGGTTCATCGTGCCGATGAAGCTGGCGACGAATTTGGTTGCGGGCCGGTCGTAGAGGGTCGCCGGCGGCGCGGTCTGCTCGATGCGGCCTTTGTTCATGACGACGATGCGGTCAGAGATCGACAGCGCCTCGGTCTGATCGTGCGTGACCATGACGAAAGTGGTGCCGAGGCGCGACTGCAGGCGCTTCAACTCGACCTGCATCTGTTCGCGCAGATGCGCATCGAGCGCCGACAGCGGCTCGTCGAGCAGCAGCACGCGCGGTTCGCAGACTATGGCGCGGGCAAGCGCGACGCGCTGGCGCTGGCCACCCGACAGTTCGGACACGCGGGCGCCGAGCTTGTCGGCAAGGCCGACCATGTCGAGCGCCGCGCCGACGCGCTTCGCCTGTTCGGCACCGGCGAGCTTGCGCAGCGACAAGCCGAAGCCGACATTTTCGGCGACGTTCATGTGCGGAAACAGCGCGTAGTCCTGGAATACGGTGTTGACCGGGCGGTCGAAGGGCCTGAGCCCCGTGATGTCGCGCCCTTCGAGCAGGACCCTGCCGCTCGACGGGCCTTCGAAACCAGCGATGACCCGCAGGCTGGTGGTCTTGCCGCAGCCGGACGGTCCGAGCAGGGTCAGGAACTCGCCGCGCGAAATATTGAGATCGACAGTGTCGAGCCCGACGATGCCGCCGGGGAAAATCTTGGAGACCTTGTCCAGCCGGACGAGCGGATCAGGCGCCATCACGAACCTCGGACGGCTTGGTGGTGTTGACCCACAGGATCTGGCAGCGCTCGCTGCCCGGATTGCGGAAGGCATGCAGCAAGGTGCTCTTGAAGGCGAAGCTGTCACCGGCCTTCAGCCCGTATCTGGTCGAATCGACCACCAGCTCGACCTCGCCCGACAGGACGAAGCCGAATTCATGGCCGGCATGGGCGTAGGCTTCGGCGGTGCCGCCACCGGCTTCCACCGTCACCAGCATCCCGGTCAGCGTGGCAGCCGGCGGCGACAGCAGCGCCTTGGCGATGCCTTCCGACTTGACCGGGATCTGACGCCGGCTGTTGGCGCGAACGCAATACAGATCGTTGCCGGCATCGTTGCCATCAACAATCAGCGCCGACGGCTCGATGTCGAGGGCGGCGGCAAGCGGCCAGATCACTCGCACCCGCAATGACGACATGCCGCGCTCGATCTGGCTCAGCGCACCGATCGAGACGCCGGCTTTGGCGGCGAGTTCGGCCAGGGAGAGATTGCGCTCCAGCCTGAGCGCCCGCACGCGCCGGCCGACCCTGACGTCGGCGTCATCCTTCGGCTTCTCAGCCGCTTCGTCCAGCATGTCCATTCGTTCGTCCTTATTTGGTAAGGTTTTCCCTCCCCTTGTGGGAGAAGGTGGATCGACGCGAAGCGCCGAGACGGATGAGGGGTGTTGGCCGGAGTGCCGTCGGTGCCATCTGGAACACCCCTCATCCGTCGCCTTCGGCGACACTTCTCCCGCAAGGGGAGAAGGAAGTACGAACTCAGCCGCCCGCCTTGACCTTCTCGAACATCTTGGCGAGTTCGTCATTCTGTTTCATCGGCCCGGTGAAGATCGTGGTCTTCAGCATCACCTCGGGATCGGAAGGCAGCTGCAGTTTCTCCAACTCCTCCTTCGGCACGGCGGCGAAAGCCGAGCTGATCGAGCTGCCATAGCCGTAGGCCTGGATCAGATACTTTCCGGAATCCGTCTCCAGCCGGCTGTTGATGAAGTCATAGGCTAGGTCGACGTTCTTGGCGTCCTTGAGCATGACGAAGCCGCAAGCCCAGGTCAGCATGCCTTCTTTCGGCTTCATGAACTCGACAGGCACGCCCTGCTTCTTCAGCGAGGTGGCCGAGGCGTTCCAGGTCATGGCCGCGACCAGCTGCCCGCTCGCCAATGCTTGCTCGACCGAGGTCATGTCGGTGGTGTAGTTCGAGAGCAGCGGGCGCTGCTCGCGAAGTTTTTCTGCCACCTTGTCCATCTGTTCCGGTGTCATGTCGAATGGATTGACGCCGGCGAGAAGGGCCGCCACCACCGGTGTGTCGTGGACGGCATCGATGGTCGCCATCCGCCCGGCATATTGCTTGTCCCAAAGCAGGTTCCAACTGGCTTCCGGGTTCTTCACCAGATCGGTGCGATAGAGGATCGCGGTATTGCCCCAGTCCCACGGCACCATCCAGACCTTGCCGTCGCCGGCCTGCAGGTCGGGCAGGTTCTTGAAGACCGGGAAGATCGAATCCCAGTTCTTGATGCGCTTGGTGTCGATCGGCTGCAGCAGGCCTTCCTTGTTCCAGCGCGCCACCTTGTCATAGCATGGGTGCGCGATATCGGGGCGGAAGCCGGCCTTGACCTTGGTGAAAGCGTCATCGTCGTCGCCAAACATCGAAGCTTCGACACCATCGGGGTGCGCGGCGAGGAAGCTCTTGTTGAAGTCGGGCAGTTCATAACCCGACCAGGTGAAATATTGCAGCTTGTCCCCGGCAAAGGCGACAGTCGACGCAAGCGCCAGCGCGAAGGCAGCCAGTCCGGTTTTCGCTGTCTTTGCCGTTATCGATTTCAGGTCGAATGCCATTGCAGTTCTCCTCCTTCGGTTTCTTCTGGTTTTGACAGGTTGGCGCGCGCTGACCGCCGGGTGGCAGCAAGCCCGCGATGGCGAAGCATTTCGGCGAGTGCGGCGATGAGAAACGACACGGCCAGGATCGCGGTGCCGAGCGCCATGACGGTCGGCAGCGATTTCGGGAAGCGCAGCTGGCTCCAGATATAAAGCGGCAGCGTCGGCTCGGTGCCGGCAAGGAAGAAGGCGACGATGAACTCGTCGAAGGAGGTCAGGAAGGCCAGCATGAACGCCGAAATAATGGCCGGCAGGCTGAGCGGCAGCATCACCCGTCTGAAGGTCGTCCAGTCGGAAGCGCCGAGGTCGAGCGCTGCCTCGCGGATGGTCTTCGGGATGGCGGCGAAGCGGCTGCGCATGACCACCACCGTCGTCGGCAGCGCCACCAACACATGGCCGAGCACAATGGCAATGCGCGACGGCCCCAAGCCGGCGAGGTTGACCAGGATGAGCAGCGATATGCCGACGATGACGCCTGGGATCAGGATCGGCAGCCGCGCTATAGCACTGATCGTGGCGGCCAGCGGCGAGCGGCCGTAGAGGTCCATATAGGACACGGTCACGCCGCAGAGTGTTGCGCCAGTGGCAGCAGTTGCGCCGATGACGAGGCTGGTGGCAAGCGCGCTGGACAGCGCCGAATTGCCGTAAAGCGTGCCGTACCACTCAAGCGTGAAGCCTTGCAGCGGAAACGCCGCCTGGATCGAATCGTTGAAGGAAAACAGCGGGATCAGCAATATCGGCAGATACAGGAACACCAGATAGGCAAGGACGTAGGCTCCCAGCCAGCCGCCGCCCTGCCTTGCATCGATACGCGCCGTGTTCATGTGCGGCTGCCGTATCGGCGGTCGGCGAAGCGCACCACCAGCACCACGGCGAGAATGACCAGCATGACGGCGACGGCGAGTGCGGCGCCGAACGGCCAGTCATTTGCCTTGCCGAACTCGGCCTGGATCAGCGTACCGATCATGGTGCTGGCCGGGCCGCCGACCAACGCCGGGGTGACATAGTCGCCGACGGTCGGCACGAAGACGACGAGGGCCGCCGCCAGCACGCCCGGCATCGAATTGGGCAGCACGATGCGGCGGAAGCTGGTGAACGGTTTTGCGCCGAGATCGGAAGCGGCTTCGAGCAGCGATTTCGGGATCGTGTCCAGCGCCACATAGATGGGCAGGATGGCGAACGGGGCATAAGCGTGGGCAAGCGTGACGACGACCGCTGCCGGTGTGTTGAGAAAGGCCAATGTCGGCTCCGACCAGATGCCGCTTTCGATCAGCGCCGAGTTGAGCACGCCATTATAGGCAAGCACGATCTTCCAAGCGAAGACGCGCAGCAGATAGCTGGTCCAAAACGGCAGGGTCAGCAGGAACAGCAGCAGCCCGCGTCGCCGCCCGGCATGAAAGGCCAGATAGTAGGCGACAGGATACGCCGTGACGACCGTTGCCAGCGTCACCACGCCGGCGATACCCAGCGAGCGCAGCGTCACCGTCCAGTACAGCGGATCGGTTGCCACGGTGACGAAATTAGCAAGGGTGAAACCAGCCCCCAGCAGCGAGCCGTCATTGCCGCGGAAGGCGAGGAAGAACACAAGGCCAAGGGCGAAAAGGATCAGCACAAAGGTGACGAGCCCGCCCGGCAGCAGCATGGCGAAACGGAAACCCGGCGAAGACCGGGTTTCCGGCAGCGGCTGGGTTGCGGCGATGGTCGACATCGACTGCCTATGGTATTTGAAATCGACTAAGCTTTTTTCATATTCGTGAAGCTGTCAAGCTGTTTCACGTTCGGGAATGAACGTCAGCGTTCGAAGGCGTCCAGCATTCGGTACCAGGCGATGGTCGCGGCAACGCCGACCTGCCGAAAGGCGTGAAACGGAATCGGCCGGATCGGCGAGATCGGGAACGGCAATTGCCTGGTGTCGCCGCTCGACAGGTAGGAGGCGATGCGCTCGCCAAGGGCGGTCATCAGGCCGATGCCGCGGCCCTGGCAGCCAACCACCGCCAGCAGACCCTTCTCTGGCTCGTGGATATGCGGGAGATGGTCCGGCGTCATTGCAACCCGGCCGAACCAGCGCTTTTCAATGGCCACGTCGGACAGCGCCGGGTAGAGTCGCAGCAGCGCGCGTTCCAGATGCGCCCAGTCGGCCGGGCCGTTCGGCAAGGCCATGCGGCCGCGTCCGCCAAGCACCAGCCGACCATCGGCACTCTTGCGGTAATAGACGAGGATGCGGCGCGAATCCGAAACCGCCTGCCCCTCCGGCAGGATCGCCGCCGCGAGATTGGACGATAGCGGCGCTGTCGCGATCTGAAAGGAATGCAGCGGGACGATCGTCTCGGCGAGGCCGGGAAGCAGGCCGCCAGTATAGGCGTTGGTCGCCAGGACGACCGCCCTGGCCTTGAGTTCGGCGCCGCTTTCCGTGGCAACGTGCCAAATACCAGCATCCTTGCTGATCTGCATCACGTTCTGGCGCTCGGCGATCTTTACGCTTGCCGCTGCAGCGACGCGCGCCAGTTCCGACGTGTAGGCGAGCGGATCGATGACGCCGGCACGGCGATCGAGCCAGCCGCCGAGATAGCCTTGCGCGCCGGTCATCGTCGCGATCTCCGTCCCGCTCAGCAACCGGACATCGGCGCCCCGCGCCCGCCACTGCCGATCCCGATTCGCCGCCGCTATCAGCGCGGTCTCGGTGTGCGCGGCCTGAATCCAGCCATTGCGAACGAACGGCACCGCCAGTTTTTCGTCGCGGATCAATTCGAAGACGGCGTCCGCCGTCGAGGCGGCAAAGTTGACGAGCGCCTCACCGCGTTCGAGAGCAAAATGCTCCAGCAGCCAGTCCGGATCGTATTTCAGGCCAGGAATAACCTGACCGCCGTTCAGACCGGACGCGCCATTGCCAATTTCGCCGGCCTCCAGCACCTGGACCGCAAGGCCGAGCCGGGCAGCGTGCAAGGCCGTTGACAGCCCCATGATGCCGCCGCCGACGATGACGACATCGACGCATTGGCCGGCTGGAAAAAGCGACTGGAACGCGGTGGCTGTCCGCGGCTTCTGCCAGATTGGGTCGGAAAACCGTAAGAGCAAGCGTCACCTGGAGACTTCAGTAGGTGAAAAACCCTAGCGACGGTTTCATTATTTTGAAAGAGCGTTTTCCGTCGCCGTTGGCGCACGTCAGGCTCGATCAAGGTCCAGCGATGCGAAGACCCAAAGAATTGACAAAGCTCGCCCTGCAAGCGGGATAGACCTTTGGCGGGAATTTGTTGAAAGTGCCGCGGCCGAAGGACAAGACAACAGGAAATACAAGCCATGACGAACGCCACACATTTGCCCGCCGAAGGCCTCTTCGTGGGCCGCGCCCGGGCGAGCGATGCTTCCCATCCGCTGGTGGTCACGGTGCGTGACGGCACGGTCTTCGACATCATGTCAAATGTGGCACCGACCGTACGCGACGTTTGCGAATTGCCGGATCCGGCAGCGCACGTCCGCTCGGCAAAGGGGCGGCCGATCGGCCCGCTCGATGCCATTGCGGCCAACAGTTTCGAGACAGCGCGCGATCCGGGGAAACCGTACCTGCTGTCCCCCGTCGACCTGCAGGCGATCAAGGCGTCTGGCGTCACCTTTGTCGTCAGCCTGCTCGAACGGGTGATCGAGGAGCAGGCGCGCGGTTCGGCGGAAAAGGCCGACGCCATTCGCGCCGACATCGCCGGGCTGATCGGCCACGACCTGTCGAAGCTCAAGCCCGGCTCGCCGGAAGCGATGGAGATCAAGGCCAAGCTGATTGCGCGCGGCGCCTGGTCGCAATATCTGGAAGTCGGCATAGGCCCCGATGCCGAGATCTTCACCAAATGCCAGCCGATGGCCTCGGTCGGCTTCGGCGCCGATGTCGGCCTGCATCCGGTTTCGACATGGAACAATCCGGAGCCGGAGATCGCCATGATTGCTGCGAGCAGCGGCAGGATCGTCGGGGCGACGATCGGCAACGACGTCAACCTGCGCGACGTCGAGGGGCGCTCGGCGCTGCTGCTCGGCAAAGCCAAGGACAACAACGCTTCGGCAGCACTTGGCCCCTTTATCCGGCTGTTCGATGAGACATTTTCCATCGGCGACGTGAAGCAGGCGATCGTACGGTTGAAAGTCGAAGGCGAGGATGGGTTCTCGCTGGAGGGCGCCAGTTCGATGGCCGAGATCAGCCGCTCGCCAGAAGAGTTGGTCGCCGCCGCCATGGGGCCACATCATCAATACCCGGACGGGCTGGCACTCTATCTCGGCACGATGTTCGTGCCGTCGAAGGATCGCGGCGAAACAGGCAAAGGCTTTACCCACAAGGTCGGCGACATCGTCACCATATCGTCGGAGAAGTTCGGTGCCTTGGTCAACCGCGTGCGGCTGTCACCCGACTGCCCACACTGGACCTACGGCGCCAGCCATCTGATGCGTGACCTCGCAAGGGCCGACCTCATCTAGTCCCCCAGCCTCACATCCGATAGATCTAGAATTCTCTGATTGGAAATTACCTGCTCGTCGGCATTCGGGAGAGTCCATTGATCGTCGCTCTTGAGGGCAAGACCCTTGTCGTTACCGGCGGGACGCAAGGGCTTGGCGAGACCATCGCCCGGCTGGCCTCAGCCGGCGGCGGCGAAGGGATCGCCATTGTCGGCCGCAATGCCGAGCGTGGCGCACGCATCGCCGAAGAGCTTTCACGACCAAGCCGGCCCGTCGTCTTCATCCAGGCCGAGCTTGGAGATCCGGCCGCGCCTGCAGCTGTCATGGCGGAAGCGATCAAAAGACTCGGCCGCATCGATTGTCTGGTGAACGCTGCGGCCCTCACCGACCGGGCCTCGCTGGAAACTGGCACAATCGACGACTGGGACAGGTTGTTTTCCGTCAATGCGCGCGCGCCGTTCTTCCTCATGCAAGCGGCCGTAGCCGACATGAAGACACGGCAGGCGGCGGGCGCCATCGTCAACATACTGTCGGTGAATGCGCATTGCGGTGCGCCGGACCTTGCCATCTATTCCGCCACCAAGGGCGCGCTTTCGACGCTGACCAGAAACATTGCCAACGCGCATCTTTCCGATCGCATCCGCGTCAACGGCATCAACATGGGCTGGGTAGCGACGCCGGCCGAACAAGAGATGCAGGCGCGCACGCTGGGCAAGGGCGAAAACTGGGCAAAGATCGCCGCCGCCGGCCTGCCGCTTGGTCGATTGCTGACCATGGACGAAGTCGCCCAGCTAACGCTGTTCCTGCTCAGCGACGCCTCCGGGCTGATGACCGGGACGCTTATCGACCTAGAGCAATCCGTGCTCGGCGCGCCGCCGCGCGGCATTGCGTGACGGTCGCAGGGCCGATCGTCGGCCGCCTGGAAAATATCAGCCAAACTGATGCAATCTGATGGGATTGCTGATGGCGTCGTGCATTGCGCCAACGTCCATTGGCGGATGGAGGCTTGCCATCGATCGAAAAAGGGAATGCTCTAATGCGCCCAGGTCGACGCTGGCAAAATGCGCACCACCGTTTTGGCCGCGCACGGCCTTTCGCGGTGATCGTCGTCGGAGGAGGAGTTCGGTTCAAATGGGAGGAAATCACATGCTGACGAGGCTAAGACTGCTTGTACTTGGCTTGGTAGTGGCGCTGGCCATTCCGGCCGCGGCACAGGCCAAGACGTTCTACTGGATTTCGCATGGCGGCCCGGCCGATCCGGTCTGGACCTACTTCCTTGCCGGGGCCAAGCAATGGGCGGCGGACACCGGCAACACTGTCAACACATCGTTCCACAATGGCGACGTGGCGTCGCAGCAGGAGGCTATTCGCGCCGCGATTTCCGCCAAGGCCGACGGCATCACCACGACCAGCCCTGATCCGGGCAGCCTTGTCGAGATCGTCAAGGAAGCGCGGGCGGCGAACATCCCGATCATCAACTTCAACACGCCCGACCCGAAGGCGGACTTCAACGCCTATGTCGGCGGCGACAACGTCACCTTCGGCAAGCACTGGGCGCAGTATCTGGTCGACAAGGGCCTGGTGAAGACGGGCGACTTCGTCTGGATGCCGGTCGAGATTCCCGGCGCCACCTATGGCGTCCAGGAAGAGGAAGGCATCAAGAGCGTGTTCGAGCCGCTCGGCATCACCTACGAAATCACCGAAGCGACGCTCGACCAGGCCGAAGTGATCAACCGCATGGTCGATTACCTCACCGCCAACAGGGCCAAGGTCAAGGCGGTTATCGGCCTCGGCGACCTGGTCACCGGTTCGATCAAGCGAGTGTTCGACCAGGTCGGCGTCAAGCCGGGCGAAATCCCGGTCGTCGGCTGGGGCAACTCGCTCGACACCACTCAGGAAGTGCTGAACGGCTACGTCAATGCCGCGCAGTGGCAGGATCCGCAGGCGACCAGCTACGTCGCGCTCTCGCTCGCCAACATGGCGGCAAGCGGTATCCCGCCAGGCTTCGACGTGATCACCGGCGCGCTCTACGAGAAGGACACCGCCGCGGTATACGACAAGATCCTGTCCGGCAAATAGGTCCGCGATCGAGTTGGTCACGGCCGCTTCGGCGGCCGTGACCGTCTCATCATTCCGCCGAACCGCTTGCGGTCTCGGCCAAATCCAATCCTATCGCGGGTCCAAGGTGGAAAATCGTTCTCTTATCCAACGCTCGATCGCGCGGCCTGAGTTCGGGCCGTTCGTGCTGCTCGTCATCGAGATCGCCGTGTTCTGGGGCATCAACCACGACTTCCTGTCGCCGCAAAACATCTCGAACACGCTGGCCTTCACGGTCGAACTCGGGCTGATCGCGCTGGCGATGACGCTGTTGATGACATCAGGCGAATTCGACCTCTCGGTCGGCTCGGTGTTCGGCTTATCGCCGGTCCTGATGTGGACCTTGTTCAACAGCGGCGTCGCCTCGCTCGAAGCCGCCTTCGTCGTTGCGCTGGTGGTCGCTGCCTTCATCGGACTGGTCAATGGCTGGTTCGTGACGCAGCTCAAGATCCCGTCCTTCCTGGTGACGCTTGGCATGCTGCTGGTGGTGCGCGGCACCGCTTTGTTCGTCACCAGCGGGTTTCCGCAGCGGACCTGGAGCGCCGAGGGCAGCTGGCTGGCGGAAGCCCTGGTCGGCGATTTCTTCATCGGGCCGTTCCGTATCTATATGTCGCTGTTCTGGTTCATCGCCGCCGCAATCGCGCTCGGCTACGTGCTGACGCAGAGCCGGACCGGCAACTGGATCCAGGCGGCCGGCGGCAACCCGAGTGCCGCAAGGGCGCGCGGCGTCAATGTCAGCGGCGTCAAGATCGGCCTGTTCATCCTGTCGTCGATCCTGGCCTCGCTCGCCGGCGTCATCTCCTCGCTGCGTACCTCGGCGGCCAACCCCAACAGCGGCACCGGCTACGAGCTCGAAGTCATCGCCATGGTAGTGATCGGCGGCACGGCGCTGACCGGCGGGCGCGGCACAATCATCGGCACGGTGCTCGGTATCCTGATCCTGCGCGTGATGCGCAACGGCATCGTGCTGATCGGTGTGCCGGGCCTTGCGTACAACATCTTCATCGGCGCCATCATCCTCGGCATGATGGCGCTCCACTCATGGCTGGAACGCCGGCATCAGGCAGGGACTTGAACCATGGCCGAACCGCTTGTCCGCATGGAAAATATCCGCAAGTCCTATGGGCGCGTGCAGGCGCTGGTTGATGCCAATTTCCATGTCAACGAAAGAGAGATCGTCGGACTGCTCGGCGACAACGGCGCCGGCAAGTCGACGCTGATCAAAGTGCTGTCGGGCGCGGTCCCGCTGACCAGCGGCGACATCTTTATCGGCGGCAAGAAGGTGAATTTGCGCAGTACCAGCGACGCCATCGCCCATGGCATCGAGACGATCTACCAGGATTCCGCGTTGGTGACGCAGCTGTCGATCGCCCGTAACCTGTTCCTCGGACGCGAGCCGATCAAGCCGCCGCGTTTCCTCAACCGCATGGACCAGGAGGCGATGAACGTGGTTGCCCGTGACCTGCTCAAGCAGGTCGGCATCTCGAAGAACATCCCGCCGACGACGCCGATCGGCTCACTCTCCGGCGGCGAGCGGCAGGCGGTGGCGATTGCGCGCGCCATGCATTTCGACAGCGACCTTATCATCCTAGACGAGCCGACCAACAATCTCGGCGTCGCCGAAACGCAAGGGGTGCTGAGCTTCGTGCGCAGTGCCCGCGATTCCGGCCATTCCTGCATCTTCATCGCCCACAACATCCATCATGTCTTCCAGGTGGTCGACCGCATCGTCGTCATGCGCCGCGGCAAGGTGGTCGCCGACGATATCGACCCGAAGAAGACCAGCGTCGCCGAAGTCGAGCGCGTCATCACCGGCATGTCGGACAAGGAGATCCGTGACGCGCTGGCCGAGGGCACGCAACGGCCCGGGTGAGCAGCCGGGCCGGGCTTATCGTCGAGGCACTGGATCGCATCGCCACATGGTTGCGACATGAAAGCCACCGTTTCGGATATTGCCAGGAGCTGCGGCCTGTCGACCGCGACGGTCGACCGTGTGCTCAACAACCGGCCGGGGGCGAGTGCCGCCAACCGGCAGCGCGTGATGGAGGCGGCCAAGCAGCTCGGCTATCTGCCGGTCGTCGACCAGGTCGCGTTGCCCTCGCGGCCGGCACATCTCGAATTCTTCCTGCCGATGGGCAGCAATGCCTTCATGGCCGATCTGGCCAGGCACATCGAGGATTATGCGGCGCGCCTGCCGCTGGTCGCCTCCTGCCGCATCCACAAGCTCGCCGGCATCTCGCCGAGTGCCTTGCAGACGGCCGTCGAAAACCTCTCTCTCAAGGCGAACGGTGTCGGCGTCATCGCCATCGACCATCCGAGAACGCGCAACATCTTGCGCGAGATCGTCGAGGCCGGCATCCGCCTGGTCACGCTGGTGTCCGACGTTCCCGGCGCGCCGCGCTCAGCTTATGTGGGCATCGACAACAGAGTGGCCGGCCGCACCGCGGCGCTGCTGATGGGACGGTTCCTCGGCGGCCGCCAGGGCCATCTGGCGATGGTGGTCGGCTCACGTTCCTATCGCGGCCACGAGGAACGCGAAATGGGCTTTCGCTCAGTGCTCGGCGAGGAGTTCCCCAATCTGACCGTCACCAGCGCCGTCGAGATCAACGACGAGCCGGAGGTCAGTTATACCGCGACCATGAAGGCGCTGCACAACGAGCCGGAGCTGCTCGGCATCTACTGTATCGGCGCCGGGCGCTCGGGCGTGGCAAAAGCATTGCTCGAAGCCAGGCCGCGGACGAAGCCGGTGTTCATCTGCCATGACCTGACGCGCGAGACGCGCGGCTATCTGGTCGACGATCTGCTCGACGTCGTCATCGACCAGAATGCGCGGCTGATCGCCGAACAGTCGGTCATTCGCCTGCTCGGCTCGATCGCCTCGTCGGCGCCCTATCTGACGCGGAAATTCATCGAGCCGCGCCTGATCTTCAAGGAAAATGTCCCGGTGCAGTGATGTCGTGCGGGGGCGATGGTCGCTCGGGCCTCGATCGTTAAGATTCGGTTGATACCGCAAATCTGCACATCACCTATGCAACTTTTTTGGTTGCCGAATCATTGGGCAATTGATAGTTTCGCAGGTGTCGGCCATCTACTCCTCCCAGATGCGATGCCGACGCTGAGTGCGGTACACCTCCTCCCGTGCCGTATTCGAAATCGAGCCCGCTGCCACCTCCTCCCGGCAGCGGGCTTTTTTTGTTCCGGCGCCGGGATAGCGGGCGATGCTGGGATCGTGACTGGCACCGCACACGATTGCTGATCCGCGGATCGATGAGCTTCGCTGCGACTGCCGCGGCTTATCGGGGCGGAATCCTGTCACACTTGTCACTCTCACCGGTTCGCCAGCGGCCCTATCCTGCCTCGCGACCAGCAAACAACGCCGCGCCAGCAATGCTGCTGCGGAGGATCGGCAAGGGAGACGCGAGATGGCACATCGCGATGGGACGAGACATCACGCGGCGGCACGGCGCGCAATCGAAACGCCGCGGATCGTTTCGCCGCTTGCGAGATTATCTGGCCCTGAAAGAAGTGATCAGGCCTTCCGCCATGCGGACGAACTGCGCGCTCGGGCCCTCGGCGCCGACGCTTTGCAGGCTGACGCGGGCGCCCTCGAGCAGAAGCGACAGCGTATCGGCGAGAAGCTCGGCCTGTCCGATACCCGCATCGCGACACAGCGAGACCAGACGCTCGCGCTGCGCTTCCTTGAGTTCCTTGATCACTTGCCTTGCCGGATGATCGGCCTCGCTCAGCTCGATGGCGGCGTTGGCCATGTCGCAACCGCGGCGATCCGACATCAGGCAATCGGCCGCCATCCGGACCCAGGCGTGCAGCTGCGCCAGCTTGTCGCCCGGATTCTCCGCCTCGAACTTCTCCCACATCGCGTTGGCGCTGCAGGCGGTCGCCCGCAGACATTCGATGATCAGGTCGTCCTTGGACTCGAAATGCCGGTAGAGCGTCATCTTGTTGGTGCCGGCGGCCTCGGTGATGGCGTCGATGCCGACGCCGCGAATGCCATGCTTGTGAAACATGTCCCGTGCCGTCTCCAGGATCCTGTCCCGGGGGCGAACACGCTCCACAACACCGTCTGTCATCAAAACCTCCGTGATTGCGTTTCCGAAATTCCCTCGGTGCACCTCTTGACTAGGGTGTTACCGGTCTGTAACGTTAGAGATGTTACTTACCTGTAACACCCGCATTGCATTATGTCAAATTCGCAAGTGCCGGTCATCAGCCCCGCCCCGATCGGCAAGGGGACGAACCGCACCTCACGGCCTCGGCCGGCGAGCAAGAGAACACCAGATCCGCGGCTTGCCGCGGATCGTCAAAACCAGGAGCCGCTTCGATGTCGCAGCGCAATGATCTGACGATCGATGAAGTCGTGAGGGATCCGATGATCCGCATGCTGATGAAAGCCGACCGCGTCGACCCGCGGTCTTTCGAGGCGATGCTGCGTGCGCTGGCGGACGAGCAGGCCGAGCGCCGCAATGCGCCGCGTCGTCCCCTGCAAGATTTCGGCTTTCTCGAAGATTCCGGCTCAACGCGCAGCCGGCGGCTGTCCAGGGTGGCCAAGGCCTTCGGCCGGGCCAGAGCATCGGGCGAGGCATGCATCTCATGGTAAACTTCTTCATCCATCGTCCGATCTTTGCGTCGGCGATCGCCATCATCATGGTGCTCGCCGGGGGAATCTCTTATTTTCTTCTGCCGGTCTCGCAATTTCCCGACATCACGCCGCCCCAGGTCGTGGTCAGCGCTCACTACCCGGGCGCCAGCGCGCAGGTCGTCGCCGACACGGTGACGACACCGCTCGAACAGCAGATCAACGGCGTCCAAGGCATGATCTATATGTCGTCGTCGAGCTCCAATGACGGCTCGTCGACGATCACCATCACCTTCGACGTCGGCTACGATCTGAGCACGGCGGCCGTCGACGTCCAGAACCGCGTTTCGCAGGCGGCTTCCTCGTTGCCGGCCATCGTCAATCAGGGCGGCGTGACGATCAAGAAGCAGAACCCGAACTTCGTCCTGATCGTCGACCTCACCTCGCCGGACGGTTCCGTCAATCCGGTCGCGCTGAGCAATCTCGCCTATCTGCAGGTGGTCGATCCGCTGAAGCGCCTGCCCGGCGTCGGCGACGTGCAGATCTTCGGCGAGCGGCGCTATTCGATGCGCATTTGGCTCGACCCCGACAAGCTCGCCAATCTCGGCATTACTGCCGTCGACGTGCAGAACGCCGTCGCCGAGCAGAACGTCCAGGTGGCGGCCGGCAAGATCGGGCAATCACCGGCTCCGGCCGGCACTGCCTTCGAGATGCAGGTCAACGCCGTCGGCAGGCTGAGCGATCCCAAGGAGTTCGGCGACATCGTCGTACGGGCCAATACCGCCAACGGCTCGCTGGTCAGGCTGCGCGACGTTGCCCGCATCGAACTCGGTGCGCTGCAATATTCGTCGTCGGCCTTCTTCGGCAAGGACCCGACGGTGGTGCTCGCGGTCTACCAGATGCCGGGCTCCAACGCGCTCGATCTGCAGCAGCGCGTCAAGGACAAGATGCAGGAGCTGTCGGCCCGTTTCCCGAAGGGCGTCAGCTACGCCATGCATTACGATACGACACGTTTCGTTTCGGCCTCAATGCACGACGTGCTGATCACGCTCGGCGAAGCGCTGGTCCTGGTCGTCGCCGTGGTGTTCATCTTCCTGCAAAGCTGGCGCACCACGATCATCCCGACGATCGCAATTCCGGTGTCGCTGGTAACGACGCTGGCCGTCATGCATATGCTTGGCTTCTCGCTGAACATGCTCAGCCTGCTCGGCATGGTGCTGGCGATCGGCCTCGTCGTCGACGACGCCATCGTCGTCGTCGAGAATGTCGAACGCCAACTTGAGGCCGGCCTCAAACCTCTGGCTGCCACGCGCACGGCGATGGCCGAGGTCACGGGCCCGATCATCGCCACGACCGCCGTGCTGATGGCCGTGTTCGTGCCGGTCGCCTTCATTCCCGGCGTGTCCGGCCGACTCTACAACCAGTTCGCCCTGACCGTCGCGATCTCCTTCGGCATCTCGGCCTTCGTCTCGCTGACGCTTACCCCGTCGCTCAGCGCCGCCTTCCTGCGCCACCGGCCGGAAACCCAGTTCGTGCTGTTCCGCTGGTTCAACACAGGCTTCGAACGGCTGGCGCATGCCTATGCGAATGGCGTACGCATTCTCATCCGCCTGCGCTGGATCATGCTCGGCGTGTTCGCGGCCGGACTTGTCGCGACCTATTTCGTCTGGCAGCGCCTGCCGTCGACCTTCCTTCCGGTCGAGGACCAGGGCTATTTCTTCGTCGTCATCCAGCTCCCCGACGGGGCCTCGCTGGAACGCACCGATGCAGTGGCGAAAAAGGCGCGCGACATCCTGCAAAACACGCCCGGCGTCGACATCGTCGGCTCGATCAGCGGCTTGAATTTCCTGACCAGTGCCGCGCAGTCGAATTCGGCGGTCGAATTCGCGATCCTGAAGCCATGGGACGAACGCGGCCCCGACCAGAGCGCCTCGAAGCTCGTCGCCGAGGTGCGCAACAAGCTGCTGCAAATTCCGGAGGCTTTTGCGCTGAGCTTCGACCCGCCGTCGATCCCGGGCATCGGCACCACTGGTGGCTTCGAGTTCCAGGTCGAGGACCTGACCGGCCGCGGCAGCGTGGCGCTCAACGATGCGACGCAAGCCGTGATTGCCGAGGCGCGCAAGCAGCCGGAGCTCAACCCGCAGCAATTGTTCTCGTCGTTCTCGACCTCGACGCCACAGTTCAACTACGATCTCGATCGCGCCAAGGCGAAGCTGCTCGGGCTCAACCTGCCGGACGTCTTCAACACGCTGCAGATCTATCTCGGCTCGCTCTATGTGAACGATTTCAACCTGTTCGGCCGCACCTTCCGGGTGACGATCCAGGCCGACAAGGACTCTCGCGCCGGTCCGGCCGACATATCGCGGCTCTATGTCCGCAATGCGTCGGGTGGCATGGTGCCGTTGAGCACGTTGGGCAAGCTTGTGCCGATCGTCGGCCCCGAGACCGTGCCGCATTACAACAACAATGCGTCGGCGCTGATCAATGGCGGCGCCGCCCCCGGCTTTTCGTCCGGCCAGGCGGTGGCGGCAATGGAGCGTGCCGCTGCCACGGCATTGCCGAGAGATTTCGGCTACGAATGGACCGGCATCACCTATCAGGAGCTCAAGGCAGGATCGATCGCATCCGTCGTCTTCGGCCTTGCAATCGTCTTTGTCTTCCTGATCCTCGCCGCGCAGTATGAGAGCTGGGCGATGCCGTTCATGGTGCTGCTGGCGGTGCCGCTCGCATTGTTCGGTGCGTTCGTCGTGCTGTGGCTGCGCGGCATGCAGATCGACGTCTATTCGCAGATCGGCTTCGTCATGCTGATCGGACTGGCGGCCAAGAACGCGATTCTGATCGTGGAGTTTGCCCGGCGCCGGCGCGAAGAAGGCCTCAGCATCGTCGACGCCGCAATGGAAGCGGCGCGGCTTCGGCTGCGACCGATCCTGATGACCGCCTTCGCCTTCATCCTCGGCGTGCTGCCGCTGATGTTCGCCACAGGTGCGGGTGCCGCAAGCCGGCAGTCGATCGGCACCACCGTCTTTGGCGGCATGGTCGCGGCGACGATCCTGTCGCTGGTGTTCGTGCCGGTCTTCTATGCGGTGATCGAGCAGCTGCGCGAGCGCCGCAGCGAGAGCGAACCGGTTTCCGAAGCGACCGAACAACCAACTGCCGAACCCGCCTTCGAGCCCCTGGCCGAAGCGGCTGAATAGGACTGGAGAATTGATCATGCGTAAATGGAAAATCGCGCTGGGAACGGCCGTCGCCCTTGGGGCGATTTCGGTGGCGAGCGTTCACCTGCTCGACATGGGCAGCCTCAGCCTCAACGCCGGCACAGCCGGGGCGGCAACACCCAAGCCGGAAGCCTTCGTCATGCCGGTGCCGGTGGTGAGCGTCGTCAAGAAGACGATCCCGATCTATCTCGACTACGCCGCCCGGGTGGAGCCGATCCGCAGCATCACGCTGCAGGCGCGCGTGCCGGGCTACCTGCAGGAGCAGGTCGCCATCGACGGCAGTGACGTTGCGAAGGGCGACCTTCTCTACAAGATCGCCCCTGAGGATTTCCAGGCTGCCCTTGAGCAGGCGAAGGCGCTTATCCAACGCGACACGGCAACACTCGACTATGCGCGCTCCAATCTCGGGCGCGGCAGCGAGCTCGCCAAAAGCGGCTATCTCGCCAAGGACGTGTTCGACCAGCGCACCAGCACCTTGCGTGAGGCTCAGGCCTCGCTCGCCGTGAACCAGGCCGCCTTGCGGACCGCCGAGCTCAATTTGAGCTATACCGAAATCCGCGCCCCGTTCGCGGGACGCATCGGACGCAGCCAAGCATCCGTTGGAACGCTGGTCAGCGTTGCCGGCACGGTGCTCAATTCGCTGGTGCAGCTCGATCCGATCTACGTCACCTTCAATCCGAGCGAAACGGACCTGACACAGATCGAGGAAGCCCGGGCCGCAGGACCGATCAGCGTCGACGTCCTGCTTCCCGGTGAAACGGAACCGCGCCAGAAGGGCGATCTTACCTTCGTAGACAACACGATCGATCGCTCGACCGGCACGATCACGGCACGTGCGACGATCGGCAACGCCAAGTTCACGCTGCTCCCCGGCCAATATGTTCGCGTCCGGCTGCACGTCAAAGAGCAGCCCGATGCGCTGATGGTACCGCAGACGGCACTCGGCTCAGGCCAGCTCGGCAAATACCTCTATGTCGTCGGCAAGGACAACACGGTCGACCAGCGTATCGTTTCGCTCGGACCGACCAATGGCGATCAGGTCGCCATCTTGAGCGGTGTGGCCGAAGGCGACCGGGTCATTACCGGCAATCTGCAGAAGATCGGCCCGGGAATGCCGGTCTCGCCGCTGCCCGAGAAACCGGCCACCTGATAACCCCCATCAGGTCCGGTCCCGCGGCGCCCTCGGCTCCCACGCCAAGGGCGCCGTTTTGCTATGTTTCGTTTTACGCAATTCCTTGGGGAAAGCGCTACATACGCCGGCTTCGAGAAGCCGGCGTGATGTTCAGCGGGGTCGGTTTTTGCGGCCGTGCGGCCTGACGGCCTTGCCTGCGCCGCAAGCCGCCGGCCAAGCGGAAGTCAAGAAATCCACGACCCGCCTCTTGTAAGATTGTCGACAATCTGTTTTTCCTTTCGGTTTGCTGGAGCAGCCGGAATGGCAACGCTGGATTTCAGTCCGATCGCCGACACCACAAGACGCGCCGAGATCGTGGCGCTGCTCCGGCGGGCGATCCTGACCGGCCAGTTGGAACCGGGGCAGAAACTCAACGAACTCAGGATTTCCGAGCAGATGCGGGTGAGCCGCGCGCCGCTGCGCGAGGCGATGCGCGAATTGGTGCAGGAAGGCATCCTGACCAGCATCCCCTACGCCGGAACCTTCGTCATCGACGTTACCGCGAAGGATATCGACGATGTCTATTCGCTCAACAAGGTGCTCGACGAATTCGCCATCGCGCGGACCTGGCCGCTTCGCGACCAGCGCTTCTTCGACGAGCTGGACCGGCGCCATGCGGCGGTGAAGCAGGCGACGCGCGAACTGGACACGACGCGGCAGATCGAAACGGCGCTGCAACTGCATGGCCTGATCCATGAATGGGCCGATAATTCGGTGCTCCTGGAAACCTGGCAGCGGCTGACCAGCCGGCTGCAGATGTATTTCGCGCTGCACCAGCGGGCGCGCAACGAGCCGGTGCCTGCCGAAGATGCTCACGAGACCTATGTGCGGCTGCTCAAGGGCAGCGACATGCGCGCTGCCCAGCGCCACGCCAAGGAGCACATCGATTTCGATTTCGAGGCATTGCTCGCCTATGCGCGCGGGCTGGAACAACGGGGCTCAAAGGGCGCCGACGCCAATCGTACCGGCCGCCTAAAGGCCGTTGAGCCAGACAATTCTGGTGGTCATCCCGGAAAATAGGCAACGGACAGAAAACGTGCAGATCAAAACCATCAAGGCCTACCATGTCGTCCAGCCCTTCGTTGACGGGCCTTACCGCATGTCCAAGGGGCGCGTCGCCGATGCGTTCGACGCGGTGATCGTCGCCGTCACCACCGATAGCGGGCTCACCGGCTGGGGCGAGATGGCGCCGCTCGGCAACTTCTATTCGCCTGCCTTCGCCGCCGGCACGCGCGCCGGCGTCGTCGAGATCGCGCCGCATCTCATCGGCCATGACCCACGCGGGCTTGCCAGTATCAACAGGCTGATGGATACGGTGTTCAAGGGCCATCCCTACATCAAGTCGGCGCTCGACATGGCATGCTCGGATCTCGCGGCGCGCGCCGCCGACGTGCCGCTGGTCACGCTGCTTGGCGGACGCGAGAGCGAGACGGCCGAACTCTACAGGGTCGTCACCCACGGCACCGTCGACGCGATGGCCGCACTCGCCAAGCGCATCGTCAACGACGGTTTTCATCGGCTGCAAGTCAAGGTCGGCGGCAACGTCCATGACGACATCGAACGCGTCACAGCCGTCGCCGCCGCCGTGCCGAAGGGCACCGTCATCTTCTGCGACGCCAATGCCGGCTGGACGCCTTACCAGGCGCGCCAGTTCGCCGATGCGACGCGCAACATCGACTACACGTTCGAGCAGCCCTGCACGACGATCGACGAATGCCTGTCGGTGCGCCGCTCGCTCGACAAGCCGATGGTGCTCGATGAATCCGTCGCCTCGCTGGACGATATGCTCGACATCCATCGCAAGGGGGCCGCCGACGGGCTGACGCTGAAGATCTCACGCCTTGGCGGCGTCACCAAAACGCGCCAGATCCGCGACCTTGCCGTCGACCTCGGCTTCATGATCACGGTCGAGGACACTGGCGGCGCCGAGATCGACACATCGGCCATGGCGCATCTGTCGCTGTCGACGCCGGAGGAGCGCCGGCTGCACGCCATCGCCTTTCACGAATGGGTGACGGTGCGCACCGCATCCAACATGCCGCCGGTTTCGGGAAGCCGTATGGGCATTCCGGATGGGCCGGGCCTCGGCATCGATGTCGTTCCCGGCCTGCTCGGTGCGCCCTTCTTCGAAATCGGCAGCTGAACTGCAATAAGGCTGCACCGAATCAACCTGAATATGCCGCGTCCTTCTGACTGCGGAGGCACGGCCGTGTGGATTGACCGCTCATCCAATCGTCTTCGACCGATTGCAGAGCGGCAATGCCCAATTGCCGGTTGAAATATTTTTCATTTGCAAATAGAAATGTTCAAAACGTTGATTTGGACGCTGCGGCGCGTCAGGAACTGGAGGAAGCGACATGTCCCATCCGCAATTTGCAGCGGAACTTCTGCAGCGCGCTGAACAGCAGGGGCCGATCACCATCGGGCTTGCCGGCGCCGGGCAGATGGGCACCGACATCGTCGTCCAGGTCGCGCTGATGCCGGGCATGCGGATCGGCGCCATTTCTGAAGTCAGGCCGCAGGCAGCGATCGACGCGGCGCTGCTCGCTGGCCATGACCATTCCGACATCGTTCAGGCCGGCAATGCCGCGGCGATCGACCGCGCCATCGAGGCGGGCAAGATCGCGGTGACCGAAGATTTGCATGCGCTGGCGGCGGCCGGCCGGATCGACGTCATCATCGACGCAACGGGCAATCCCAATATCGGCACGCTGTTTGCGCTCGAAGTAATGAAGAACGGCAAGCATATCGTAATGCTCAATGTCGAGGCCGACATCACCATCGGCCGCTTCCTGAAGGAGGAGGCACGCAAGGCCGGCGTCGTCTATACCGGTGCCGCCGGCGACGAGCCCGCCTGCACGCTGGAGATCATCGGCTTTGCTAAAAGCCTCGGCTTCAACATCATCGCCGCCGGCAAGGGCAAGAACAATCCGCTGAAGATCGACGCCATGCCGGCCGACTACGAGAAGGAGGCGGCCGAGCGCAACATGAATGCGCGCATGCTGGTCGAATTCGTCGACGGCTCGAAGACGGCGATCGAAATGGTGGCAATCGCCAATGCGACCGGCCTGGTGCCCGATGTGCCGGGCATGCACGGCCCGACCGCGACGCTGGAGGAGCTGGCAAGCGTGCTTTGCCCGCGCGAGGATGGCGGCGTGCTGCACCGCAAGGGCGTTGTCGATTACTCGATCGGCAAGGGTGTGGCGCCCGGCGTGTTCTGCATCATCGAGACCCGGCATCCGCGTGTGCTGGAGCGCATGATCGACCTCAAGGTCGGCCAAGGCCCCTATTTCACGATCTTCCGGCCCTATCATCTGACCAGCCTGGAAGTGCCGCTGTCGGCGGCGCGCGCGGTCGTCTACAAGCGTGCCGACATGGAGCCGCTCGACCATCCGGTCGCCGAGGCGGTGGCGGTTGCCAAGAGCGATCTCGGCGTTGGCCAATCTCTCGGCATGATCGGCGAGAACGACTATCGTGGCTTCGCCATGACCTGGGAGGATGCGCGCGCCCGCGGCGCCCTGCCGCTCGGCCTTGCTGAACGCGCCAAGGTGGTCAAGCCGCTCAAGACCGGCGACTTCCTGACCTATGAAAATTGTGTACCCGACGATTCGATGGTGATAACCCAGATCCGCCGCCGTCTCGACCAGTCAGACGGACGGTTCGCCACCAACGCGGCCTGACCCCGCCGGATCTCCGCCTGATGGAAGATGTCGTAATCGGGATCGACGCCTCGACCACGGCCGTGAAGGCAATTGCCTTCTCGCGCGACGGCGAGGAGCTGTTCCAGGCGCGCGAGCCGTACCCGCTTTCAAATCCGAAGCCCGGCCATTTCGAGCAGGACGCCGAACATTGGTGGACGGCGCTGCTTGGCGCATTGAAGCAGGTCACCGAGGCGGTCGGCGCTGCGCGGGTGGCGGCGATCTGCATCGCTCATCAGCGCGAGACCTTCACGCTGGTGGACAGCGCCGGCAAAGCACTCATCCCGGCGATCCTGTGGCTGGACGAACGCGCCCGTCCGCAGGTTATCAGGCTTTCGGCCGAACTCGGCCGCGAGGCGATCCGCGACTGGAGCGGCAAGCCGCCGGACCCGACGCCGGCACTCTACGCCGTCGCCTGGCTTACCGAGCACCAGCCTCAAGTGCTTCGCCAAGCAGCGGCGCTGGTCGACGTGCATGGATTCTTCGTCCAGCGGCTGACCGGGCGATTGGTCACCAGCACCGCAAGTGCGGATCCGCTCGGGCTGCTCGACGTCGAGAAGGGCACTTGGCGTCCAGAGCTCGTTGCGGCGGCGGGGCTGCAACTGGAGCAATTGCCCGAGCTGGTCGCGCCGGGCGTGGTCTGCGGCAATCTTTCCGCAAGCATAGCGCAGCTGACCGGCCTGAAGGCCGGCACGCCGGTTGTTGCCGGCGCCGGTGACGGCCAAGCTATGGGCCTTGGCATGGGCGTCTACGGCGAGGGCAAGAGCTATCTCTCGCTCGGCTCCGGCGTGGTCAGCGGCTGCTATTCCGGCAAGGTGAAAACCTCGGACGCTTTTCGAACGCTGGTCTCGCCGACCGGCTCCGGTTTCATGCTCGAGACCGTGCTGCGCTCGGGCATGCAGCTGGTCGACTGGATCGTTCGCACGACCGGTTCGCCGTCGGTGGCAGCGCTGGAGAAGGCTGCGCTGGATGTTGCCGCGGGCAGCGAGGGCCTGCTCATCATGCCCTATTGGGCCGGCGTCATGAGCCCCTATTGGGACGGTGCGGCGCGCGGCGCCATTGTCGGCCTGTCGCTCGACCACCGGCCGGAGCATCTCTTCCGCGCTGTCCTGGAAGGCATCGCGTTCGAGCAGGCCGTCGCCACCGAGGCCATGGAAGCCCGGGCGGGCGGACCGGCGGCGATGATTGCCGCGGGCGGCGGCACCAATTGCGCGCTGCTCATGCAGATCATGGCAAGCGTGCTCGAGCGGCCGCTCTCGGTCTCGCCGGTCAACGAAGCCGCCGCGCTCGGCGCTGCCATGCTGGCGGCAGCGGCTGTCGGCTGGTTTGCCTCGCCGGAAGCCGCCGCGCAGGCAATGGCTGCCGCTCCCGCCAGGCATGTCGATCCTGTCGACGGGCTTGTCGCCGCCTATCGCGACCGCAAGGCAATCTACCGCGACCTTTACCAGGCGACGCGCGATATCCACGCCCGCCTCGGCGCTCTCCGCGAAATCTAGCGGTTGAGCAGCCCCTTTGCCGCGTCTTCGTCGGTAATCAGAACCGATACCTTGGTGTTGGCGAGCGCAGCCCGCATCACCGCAACCTTCTCGCTGCCTCCCGACACCAGGATGATGCTCGGGATATCCGACAGATCCTGCAGCGGATAGGCGCAGACGCGGCGGTTGACCTCGTGGTCGACCGGGCGGCCCTTGGCGTCGATGAAATGACACAGAATATCGCCGACGGCACCGGCCGCCTGCAATTCCTCCAGTTCGCTTGGCTTGATGAAGCCATAATTGGCGATCGGGCTGTCGTTGGAAAACGAGCCGACGCTGAGCACGGCGATGTTTGCCCGGCGTGCGCGGAAGACGACGTCCTGAACGCTGCGCTGGCTCATGAAGGCGTCGCGCTGCTCCGGCCTGTCGGCATAGACCGGCACCGGCAGCAGGAAGCATTCCGCACCGATCTTTTCGGCGAAATCCCAGGCGCTTTCTGTCGGGTTGAGCGGCTGGGCATGGGTGAGGCCGCCAAGCATCGAAACCACCGTCGTCCTGGCGATGGGCCGCCGTGGCAATTCATTGATGGCGAATTTCAGTGTCCGCCCCCAGCCCAGCGCGATGACATCGCCGGCATTCACATGGTCGGCCAGGTAGGCGGCAGCGGCGTGGCCGATCATCAGCGGCGCATTGCTTCGGTCGGCTGCCGACGGCACGACCACGGCCTGGCTGAGCCCGAACCGCTGCTTCAGGCTTTCCTCCAAAATCACGCATTCGACGACGCTGTCACGGATGCGAAACTGGACGACCCCCTCTTCGCGGGCGGCGGAGAGAATGCGATGCACCTTGATGCGGCCGACGCCGAGAATTTCGGAAATCCGTTCCTGTGTAAGACCCTCGACGTAATAGTGCCAAGCGGCGCGGGCCTTGAGTTCGGCGTCGGGGAAGCGCGAGGCTCTTTCGTTCTCCACGATCGTCATCTGTTTGCCTTGCCGCAGCCGCCGGCTCTGCTCATGAAATTCCAATGCGGCGACTTCGAAATGCCCAAGATTTCGGAGACCTTGCGTAAGCCAAACCGGCGGACAGCGCAAACCCGTCCTCGAATGAAGCGGCAGGCCTTGACAATTTTCCCACGAACAGTTTAGCTGAACAAAATTGCATGTTAAAGATAAATTGTTCACAGGGAGGAGCCTGGTGAGCAAAGTGGCGCGGTGATGCAGCGCCGGATTGCTGTGGAGGAGACAAAGTGGCTGTGAGCAACGACACAAGCAATTTGAAGGCAGGCGAGTTGAAGGCAGGCTCTGGCGCGCAGGCTACGGCGGGCGCAAGGTTTTCAGCTGTCTTTGCCGGAACCATGGGTCCGCTGATCGGGCTGGTTCTGCTGTGCCTGGCGCTCTCGCTGACTACCGACACGTTCCTGACCATCCGCAACATCCTCAACGTGCTCGACCAGGTCACCGTGCTCGGCATCATGGCGATCGGCATGACGCTGATCATTCTGATCGGCGGCATCGACCTGTCCGTCGGCTCGGTGCTGGCACTGGCTTCCATGGTGATGGGCTTCGTCGCCCATCCGGACTATCTCAATCTCGGCCTGCCCGCCGGCATCGCCGCGGCCCTCGTCGTCGCCGGTCTTTGCGGCCTGGTTTCGGGCCTGCTGGTCACGATCACCAAGCTGCCACCCTTCATCGCCACGTTGGCGATGATGTCGGTGGCGCGCGGTCTCGCCAACATGATCACCGACGGCTCGCAGATCGTCGGCTTTCCCGACTGGTTCACCAGCCTGTCGATCATCCGCCATTTTGGCTTCCTCTCGATCACCGTCGGGCTGATGATCGTGCTTGCCGTCATTTTCGCAATCTTCCTGAACTACCGCGCCACCGGCCGTAGCCTGTACGCAATCGGCGGCAGTGCCGAAGTCGCCCGGCTGTCCGGCATACCGGTCAAGTCGCTGACGAACTGGGTCTATGCGATCTGCGCCGTGCTGGCCGGCCTCGCCGGCATCGTGCTTGCCGCGCGGCTCGATTCCGTCCAGCCGAGCTCCGGCCTCGGCTACGAACTCGACACCATCGCGGCGGTAGTGATCGGCGGCGCCAGCCTGTCGGGCGGCGTCGGCTCGATCGGCGGCACCGCCATCGGCGTCCTCATCATCGGCGTGCTGCGCAACGGGCTGAACCTGCTCGGTGTCTCGCCCTTCATCCAGCAAGTGGTTATCGGCGTGGTGATCGCGCTGGCGGTGGCCACCGACACCTGGCGGCGCCGAGCACAATGAAGAATGGGCACAATGAAGAATGGGCACAATGAAGAATTGGGCTCAATGAGATTCGCCCTGATATTCGGGCGAAAACGGATCGGTGATCCGAAACTGGGAGTTGTTCGGCCAAGGGGCGCCGCGATGCGCGGGCAGGACAGATTGAACATCAACGGAGGAATAAACATGCTGACCAAACGTTCATTGCTGCTTGCCGCCGCGGCCGTCATCCCGCTGCTTGGCCTGTCCGATATGGCCTCGGCCAAGGAGGCCAAGAAGCTCGGCCTCGCCGTCGCCAATCTGCAGGCCGACTTCTTCAACCAGATCAAGCAGTCCGTCGAAGCCTACGGCAAGGAAAAGGGCATAGAGGTCGTTACCGTCGATGCCAAGGGCGATTCGGCGACCCAGGTCAGCCAAGTGCAGGACCTGATCACGCAAAACATCGACGCGCTGATCTACATTCCGGCCGGCGCCACCGCCGCCACCGTGCCGACCAAGACGGCCAAGGCGGCCGGCATCCCAGTGATCAATGTCGATCGCAACGCCGACGGCGCACCCGGCGACACATTCATCGCCACCAACAGCGTGGCATCGGCCAAGGCGGTTTGCGACTACATCGCCAAGCAGGCCGGCGGCAAGGGCGAGTTGATCATCATCCACGGCCAGAAGGGTACGACGCCCGAGGTCGATCGCTCGAAGGGCTGCGGCGAAGCGTTGAAGGGCTATCCCGACATCAAGGTGGTCGGCGAATTGTGGAGCGAAGGCTGGCACCAGGACGAAGGCTTCAAGCTGACGCAGGATCTGTTGCAGTCGCATCCGGATGTGTCGATCGTCATCGGCCAGGCCGACGCGCTGGCGCTCGGTGCGGCGCAGGCGGTAAAGGTCGCCAATCCTGGCCACAAGGTCTGGGTTGCCGGCTTCGACGGCGACGTGGCGGCGCTCAAGGCACTGAAGGACGGCGTCTTCGACGTGACGGCAACGCAGCAGACGCAAGGCATGGGCCGGCTTGCCGTCGACGCGGCAATCAAGCTGGTGGCCGGCGAGACCATTCCCGCCGAACAGCTGCAGGATGCGACTTTGACCACCAAGGACAATGTCGAGCAGTTCATCGCCAAGCATCCCTGATTGAGACCAGTCCGGCAGTCAACGAGCGCAACGATGTCCACCGATCCTCGCCATACGCACAGCCCCCATAACGGGCTCGTCGTCAGCGGCCTCTGCAAGAGCTACGGGCCGGTGCAGGTCCTGGCCGATGCGAGCTTCGAGGTGCGGCCGGGCGAGGTCGTGGCGCTGCTTGGCGAAAACGGCGCCGGCAAGTCGACCGTCTCGAACATCATCGCCGGGTCGACGAAACCCGATGCCGGCACCATCACCTGGCGGGGGAACCCTTATTCCCCCGCCAATCCTGCCGCGGCGATCGACGCCGGCATCGGCATGATCCACCAGGAGCTGAAGCTCTTGCCCGATCTGTCGGTCGCCGAAAACGTCTATGTGGGGCGCCTGCCGATGCGCGGCGGCCGCATCGACCGCGCGGCAATGAATGCACGGGCATCGGCCCAGTTGAAGCGCCTCGGCCTCGATGTCCCGCCCGAGCGCAAAGTGCGCACGCTGCGTATCGCCGCCCAGCAGCAGGTCGAAATCGCCAAGGCGCTGACGCTCAATGCCGAGCTGCTGATCTTCGACGAACCGACGGCCGCCCTTGGCGGCGACGAAACGGAGCTCCTGTTCCAGCAAATCCGCAAGCTCAAGGCGGAAGGCATGTCCTTCATCTATATTAGCCACCGGCTGGACGAGATCGCCCAAATCGCCGACCGCGTGGTGGTGATGCGCGACGGGCGCATCGTCGCCCGGCACGAGCGCGCCGACATTCCGGTGCGCACCGTGGTCGAGCAGATGGTCGGCCGCAGCGTCGAGCGGATGTTCCCTACGGTATCGGCGCCGGGCAACGACACGCTGCTCGAAGTCGAGAACCTGTCCTCGCCGGAACGCAGCTTTCAAAATGTCAGCTTTTCAGTGCGGGCCGGCGAAATCCTCGGCATTGCCGGGCTGATCGGCGCCGGACGCACGGAGCTGGTGCGGGCGATCGCCGGTGCCGATCCGATCTCATCGGGTTCGGTGCGCGTCGCCGGCAAGCCGGTGCACCTCAATGGCCCGGCGGCGGGGATCAAGGCCGGCGTCGTTCTCGTACCGGAAGACCGCAAGGCGCAAGGCGTGGTGCTCGATCAGACGATCGGCGAGAACCTGGCGATCGGCAATTTCGACCATGTCGCGCCGAATGGCTGGGTGTTCCCGAAGGCGGTGCAGAAATTCGCCGAGGCCGGCATTCGCCGGCTCGGCGTCAAGGGCCGGCCGAACCAGGCGGTCAGCAAGCTCTCCGGCGGCAACCAGCAGAAGGTGATCATCGCCAAATGGGTGTCGCGCCCGCCCAAGGTGTTCATCCTGGACGAGCCGACGCGCGGCATAGACGTCGGTGCACGCGCCGCGATCTATGATGTCATCGCCGACCTTGCCCGTTCCGGCATGGCGGTGGTGGTGGTGAGTTCCGATCTCGAGGAAGTGCTCGGCCTGTCGCATCGCGTGCTGGTGCTGAGCCGCGGCCGGCAACGCGGCATTCTCGACCGCAGCGAAGCGAGCAATGTCGCCGTGATGGAACTCGCCACGAGCTAGGACGGCCCATCGAAACAAAGCGCAGCAGGTGGTATCCTCCCGGGCACCAGACCGCGCGGGGCGCCAGCAACAGAGTTGGCGCCCCTTTATTTCCGGAGGACGGCGGTTGGAACAGAGGGACCGACGATGAAACTATTCGAACTTCATGGTGACGTGGCACTTGTTACGGGCGCCGGCAGCGGCATCGGCCAAGCAATCGCCATCGGCTTGGCCGGGGCCGGCGCCGACATAGCCTGCTTCGGCCACGCCTCCAAAGGCGGGCTGGAGGAGACCGCGCACCGGATCACGGCACTTGGCCGCAAGGCGCTGGTGCTGAACGGCACGGTGACTTCAGAGGCCGATCTTGCGGCCGCGATCGAGCGTACGGAGAAGGAACTCGGCGCGCTGACGGTCGCCGTCAACAATGCCGGCGTCGCCGGAGCTGAGCCGGCCGAGACGCTGTCGCTGGAGAAATGGCAGAAGCTCTACGACGTCAATGTCAGCGGCGTGTTCCTGTCCTGCCAGGCCGAGGCCCGCGCCATGCTGACGCGGCGCAAAGGCTCGATCATCAACATCGCCTCGATGTCGGGCTCGATCGTCAATCGCGGCCTGACCCAGGCGCATTACAATTCGTCGAAGGCCGCGGTCATCCACATGTCGAAGAGCCTGGCCATGGAATGGGCCGATCGCGGCCTGCGCGTCAATGTCGTCAGCCCCGGCTACACGCTGACGCCGATGAACAAGCGACCTGAGGTCGCCGACCAGGTCAAAATCTTCGAGCGCGACACGCCGATGGGCCGCATGGCGGCGCCGGAAGAAATGGTCGGCCCGACCGTGTTCCTGGCCAGCCGCGCCTCGAGTTTCGTCACCGGCATCGACCTGATCGTCGATGGCGGCTTCGTCTGCTGGTAGGAGAAAAGATGCAGAAGCGATTCCAGGGAAAAACGGCGGTCATCACCGGCGCCAGCGGCGGCATTGGGGCGGCAATGGCCAGGCGCTTCGCCGCGGAAGGTGCGGCGGTCGTCGTCAGCGCCATCGACGCGCGCGTCGATGAGGTTGCCGCCGACCTGAAGGCTGCGGGCGCCAGGGTCGCATCGCTGCGCATGGACGTGACCAGGAAGGACGAGGTCGTCGCCCTCTATGACCTGGCCGAGCAAGAGTTCGGCCGCGTCGACATCTCCGTGCAGAATGCCGGCGTCATCACCATCGCCAGGATCGAGGCGATGACAGAGGCCGAATGGGACAAGGTGATGGCGGTCAACACCAAGGGCGTGTTCCTGTGCTGCCAGGAGGCGATCGCGCGCATCCGCAAGCACGGCGACGGCGGCCGGCTGATCAACACCGCATCCGGCCAGGCGCGGCAGGGCTTTATCTACACGCCGCATTATGCGGCCTCGAAATTCGGCGTCGTCGGCATCACCCAGAGCCTGGCCAAGGAAGTGGCAAAGGAGAAGATCACCGTCAACGCGATCTGCCCCGGCATCATCGACACCGACATGTGGGCCTATAACGACGCGGCGTGGGGCAAGCTGATGGGCGATTACAAGCCCGGCGAACTGATGGCCGAATGGGTGAAGAACATCCCGATGGGCCGCGCCGGCAGCGGCGAGGATGTCTCCGGCCTGGTCAGCTTTCTCGCCAGCGACGATGCAGCCTACATCACCGGGCAGACCATCAATGTCGATGGCGGCCTGATCATGTCGTGAGGATACTCGGGCGCCAGTGCCCTGTCCGAATTGCATGACCGTGACGGCATTACGCGTTGCGAGACATGAATGTTGGTATATATAATTTCATCCCATGAAACGGCTCTGGCGAGATGGGTTCGCCAGGCCGACAGCTGAGATCATGGGACCTTGATGGCTCGCACCTTTCAGAGCGCCGCCAGACCGGCGATCGATCCGCGGACTGCCTTGGCAGCAATCCATCAGCAGCCATGACACGGTCCCCTCCGGCACATCTTCACAAAATTGGGCATCATCCGCTCTGCGCCGCTTCAGCGCCGGCAGCAATCTGGCGCCAACGCCCTTGCGCAACGACCAGCTTTTCCAACACAATCAAAAAAAGACGCAAGAAGGGAACGAACGATAACTTCACCAGAGCTTGACAGGAGAACAAGCATGTCACTTCGGAACATGATTTCGAGTTTCTCAATGGGAGCCTTAATACTTACCGCGGCGAGCGCGCTGACGTCTTCGGCCCATGCGGCAGCGCCGGAATCCAACGACCCGATCAAGATCGCGCTGTTCGACTGGACCAGCGTCAATCTGAACGCCAAGATCCTCGGCGGCATCCTCGAAAAGCTCGGCTACACCGTCGAGTATCCGACCGCCGACTATCTCTCCAGCCTGACCACCGGCCTGACCAATGGCGACATCGATGTCGGCCTGGAATTCTGGGACACGACGGCCGGCGAGGCGATGAAGGCCTCGGACGCGACCGGCCAGACCGAACGCCTCGGCAAGCTCGGACCCAAGGCCAAGGAAGAATGGTGGTTTCCCGAATATATGAAAGAGAAATGCCCCGTCCTGCCGAACTGGGAAGCGCTGAAAGACCCGAAATGCGCCGAAGCATTCTCGACCGCCGAAACCGCGCCGAAGGGGCGTTATCTCGGCGGCCCCGTAACATGGGAAGGTTTTGACGACGAACGCGTCGAGGCGCTGAAACTGCCCTTCACCGTCATCCATGCCGGTACCGATGCGGCGATGTTCGCCGAACTGGACTCGGCCTATCAGCGCAAGGCGCCGATCATGCTGTGGATCTATTCGCCGCATTGGGCGCCGGCTAAATACAAGGGCGAATGGGTCGAATTCCCCGACTATACGCCGGAATGCTACAACGACCCGAAATGGGGCGTGAACCCCGACGCCAAATATGACTGCGGCAAGCCGCATGGCGAGATCTGGAAATATTCCTGGGCCGGCATGAAGGACAAATGGCCGGTCGCCTACAAGGTCGCGAAAAACTACACGGTCGATACCGACGAGCTCAACAAGATGAGCGGCGAGATCGATCTCGAAGGCAAGACGCCGGAAGATGTCGCCGCCGCCTGGATCGCCGCCCACGAAGCCGACTGGAAAGCCTGGGCCGAGTGACCGTCTGACTGGAAACGCGACGACCCGGCCATTCAGGGCCGGGTCTCGGTCCCCTATTCCAGAAGGACGATTGAATGAGCGATACGATTGAACAGGCGGCGAAAGCGGGCAACGATGCACGCCCGATAAAGCTTGCCTGCCGCAATGTCTGGAAGCTGTTTGGCGCGGACGCGGCCAATTTCATCCGCCGGCGCGACGGCAAGGCCAGCATGACGGACATCGCCGCGGCCGGACTGGTTGGGGCGGTGCGCGCCGTCGATCTCGAAATCCGCCAGGGCGGGATCTTCATCATCATGGGACTTTCGGGGTCAGGCAAGTCGACGCTGGTGCGCTGCATGTCGCGGCTGATCGAGCCGACCCACGGCAAGGTCGAGTTTGAAGGCAAGGACCTGCTCAAGATTTCCGATGCCGCGCTGATCGAGCTGCGACGCCATCGCATGGGTATGGTGTTCCAGAATTTTGCCTTGCTGCCGCATCTCAACGTACTGGAGAACATCGCCTTTCCCTTGGGCATCCAGGGGCAGGACCGGCCGACGCGCGAGAAGCGAGCCCGTGAAGTCATCGAGCTGGTTGGCTTGCGCGGCCGCGAGCATTTCTATCCGCGCGAGCTTTCCGGCGGACAGCAGCAGCGTGTCGGTATCGCCCGCAGCCTCGCCACGAAGCCGGAAATCTGGTTCCTGGACGAGCCGTTCTCGGCCCTCGATCCGCTGATCCGCCGTGAGATGCAGGACGAGTTGATGCGGCTGCAGACCATGCTGCACAAGACGATCGTCTTCATTACCCATGATTTCGACGAGGCCATCCGGCTGGCCGACCGGATCGCCATCATGAAGGACGGCGAGGTCATCCAGATCGGCACGCCGGAAGAGCTGGTGGTCAATCCGGCGACCGACTATGTCGCCGAATTCACCCGCGATGTCGATCGCGCCAAGGTGATATCGGCGCGCAGCCTGATGCGCGCCTGCGACGGCGCCGAGTACGGCGGCACGGTCGCGCCCGATGCCAAGATATCAAGTTTTTCGGCTGATATCGTCTCTGCCGGCAAGCCCTTCGCGGTGGTCAACGGCACCGGCAAGCCGATCGGCTTAGTCACACCGCAGGCGGTGATCGATCTTCTGGCCGGCATAGAACGTCGTGGGGCCGGCGCATGACCGTCACGGCAAGCGCCAGCGCAGCGAGGCCCCGGCCGGTTCAAACCTGGCTGGCGATCTGGGCCTGTGCGCTCGCCGCCGTGCTTGTCGTCTTCCTGCTGCAGGAAAGCCTGCCCTGGGCGGTCGATTACCCGGCCGGCGCGATCGTTCCTGTCGCAGACTGGGTCGGTGCACTGATGAACTGGGTGAAGTCGAATTTCTCCTGGCTGACCCGTTCGATCACCGCGGTGCTCGGCGTGCCGCTCGATTTCGCGCTCGCTCTTCTGGCCAAGAATTTCAAGATCGGCCATGGCGCCGATATGGTCGTGTTGCCGCGCCTGTCCTGGGTCGGCGTCTGCGCTGCCGCCTACCTTGCCGGACGCGCCGCCGGCGGCTGGAAGCTGGGTGCGCTGGCCGGCGGCTGTTTTCTCTACATCGCGCTGTTCGGGCAGTGGACCAGCGCCATGCTGACGCTGGGCTTAATCTCGATCGCTGTGCCGTTTTGCATTGTCACCGGGCTGTTCGCCGGCATCTGGGCATGGCGCAAGCCCTGGGCGGAGAGGCTGTTGATCTCCCCTGCCCTCGATCTGATGCAGACGATCCCGACCTTCGCCTATCTCATCCCGATGCTGCTTCTGTTCGGCAACAGCCCGGTCTCGGCAATGATCGCGACGGCAATTTTCGCGACGCCGCCAATGGTGCGGGCGACGATGCTCGGCCTGTCGCGGGTGCCGTCGGAGATCGACGATTTCAGCGAGATGGCCGGCTGCACGGCACGGCAGAAGCTGTGGCGGGTGCTGTTGCCGTCGGCGCGGCCGACATTGATGGTCGGCGTCAACCAGGTCATCATGCTGGCGCTCAATATGGTGATCATCGCTTCGATGATCGGCGCCGGTGGGCTCGGCTATGATGTGCTTTTGGCGTTGCGCGCGCTCAAGGTCGGCGAGGCGCTGGAAGCTGGCCTCGCCATCGTCGCACTGGCGATTGCACTCGACCGGCTGAGCCAGGCGATCGCGCACAATCACGCCAAGGGCAATGTCCGCCATCAGGCCGGCACCAGCTTCTGGCGGCGTTATCCCAACCTGACGCTGGCCGTCGCCATTCTCGCCGTCACCACGCTGCTCGGCCTGTTCGTGCCGGCCTTCGCCGCGGTGCCGAAAGCGATCACCTTCACCACCGCGCCTTTGTGGAAGGCGGCGGTGAACTGGATCACCATCAACTTCTTCGACACGATCGAAGCGTTCCGCGTGGCGCTTATCCTCAACGTGCTGAACCCGGTGCGCGCCTTCTGCGAGGGCTTTCCGTGGCTGGGCGCGGTTTGTCTCCTTGGCCTTGCCGGATACCAGCTCGGCGGCTTCCGCCTCGCCGCCCTGGTCGCGGCATTGACAGCGTTCTGCGCCGTCACCGGCCTTTGGGAAAAGACCATGGCGACGGTCTATTTGTGCGGCATCTCGGCCTTTATCGCTTGCCTCATCGGCATTCCGATCGGGCTGATGGCATCGCGCAGCGACCGCTTCGAAAAGACCGTCACGCCGGTCATCGACACACTGCAGGTGCTGCCGTCGTTCTGCTTCATCATTCCGGTGGTGATGCTGTTCAGGGTCGGCGACGTCACCGCGATGATCGCCACCGTCGCCTTCGCCGTGGTGCCGGCGATCCGCTACACCAATCACGGCATCCGGCAGGTGCCACCGGCGCTGATCGAGGCGGCGAAGGTTTCGGGCTGCACCAGGCGCCAGACCTTCTTTCGCGTGCAGCTGCCGCTGGCGCTTCCAGAGATCATGCTTGGCGTCAACCAGACGATCCTGATGGCACTGGCGATGATCATCATCTGCGCCATGGTCGGCACCCGCGATCTCGGCCAGGAGGTGTTCATCGCCCTGTCCAAGGCCGATTCCGGCCGCGGCATCGTCGCCGGCCTGGCCATTGCCTTCATCGGCATCGTCGCCGACCGGCTGTTCAACGCCTGGACGGCGAAGGCTCGCGCAAGGCTGGGATAGTCCGGAATAGGACGGCCTCAGGAAGCTGCCGCCAAGCGCGCCGTTAACGAGGCACCGATCCCTACGCCTAAAGATATAGCCATTCGGGATGATTGCTCGCTGTTACCTCACATCGTACGGCTGTCATCGGACGGGCAGGCTTAACAGGAGAGCGAACAATGGCTATACGCGTTCCCTTTACTCCCGGTGATCTAGTAGATCGTCAACGGGGCACCGATGACGTCCTCGCAGGCGATCTAAATACAAACACCTTAATCGGCGATGCTGGCGGCAGCCTGCTAGATTTCTCGAGGGGCGGCAACGACATCTTCACGGGATCGCCATCCTCCACCACCACTGCTTACGGAGATGCCGGCGAGGATAGCTCGGACCACAGCAAGGGCGGCGACGACAGTTTCACAGGCGCCTCGCTGGGCACCTACGTCTTCTACGGTGACGTCGGCGGCAACATGTTCGTTCATGCTCTGGGCGGAGACGACAGTTTTAGAGCCGAGGGCGACTCCTTCAACACTTTTTACGGCGATGCCGGCGGCGATATGTCGGACCACAGCAAGGGCGGCAACGATACGTTGAGCAGTGAAGTGGGTAGACGGGTAGACAACACGTTCTACGGTGACGCCGGCGGCAACATGTTCGGCTTTGCTCAAGGCGGCGACGACATTTTCGTGACCAGCACTCGACAAGGAGCCGATCACACCTTTTACGGTGACGCGGGCGGCGAGATGTCCGACCATGGCAAGGGCGGCAACGACACCTTCCAGGGCTCGATAGAAGCCAATAACATTTTCTACGGTGACGCGGGCAGCAACATGTCCGGCAATGCGCAAGGCGGCGACGACAATTTCACGAGCAGGACCGACTCCTTCAACACTTTCTACGGCGATGCCGGCGGCGATATGTCGGCCTACAGCAAGGGTGGCAACGATACCTTCACGGGTGGCTTCTTTTCCACCAACACTTTCTTCGGCGACGCCGGCGGCAACATGTCTGACCATGCTCAGGGCGGCGACGACCACTATACGGACCTGGGTGGGGAGATCGGGAGCAAAACTCTTTATGGCGATGCGGGCGGTGATCTTTCCGGTTTCGCCGCGGGCGGCAACGACACTTTCACGAGCGCGGGTGGCTCGGAGATAACTTTCTACGGGGACGCGGGCGGCAGTATGTTCGACCACGCGCTGGGGGGCGACGACGTGGCCGTGCTGCAAGGCACTCATAATTTGGGGTATGGCGATGCGGTCACGATGCTCGGCAGCGCTGTGGGCGGCAATGATACCCTGACTGGCGGGGACAAAAGCGCCTTTCCTGATGTTCTAAACGAGTTATACGGCGACGCGCGCTCTATGTCCGGTTCCGCCCAGGGGGGCAACGACATTCTTACCGGGGGCCACAACAGCGAAAGCGGCCAGGTCCGTAACTTCCTGTGCGGCGACGCTGTGCAAATGTCCGGTTCGGCCAAGGGCGGAAACGATACCCTGTACGCCGGGAGCGCGGCACCCGGCTGCACGGTCATCAATGACATGTGGGGCGACGGGCAACTGAGCGAGTTCGCTCAGGGCGGCAGAGACCAATTCATATTCAAGGACGATGGTTCCATGACGGTCGGAACCCAAAACACCATCTACGATTTCAGCCAGACCCAAGGCGACACTATCGTGTTTAGTGGCGTGGAGGGCGTGCAATCGTTCGATGATCTCACTATTGCGCAAACTGGAACCGACACCATCATTACCGCGGGAGTCGATCAAGTTACTCTCGCAAACTTTACGAACACGCTGACAACAAGTGACTTTTTGTTCGTCTGAGAGAATGAACACCTACCCTTTTCGAAGGAGCTGGAATGCGGTGAGAGTTCGTGCACGATAGTCGCGCGGCCGGTCGCCCAATTATGCTAGACCGGCCGATCGACAATCCAAGCCGCAGGTATGGATCACACGGCCAGGAATCTCTCGGTCAGTCGAGCCCAGAGCGCTGCGCCGACGGTCAGATTGCCGTCGTTGAAATCGTATTTCGGGCTGTGCAGGATGGCTGAATCCTCGCCGTTTCCGAGGCGCAGGAAGCAACCGGGTTTGTGTTCGAGGAAATAAGAAAAATCTTCGCTGCCGGGGATCAACGGGCAGACAGACACCTTGTCCTGACCGACGAGCTCGACAGCGACGTCTGTCGCGAAGGACGTCTCGCCCTCGGAATTGATCACCACCGGGTAGCCGCGCTCGTAATCGATCTCGACCGTTGCGCCATGCGCCTGCGCCACAAGTGCTGCGATATTGCGAATACGCTGCTCGAGCGTGTCGCGAATCTCGGCCGAGAAAGAGCGGACGCTCAGCGTGATTTCGGCGTGTTCCGGGATGACGTTGGAGGCCGTGCCGCCGTGAATCGTGCCGACGGTAACGACAGCCGTCTCGATGGGGTTGACGTTGCGCGACACCACCGTCTGCAGGGTCATGACGGTGTTGGCGGCAGCGACGATCGGGTCGACCGTCAGGTGCGGACGCGAGGCGTGGCCGCCACGCCCGGTTATCTTGATCGTGACGGTATCGCTCGCCGCCATCAGCGGCCCGGCGCGCATCAGGAACGAACCCGTCGGCGCGCCCGGATGGTTATGCAGCCCGAATATCGCATCGCAGGGAAAGCGCTCGAACAGGCCGTCGGCGATCATCGCCTGCGCCCCGCTTCCCTTGCCGGCTTCCTCGGCCGGCTGGAAGATGAGGTTCACGGTGCCGTTAAAATGCCGCGTGCGCGCCAGGTATTCGGCGGCGCCGAGCAGCATCGTGGTGTGGCCGTCATGGCCGCAGGCGTGCATCTTGCCGCTGGCCTGGCTGGCATAAGGGAGATTGGTCGCTTCGGTAATCGGCAAGGCGTCCATGTCGGCGCGGATGGCGATGCTGCGGCCGCTGCCCTGGCGCAAGCGGCCGACGACGCCGAGCCCGCCGACATTGCGCGTCACCTCGTAGCCCCAGCCTTCGAGCCGTTCGGCAACGTATGCAGCCGTTTCGTGCTCCTGGAATGAAAGCTCGGGATGCGCGTGCAGGTGCTGGCGAACCGCCGCAAGCTCGGCGGCCTTGTCGGCGAAGTCGGAAATGTCGGCGAACTGGTTGGAGGTCTTTGGCATCGAAGGTCCTTTGCCGAGCACGTAATCGTGCCGGCTTTGCTGTCAGATGAAACGGCTTAAAAAGGCCCGCGTGCGCGGGTGCCTGGGGTTAGCCAGAACCTCGTCCGGAGGCCCGGCCTCGATCACATTGCCGTCGTCCATGAACACCACCCGATCCGCGGCTTCGCGCGCGAAGCCGATCTCATGCGTGACCACGATCATGGTCAAGCCCTGCCTGGCGAGATCGCGCATGGTGGCGAGGACCTCGCCGACCAGTTCCGGATCGAGCGCCGACGTCGGCTCGTCGAAGAGCATCAATTTCGGGCGGATGGCGAGCGCGCGGGCGATGGCGACGCGCTGCTGCTGGCCGCCTGAAAGCTGGCGCGGATAGGCGTCGATCTTGTCGGCGAGACCGACACGGGTCAGCAGTTCGCGGGCGTAGCCGATCGCCTCCTTGCGGTTCTCCCGGTGGACGCCGACCGGAGCCTCGATGACGTTCTGCAGGGTCGTCATGTGTGGATAGAGATTGAACTGCTGGAACACCATGCCGATCTTGCGCCGCTGCGCGGCGATCGCCCGGTCGGAGAGTTTGTCGAGCCGGCCGTTGTGCAGCCGGTAGCCGATCTGCTCGCCGTCCACCTCAATCGACCCTTGATCGATCGCCTCCAGATGATTGATGCATCGCAGGAAGGTCGATTTGCCGGAGCCGGACGGTCCGAGAATGACCACCACCTCGCCAGGCGCGACGTCCAGGTCGATGCCCTTCAGCACCTCGAGCGGGCCGAACGCCTTGTGAACGTTGCGCGCCCTGACCAGGGGCGTGTCATGCGCGCTCATTGGCGGCCTCCAGTGTGGCGGTCGCCGTCTTCTCACGCGCGCCGCGGTCGCCGCGGCTGTAGTGGCGTTCGATCGCGCCTTGCGCGACATTGAGGACCGAGGTGATCAGTAGGTACCACAGCACTGCAACCATCAGCAGCGGAATGATTTCGAAGGTGCGGTTGTAGATCGACTGCACCGAGTAGAGCAGGTCGGCCATGGCGATGACGCTGACAAGCGACGTCGCCTTGATCATGCTGATTAGCTGATTGCCGGTCGGCGGCACGATCGACCGCATGGCTTGCGGGATGATGATTCGCCGCAAGGCCCGCGCGCGCGTCATGCCGAAGGCTTCAGCCGTTTCGGCCTGTCCCTTGTCCACCGACAGCAGCCCGCCACGAATGATCTCGGCCATGTAGGCGGCCTCGTTCAGCGCCAGACCAAGAACGGCGGCCGTCAAAGGCGTGATCAGGTCGTTGGTATTCCAGCTGGCGAAGCCGAGGGAAATGCGCGGAAACAGCGTCGAAAGGTTGTACCACAGGATCAATTGCACCAGCAGCGGCGTTCCGCGGAAGAACCAGATGAACAGGCCGGAGAGAAAGGATGCCAGCCTGTCGTTCGACATACGCGCGATGGCGAGCAGCAGGCCGAGCACGATGCCCAGGATCATCGCCACGACCGTCAGGCCGAGCGTTACGGAAAGCCCCTGCATGACCGTCGGATCGAAGAAATACTGGGCGACCACGGGCCAGCCGAAATTCGGGTTGACCGCGACGATATAGGCGAAGCCGGCGGCGACGGCGACGGTGAATGCCCAGAGCGCCAGCCGGACGAGCGGGAATGGCCGGTGGGCTCGTTTGACGTCGCGCAGCGCGTCGTCGGGACGTCGCGGCAGCCCGGCCGCGTAGGCAGCGGTCGCGTCGGTCATGGCAGCCTCTACTGGCCCTGGTTGATGCCGGGCGCGTCGATCATGTTCTTCTCGAGGCCCCACTTCTTCATCACCGCGGCGTAGGTGCCGTTCTTCATCAGGATCTTGAAGGCGTCGAGCAGCACGCCGCCCAGCGGCGAACCCTTCTTGACGACGGCGCCTTGGTAGATGTCCTTGAAGCCGTTGGCCTGGCCGACCCCGGCGAGTTCCAGCTGGCCCTTCGCCTGCTCGACGAAATAGGTCAGCGGCGCCTGCGAGGAGAAGAATGCGTCGGAGCGTTTCGACCGGACGGCCAGTATCGAGCTCGGCTGGTCGGTGAAGGATTGCACCTCGACGGCCGGCTTGCCCCCCTCGGTGCATTTCTGCGCCTGCTGCTTGATGACCTTTTCGGCCGAGCCACCCGACATGACGGCGATGCGCTTGCCGCACGCGGTGTCGAGCGAGGTGATGCCTTGCGGGTTGCCCTTCTCGACGGCGAAGACGACGTATTCGCGCACCCAATCGATGAAGTCGTTGGATTTCTGCCGGTCGGGATAGTCCCCGACAGGCCCCATCGCGAACTGATAACGGCCGGCATTGATGCCGCTCAGCAAAGCCGGCAGGCCGGCGACCGAGGCATGATCGATCTCGACACCGAGCAGCTGGCCGATGGCGTCGGAAATGTCCCTGGTCGCCCCCGACAGTTCGGTGCCGGTGACGATCTCATAGGGCGGGAACGAGCCGTTGTTGACGGCTGTGATCTTTCCCGCCGTGCGGATCTCTTCCGGCAGCCGGGCCTGCAAATCCTCGTTCACCGATTGCTTCTGGATATCCTGGGCAAAGCTGGCCTGCGCCAGCATGGTGACGAGCGAGGCGAATATGAAGCTGATTGTCCTCATGGCATTCTCCTTCGTGTTCTTCGTTGTGCGTTGTCAGGCTGCGGTGGCCCGCGATCTGGCCTCGAAAGGAAACAAGGCTTCGGCGGAAATCGGTTCCGCCAGAATGCCCTGGGCATGGAGCTCGGTGACGAAATCCTCGATCATGCGCCGGTTGGCCGGCAGGCCGCTGGCGTTCCAGGAGGCAGGCAGGTCGCGCCCCGCATGAAGCAGCTCCTCGAGGATCCAGGGCGAGGTATCGGCATATTTTCGGCGCTTTGCCGTCCAGACGCGCTGGCTTTCGTCGATCAGCCTGGCGAGTTCCTGCGGCAGCCAGGGGTGCTCCCTGACCAGGGCGGCCTTGACGGCGACCAGATGCATGCCCGGGATATAACCGACGTCGGCGAAATAGGCGCGTTCGGCCGCGCGAAAATCGCGCAGCACTTGCCGGAAGCCGGAAGCCGGGCCGAAAAAGCCGTCCGGCATGAAGGGCGTGAAAACGGCATCGAGCTCGCCTTGCGCCAGCAACTCCATCATCGGGCGCTCGCCCGGTGCTGCTTCGATGCGCCCCGGCCTGCCGAATCCGTCGAGGCGGTCGGCGATCGGGTGCCCCGATGTCAGCCTGCCGGCGAACCAATAGGCATCCTCGACGCCGACGCCTACCCGGCGAAGCGCCGCGCGCGTCCATGTGTTACCGGAATCGCGCCAGCCGGTCACGCCGATGCGTTTGCCGGCAAGGTCGGAAAGCCGTTCCAGCGGGCTGGTCTCGACCGTTATGATGCAGCGATGGCGAAAGCCGCGCATGATGAAGCACGGTAATCCAACCACGGTATCGACGCCCGAAGCCATGGCCGACACATAACGGCTGAATGAGACCTCCGCCGCATCGTAGTTCGGATCGGTACCGAGGTCCGGAATGAGCGTGGCGACGCGATCAACCTTCACCGACAAGCGGCTCGAAGTGACGTCACCCAGCACCAAAGGGGTGAGATAGTCCCAATCGCGGGTGGCTACAGTGATGGAAACGGGCATCGGCATGAACTTCAACGCTATGTTTGACCGGCGATTGGTAAATGTTTAATTTTGGCCGATCAAATGTTATTATGTTATTGAACATTAGCTTTAATGGTCGCGGGTGCCGATGGATTTCGATGCAGGATGGTTCGCTGATCGCCTTGGCGACCGCACGATGCGCGGCATCGCGCGCGAGACCAGTGCGCTGATCAGAAGCGGCGCGCTGCCTGTCGGCGCAAAGCTTCCGCCGGTGCGCGATCTGGCCTATTTGCTTGGCGTCAGCCCGGCGACGGTCTCGCAGGCGTGGAGCGAGTTGCGGCGCTACAAGATCATCGGCGGCCGCGGACGCAACGGCACCTGGATCATGGGCAACCGCTTTGCCGCCCGGCCCGAGCGCCACATGAGCGGCGGCAATTACGGACAGGATATTCTGAACCTGGCGATCGCGGAGCCCGATGTGAGGCTCTTGCCGCCGCTCGACATCGCGCTGGCGCATGGTGCGCGCGCCGAAAAGCTCAACAGCTACGAGCGGGTGCGCATCCTGCCCGAGCTGGAGGCCGCAGTGCGCCCGTCATGGCCGTACGATCCCGGCGCGTTCCTGGCCACCAATGGCGGTTACAACGCCATCTACACCTTGCTGCATGCGCTGGTCCCGCCGGGGGCGCCGGTGGCCATCGAGAACCCGACGGCGCTTCGCCTGCTCGACATTCTCGAGGATCTCGACGTGCCGATCATCCCCGTGGATTGCGACAGCGACGGTCCCTTGCCGGATGCACTTGCCAACGCTCTGCGGCAGCGGCCCGCCGCGTTCCTGTTCCAGCCGCGCGTCCATTCGGTTACCGGCGCCTGCATGTCGTCGGCGCGGCTGGAAGTCATCGGCGACCTGCTCGCCGGCACCGACGTGCTGATTGTCGAAGATGACGGCGTCGGCGATATTGCCTCGGCGTCGCGCATTTCGCTTGGCCGGCGTTTTCCCGATCGCGTCATCCATATCCTGTCCTATTCCAAGACCCATGGCCCGGATCTGCGGCTCGCCGTGCTGTCCGGATCGGCGACGATCGTCGAGCAGATCCAGTCCTACCGCAGCTTCAGCTCGGGATGGACCAGCCGCATCCTGCAGGCAGCCACCGCCTGGCTGCTGCAAGACCCGGCCACGGCCGCCCTGGTGGAGCAGGCGAAGGAGGTATACCGCGGCCGTCGCGAACGGCTCGCCGGCGAACTGGCCAAACGCAATGTCGATATCGACGCCGGACACGGTCTCAGCGTCCTCATTCCGGTTGCTTCGGAACCTTACGCGATGGTCACGCTGGCCGCCCACGGCATCGCGGCCCATGCCGGGGCGAAGTTTTCGACCGGAAAGACCAGCGCCGTGCGCGTCGCGACCAGCATCCTGAGCGAGGAGTACCTCGAGCACGCCGCAAATTCCCTGGCGCTGGCAGCCGATCCGGCGCGGGAGGTTGTCTGAGGCAAGTCATCGCCGTTCTGACTGCTACTCCGCCGCCACGCCCTTCACCTCGAGATAGCTCTCCATCGAATCGTCCATCGCCTGCAGCCACGGCGTATGGTGCAAAGGCGCCATCGTTCCGGTCATCAGCGAGCGATAGGCATGGTCGCGGAAGCCCATAATGTCTTCCGCCTTGTGGTGCTCCCACTCCATGAAGGTCCGATTGACGGCCTCGACGTCGAAGCCCGGATAGTCGGTCTGCTCCATCAGCTCCCTGGTGTAGTCGCCCTGGAACCAGATCATCTGCTCGGCGTCTTCCAGCGTCTCCTCGCGTGCCCGCCATTTCCGGCCGTGCTCCGCCATCGCTTCGGCCGAGGGCAGCTCGATACGGCCCATGATGACGTCGCGGGCGAACCAGGCCTGCGCGTCGAACATGTTGAAGGTGTAGAACTGGTCCTGCATGCCGATATAGGACAGCTTCGGGTTTTTCTCCCAGACGACGCCCTCGTAGAGCCCGTCCGGCCACATACGGTTGGCGGTCTTCAGCTTCAAATCCTCGGTGAGGAACGGGAAGGAATGGAGGTAGCCGGTGCACAGGATGATGGCGTCGACGTCTTTGGTGCTGCCATCCTTGAAATGCGCGGTCTTGCCGACGACCTTCTGCAGCAGCGGCACTTCCTTCCAGTTCTCCGGCCATTTGAAGCCCATCGGCTTCGAGCGGTAGCTCGAGGTTATCGATTTGGCGCCGTATTTGTAGCATTGCGAGCCGATGTCCTCGGCCGAATAGGAGCGGCCGATGATCAAGATATCCTTGCCCTTGAATTCCATCGCGTCGCGGAAATCGTGGCTGTGCAGGATGCGACCATTGAAGGTCGAGAAGCCCTCGAAATAGGGAACGTTGGGCACGGAGAAATGCCCCGAAGCGACGACGACATTGTCGAACTCTTCCGAATAGGTGACGTCGTTGGTGCGGTCATGCGCGGTGACGGTGAATTTTTTCGTCGTGTCGGAGAAGGTGACCATGCGCACCGGGCTGTTGAAGCGCACCCATTGACGCACACCCGATTTTTCGACGCGGCCCTTGATGTAGTCCCACAGCACGGCACGGGGCGGATAGGAGCCGATCGGCCGGCCGAAATGCTCCTCGAACGTGTAGTCGGCGAATTCGAGGCATTCCTTCGGCCCGTTCGACCAGAGGTAACGGTACATCGAGCCATGCACCGGGTCGCCGTGCTCGTCGAGGCCGGTGCGCCAGGTGTAATTCCACAGGCCGCCCCAGTCGGACTGCTTTTCGAAGCAGACGATCTCGGGAATATCGGCGCCCTTGTCGGCGGCCGACTTGAAGGCCCGGAGCTGGGCCATGCCGGACGGCCCGGCTCCGATGACGGCAACACGATCTTTCATGCGGGCCTCCCAATCTCATTTCTCTAACGAAACAAATTTCACTGACAGGACAGTAATTGCCCCTTCGATGCTGTCAACAGGGCTTGTCGCGAAACCGCGCTTCGCCGAGCTGGATTTCTAAACGACGTGGAAGCTCGGGCGAAATCCGGTCATTGCGCAATTCGGCTTGTCGTGAGAGTTGCGCTTCTGTATCGGCACCGAATATGTTCACCGTGAGTGAAATGAATCGGCAAGGTCCGGGGTGGCGAAATGGCGAAAAAAGCATCCAGTCTGAAGCATGATGCCGGCGCCGTGGCGGGCAAAGCCAAACCCGCCGCGATCGAGCCGCGCAAGATACGCGTGCCGCTCACCCAGAACCCTCACGCCATTCGCGACACCCGCGAAAAAGTGCTTGAGGTCGCGATCGGCCGCGAGGTGCGGGCATTCCGCAAAAAGCTCGGCATCACCGTCGCCGATCTGGCTGCCGCCACCGACATTTCGCTCGGCATGCTGTCGAAGATCGAGAACGGCATCACCTCGCCATCGCTGACCACGTTGCAGGCGCTGTCGCGGGCGCTCGGCGTTCCGGTCACCGCCTTCTTCCGCCGTTTCGAGGAGGAGCGCAGTGCCGTCTTCGTCAAGGCCGGCGAAGGCCTCGACGTCGAACGCCGCGGCACGCGCGCCGGCCACCAGTACAATTTGCTCGGCCATATCGGCTCCAACACCAGCGGCGTCGTCGTCGAACCCTATCTGATCACGCTGACCGAGGATTCCGACGTGTTCCCGACCTTCCAGCACGAGGGCATGGAATTCCTCTATATGCTCGAAGGCGAAGTGGTTTACCGGCACGGCAGCAATCTCTATCCGATGAAGCCCGGCGACAGCCTGTTCTTCGACGCCGATGCGCCGCACGGACCGGAAGTGCTGAGCGTTCTGCCGATGCGCTATCTGTCGATCATCTGCTACCCGCAGAGCGCGGGGTGAGTTGGCCAATCTCCCCCCTCGTGGGGGAGATTAGCAGCTTCGCGGGCAGCTTTAATCCGGCCCAAAGCCTGGGCTTGTCGAGCTGCCATCATCCAATTTCGACAGCCATTCGACCAGCGTCGGCCGATAGCGCGTCAGGCCCTTGTAATTGGCGAGTTCGTCTGGCAGGTCGCGGATGACGCGGTGCAGGCGGCGTGCCCATTTCGGCTGCGTCACCAGTTCGTCCATCTTGATGAGGTAACAGCGGATCGGGAAGACGATCGCATTCGAGCGCGGCAGCCGCCAGAAACTCTGCAGTTCGACGCGCAGATGCACTTTTTCGCCAACGTTTTCCGGCGTCACCGTGGCGCGGTCCGGACCCCATTTGTGGTAATTTTCCGGGCTGGTGTCGAGGCGCGGATTGATGGTCATCGTCCAGTTCAGCCGGCGCGCCGGCTTACCCTGCTGTATGTTGGTGAGGAATTTCAGCGCCCGGACGAAGATCCCCTTCTCATGCGCCAGCGGCACCGGCGCGTGCCATTCGAAGAAGTTCATGCCGATGTCGAAATCGAGCGACCAGTCGGCCTGGGTGGTGACCATGCCGGCATCCATCCACAGATTGCCGTCGCGCTGGTCGAGAATGCAGAAATCGCCCTGGCTCTGGCGGGTGATATATTCCATCGGTCCATAGGGCAGCGTCGAGACGTCGCCGAAGGTGAAGCTGTCGTCGATGCCGAGCGGCCGGTTGATCCAGCGCCAGCGATCGCCGTCGCGGATCAGCGTGAAATGCTCGGGATAGCCCAGCGCCTGCTGCTCCATCAGGAGTTCGAGCAGATCCCAGCCGGCCAGCGTCATGTGCGGCAGCGACTGGCAGCGCAGCGGATCCTCGGTCAGCACCAAAGCGCGGTCCTGCATCTCGGCGACATAGTGCTCGTCGACGTCGATCAAATTCTCCAGCACGCTGCCCCTCGGCCCGACGACATGCGGCTCGATGTTGACCGCATACATGTAGCTGTCTTCATGGAACGGGAACGGGAACCGCCTGATGTGTTCGGGGCTGTTCCTGAAGGTGAAGTCGTCGCGGAACGTTTCCTTGCGAAAGGTGATGCCCAAGCTCGCCTCCTATCTTTCCAGCACCAGCGACCTGCCCTCGAAGCGCGAGACGCAAGGCATGATCTTGCAACCCGAACGGTGGTCTTCCTCGCTCAGCCAGTGGTCGTTGTGGATGAATTTGCCGTCATGCGAAATCACGTTGGTCTCGCATTGGCCGCAGACGCCGCCGCGGCACAGATAGGGCGGATCGACGCCGGCCGCCTCGATCGCCTCCAGCAGGCTCTGCTGCTCGTCGACACGGATCGTCTTGCCGCTGAGCGCCAGCGTCACGTCGAAGGGCGCGCCGGGCTGGGGTGCGGCGAAATGCTCGAAATGCACGGTCTCTGGCGGCCAGCCGAGGGCAGCGGCGCGTTCGCGCACCCAGCCGATCATGCCGGACGGCCCGCAGACATAGAGATGCGTGCCGAGCGGCTGCGACGACAACAGCCGGTCGAGATCGACGCGCTCGTCGCGGTCGTCGTGATAGAGCCTGACCCGGCGATCGTAGCGCTCTCTCAGCAGGTCCGCATAGGTGCCGAGCGAGGCGGTGCGGCAGGTGTAATGCAATTCGAAATTGCCGCCTTGCGCCGCCAGCTGCGCGGTCTGCGCCATAAACGGGGTGATGCCGATGCCACCGGCCAGCATCAGATGCTTCCTGGCCCGAAGATCGAGCGAGAACAGATTGACGGGGTAGCTCACCACCATCTCCGTGCCCGGCCTGACCTGCCTGTGCATGAACAGCGAGCCGCCGCGACCAGCATCGTCGCGGCGCACCGAGATGGTGTATTCGCGGGTGTCGAGCGGTGAGCCCATCAGCGAATAGGGATTGAGCCTGGTACGTTCGCCATCGCGCATCTCGACGACGACATGGGCGCCGCCGGAAAAGGTCGGCAAAAGCTGGCCGTCGCGCCTGCGGAAATGAAAGCGCGTCACCAACTCGTTGACCGGGACGACATCGCTGACGACGACATCGAGTTTGGTGGTGCCGGTGCTCATCGAAAGACCTCCTCGATCGGAGGAATTTCGCTGCGGTCCTCGGCGTTGATGCAGACGCCCTGGAAGGCGGCGAGGCGCCGCGAATAGTGGTCGCGCACCAGAAGCAGCAGGCCGCAATGCGAACAGGTTGCCGGCTGCGTCGTGACGTTCTCGGTGATGCCCTTGCAATGGACGCACTGCACGCGGCGCGCCAGCGAGCCGCGATGCTCGGTCTGGATCGAGGTGTGGTCGATGCCGGCTTCGAGCGCCGCCTGCATGGCCTGGCCGATCAGCCCTTCGGTGCCGGCAAGGTAGAGCCTGAGGCCCATATGGGCGTTGGCCAGCGTCTGCTTCAGCCGCGGCAGGGCACTGGCGAAGGAATGGCCGAGGTAGAGCTGCGCCGGCTTCAGTGCTTCGACCGCCTCGGCGTATTTACCGTCGCGGCCGGGAATGAAGATGATGTGGGCGCCGCCGAAGAAATCCGCCGGTGCCTTGGCAGCCAGATCGGTAATCGCCAGCGCTCCCTCTGCGTCCGCTACGAAAAGATGGTGCTTGCCGGGCTGTGGAGACAGGGTCCCATAGACCGGGCGGCTGATGATGCTTTTTGCTGCCATACCCGCAGTATGCCTCAGCCTTTCGCCGTGCGCTTGGTCTTCTTCGGGTCGTCGAACGGAAGCGGCTCGGCGGTTGCGCCGATGGCGCCGCTCCTGTTGCGGATCGCGAGCCGGGTGCCCTGGACCGCGCAGTCAACGTCGAGCCGGGCGATGGCCATCGATTTCCTGACCAGCGGCGAATACATGGCGCAGGTCACCACGCCGACCTTCTTGCCGTCGCGATAGACCGGTGCGCCCTCGTCGGCCGGCTCCCTGCCTTCGAGCAGCACACCGAATATCTTGAAGCGCTCCTTGCCCTTCAGGCGGTAGTGCTCCTCGGCACCGCGAAAGCCCGTCTTGCCCGGGCTGACGGTGAAGTCGAGACCAAGCTCCCACAGCGTGTCGCCGGGCCCCTCATTCTCGAACGGATATTTCTGCGAATTGTCGTAGGGGTAAAACAACAGGTAGCTCTCGACGCGCAGCATGTCGAGCGTGGTGAAGCGGCACGGGATGATGCCGGCGCTCTTGCCCTCGTCGAGGATCCTGTCCCAGATCGTTCCGGCGTCCTGGCCACGGCAGAAGATCTCGTAGCCGCGCTCGCCGGTGTAGCCGGTGCGCGAGATCATCACCGGAAAGCCGAACAACTGCGTCTGCATGTGGTGGAAATAGTTGAGGTCGCGAATGCCGGGCACATGCTTTGCCAGATAATCCACGGCTAGCGGCCCCTGCAGCGAAAGGTCGTGCAGATTGTCGTCGAAGCGCAGCGACACGTCGCGACCGACGGAAGCGCGCTGCAGCTCTTCATGGCCGGTGCCCGAGCCATGCACGACCATCCAGGAATTCGGGCCGGTGCGGTAGAGGATGCAGTCGTCGGTGAACTTGCCGGCCTCGTTGAGCATGCAGGCATAGGCCGACTTGCCGGGATAGATCTTTTCGACGTCGCGCGTCGTCGCCAGGTCGATCAGGTGCGAGGCGTGCGGCCCGGTGATGTGGACTTTCTTCAAGCCGGACACGTCCATCAGCCCGGCCTTGGTGCGGATGGCGATGTACTCTTCGTCGGCGTCCTTGTCGTAGGTCCAGGCGGTGCCCATGCCGCTCCAGTCCTCGAGCTTCGAGCCGAGCGCGCGATGGCGGTCCGCAAGCGCCGAAAATCTCCAGGATGCCGTCATCCGCTTGTCCTCCGTTTCGAAAAACGTTTGCTTCCCCTGCTCCCTGCACAGCGGCGGGAGCGTTGCCCGAATATTGATCGCAAACGCCGGGAGCCTGCAATACCCGCAAGCAAATAATTTCATTGTCAGGCAAAATTCGGCGGATCAAACAAACAGTTAACGTCGCGTAAAATCGTCTTGACAATTCCAGAATTCGGCCGGATTTTATGAAAAAAATTTCACTCTCTTGAAAGAGGGCAATGACCGGCCAGTCCGGACCGGCGTTGAAAAAGGGGAAAGCCGATGTCCGACCTGCAACAGCGCGTGGAAGCGTTGTACCGTTCCGACGTGCGTGGATCGATGCTCCTGATCGTCTGCCTGTGGGCGACGATCCTCTTTGTCCTGTTCATGACATGGCCATACATCCCCGATGCCGGCATCAAGCTCGTCGTCGCGGTCGCCGCGGCCGCCGTGCTGATCTTCAACACGGCCGCCATCCTGGCGATGGTCAATCACTACAAGGAAGACAAGGACTTCATCTACGGCCTCGACATCAAGAATGCCGACGCCTACCGCAACCGCAAGTCCTGAGGGGGGAGACGCATGGCCCGCTATACACCGCCCGAACAGAGCAAGGCCGGACAGGTTTTCGATATCGCCGTCGTCGTGGTCGCAATTTTCGTCGCGCTGTGGCTGCCGCTGAAACTAGGCCTGGCAGGGGCGGCAAAATCCATCGACGCGCTCGACGCCAAGACGTGGGAAGCGCTCGGCCAGAACCCGACCATGGCCTCGATCTGGGAAAAGCTCGGCTACACGCCGGAAACCGCGCACGACATCATCCAGAACCGGTTCCACTACATCATCGACTGGCCGACGCTGATCATCATGGCCGCGGTACTGATCGGCTATTTCATCTTTCTGTTCCGCGCATCGGACCGCGAATACCGCGACGTCATCGACGAAAAGTTCGGCGACAAATAGATAGGGAAGCATCGTCATGTGGGTGGCACTCTCTTACGCATGCTGGGGCATCTCGATCGTGCTCGCGCTGTGGATGCTCTACGACTGGTTCAAGATCGACACGACCTATTCCGAAGAGATGCTGACCTCGTCCAGGGAAGGCGAACTTGAAGCCGTGTCCGAAAAACACCGGATCTGAGTGGGGGATTGAACGATGACGATCGCGGCTGAACCAGCGGTGCAAGTGCAAGGCGACAGGGTTTCACTGCTCAGGGTGCTCGGCCCCGCCCATGTCTGGGCGCTCGGTGTCGGCATCGTTCTGGTCGGCGAATTCACCGGCTGGAATTTCGCGGCGGACAAGGGCGGCGCGCTGGCGGCGCTGATCGTCTGCTGGATCGTCGGACTGCTCTACACATCGGTCGCGATGATCGATTCCGAAGTCACCTCGACGGTTGCCGCCGCCGGCGGCCAATATGCGCAGGCCAAGCACATTGTCGGGCCGCTGATGGCCTTCAACGTCGCGCTTTTCCTGGTCTTTGCCTATACCATGCTCGAAGTGTCGGACGCGATCCTGCTCGGCGACACCATTGTCGCCAAGGCCGGCGTCGAGGGACTCAACCACAATTCCTTCATCGCCGCGACCATCGTGGTGCTGGCATGGCTGAACTATCGCGGCGTGCTGATGACGCTCAACGTAAACTTCGTCATCACCGCCATCGCCTATGTCTCGATCGTCATCCTGTTCTTCTCGGTCAGCCCGTGGACGCAAGGCGCCGTGCTGAAGCTGAACGAGCTGGTCACCCCCGGCAACGCCCTGCCCTATGGCTGGATCGGCGTCATCGCCGCCTTCCAGTTCGGCATCTGGTACTATCTCGGCATCGAGGGCACCACGCAGGCGGCCGAGGAAGTACGCTCGCCGGCGCGCTCGCTGCCTTACGGCACGATGGCCGGCATGATCACGCTTCTGATCGCGGCCGCCATGACCTGGTATGTCTGCGCCTCGCTGATGCCCTGGGAATATCTCGGCATCACCTATTATCCGCTGTGGGACGCAGGCAAACTGACCGGCAGTGCGCTGCTGGAGAACCTGTTGTTCATCGCGACGCTGCTTGCTGCACTTGCTTCCGCCAATGGCTGCATCAACGACGCCGCGCGCGCCTGGTTTTCGCTCGGCCGCGACCGCTATCTGCCGACCTGGTTCTCGGCGGTGCATCCGAAATACCGCACACCCTACCGCTCGATCCTGTTCCTGCTGCCGATCGCGCTCGCCTTCGCCTTCATCGCCGACCTCAACCAGGCGATCACCTTCTCGATCCTGTCAGGCGTGCTGCAATACACCTTCATGAGCATCAACATCATCATGTTCAGGAAGAAGTGGCCGCTCGGCTCGATCCGCCGCGGCTACACCCATCCCTTCCATCCGCTGCCGGCGATCGTCTTGTTCTGCCTTTGCGTGGTCACCTTCTTTGCGATCTTCCTCGGCTTCGGCTCGCAGCTGATCGCCATGGTCGCCTTCTACTTCCTGATTTCGCTGTGGTTCCACTTCTACCGCTACAAATTCGTGCGCCGCGGTGCCCAGTTCACCATGCCGTGGCCGAAACCACAGGGGTACTGACGGCGCGCCCGGTCTGGGCAGGCATTTGCGTGACGAGGTGCGTTAGGTGATCTCAGCATTGCTCGCCGGGGCGGTTGCCCTGGCTCTCGTCCTCCACATAACCTGGCTTGCGCGGGCCAGCCGCGCCAAGGCTTCGACCGGGCTTGCCGCCGACGAAGCCGACGTCCGCGCCGTCATCCCCGACGCGGCCAACGCCTCGGACGGCACCACCGGCGTCGTCACCTTCGCCGGCTCGTGGAACGGCCGGCGGGTGCAGGTGCGGACCATCGTCGACACGCTGGCGATAAGGAAGCTGCCGGCGCGCTGGCTGAGCGTTTCGATCACCGAAAAGGTCGTGATACCAGGCACTTTCGACATGATGATGCGGCCGGGATCGCCGACGACTTTTTCCAATTTCGATCATCTCGTCCATACACTGCCGAAGGCCGCCGGATTTCCAGCCGAGGCGGTGCTGCGGAGCGACCGCAAGGGCGTGCGCTTCCCCGAAGCCGTCATCGCCGACCACCTCGATATCTTTGCCGAGGAGCGCGCCAAGGAACTGCTGATCACACCAAACGGCGTGCGCATCGTCTGGCTGCTGGCCGAGGCCGAGCGGGCGCGCTACGGCGTATTCCGGCAAGCCGAATTCGGCACGGTCAGGCTCGATCCGGGGCTGATCGAGAGGCTGCTGTCGTCGGCTTCGGCGCTGCGCGATGCCATCAATCAAAGCGAACGGCAGGCGGCATGACCAGCCAGATCAGCACCTCCCCCGCACCACCGAGCCCCTATCTGGTTCTCGGCGCTGCGATCGTCTTGCCGGCGAGCGGGCATGTCGTGCTCGGCGTGCCGGTGCGCGGCCTGCAATTCCTGTTCTTCATGGTGGTCCTGGCCTGGGTCACCGCCAAGATCGCGCCGCCCGATGCCAGCTTCATCGGCCGCCATGCCGGCGGCGTCCTGATCTATGCCCTGTCGATGCTGGATGCCTACAAGATCGCCCGCATCCGCTATGCCAAATGGCTTCACAATGGCGGCCAGCGTAGCGATAGTGCGGCCGACGGCGCCTCAACCGATATATAACGACAGGAAAATTTTTTTCATACCAATTGAATTCCCGGGACTCATTCGATACATCTCGGAGGAACAAACTCGCGGAGCCTGACATGTGCGGAATCGTCGGACTGTTTTTGAAGGACAAGTCGCTCGAGCCCCAGCTTGGCGCGATGCTGTCGGAGATGCTGATCTCGCTCAGCGATCGCGGTCCCGACAGCGCCGGCATCGCCATCTATGGCGCGCCCTCCAGTGAAGCCAAGATCACCATCCAGTCGGCCAAGCCGGAGCGCGATTTCCGCGGCCTCGACGCCGAACTCGCCAAGGCAATCGGCGCGCCGGTGAGCATTGCTGCGAAGTCGACGCATGCCGTGGTCCGGACGATGCCTGCCAAGATCGAAGAAGCCCGCGAGGCGATCCAGACGCTGCGCCCCGACATCCGCATCATGGGCGCCGGCGACGTCGTCGAGATCTACAAGGAAGTCGGCTTGCCGGAAGCGGTCGTCGACCGTTTCGGCGTCCGCGAGATGACCGGCACGCACGGCATCGGCCATACCCGCATGGCGACCGAATCGGCGGTGACGACGATGGGCGCGCATCCGTTCTCGACCGGCGCCGACCAGTGCCTGGTGCATAATGGCTCACTGTCCAACCACAACAATGTCCGCCGCGAGCTGATCCGTGAAGGCATGACATTCGAGACCGAGAACGACACCGAGGTCGCCGCCGCCTATCTCTCCTCGCAGATGGCGCATGGCAAGAACCTCGGCGAGGCGCTGGAAGGCACGCTGAGCGATCTCGACGGCTTTTTCACCTTCGTCGTCGGCACCAAGAACGGTTTCGGCGTGGTGCGCGACCCCATCGCCTGCAAGCCCGCCGTGATGGCCGAAACCGACCAGTATGTCGCCTTCGGCTCGGAATATCGTGCGCTCACCAAACTGCCCGGCATAGACAGTGCGAAAGTCTGGGAACCCGAGCCCGCAACCGTCTATTTCTGGGAGCATTGAGCTGATGCCGGCAATCAACCTCTCCAAGGCGGCGCGTGAGCCGGGCCAGGCATCGCGGGTCTTCGACCTGGCCGAAATGTCGCTGCGCGAGCTCAACCAGGCGCTGCACGATCTGGCGCCCGGTTCGAACGAGACCGCCTGGGAGGTGCTCCACCCGCGAGGCAGCCATTCGGTCGCCGTCGGCCTCGACCAGCCGGTCGCCATCGATGTGCGCGGCAGCGTCGGCTATTATTGCGGCGGCATGAACGACGGCGGCACCATCACCGTGCATGGCTCGGCCGGGCCCGGCGTCGGCGAAAACATGATGTCCGGCCAGATCGTCGTCAAAGGCGATGCCAGCCAGTATGCCGGCGCCACCGGCCGCGGCGGGCTGCTGGTCATCGAAGGCAACGCGTCATCGCGTTGCGGCATTTCGATGAAAGGCATCGACATCGTCGTCCATGGCAATATCGGCCACATGTCGGCCTTCATGGCGCAGTCCGGCAATCTGGTGGTGCTGGGCGATGCCGGCGATGCGCTCGGCGATTCCATCTACGAGGCGCGGCTTTTCGTGCGCGGCAAGGTCGAAAGCCTCGGCGCCGACTGTATCGCCAAGGAGATGCGGCCCGAGCATCTCGAATTGCTGCAAGGCTTACTCGACCGCGCCGGCGTGACCGGCGTCAAGGCGGCGGAGTTCAAGCGTTATGGCTCGGCTCGTACCCTCTACAATTTCAATATCGACAACGCCGACGCGTATTGAGGCTCAATGACCTATCGCAACCCGCCGACGACGCCGCGCAAATCCGCGACCTTCGACGACTACACGCTTTCCGAGATCCGCCGCGCCGCGGCGACCGGCATCTATGACATCCGCGGCGCCGGCGCCAAGCGCAAGCTGCCGCATTTCGACGACCTTCTGTTCCTCGGTGCTTCGATCTCGCGCTATCCGCTCGAAGGCTATCGCGAGCGCTGCGACACCAGCGTCGTGCTCGGCTCGCGCTACGCGAAAAAACCGATCGAATTGAAAATCCCGATCACTATTGCCGGCATGAGCTTCGGCTCGCTGTCCGGCCCGGCCAAGGAAGCGCTCGGCCGTGGCGCGACGCTGTCCGGCACCTCGACGACCACCGGCGACGGCGGCATGACCGAGGAAGAGCGCGGCCATTCGAAGACGCTGGTCTACCAGTATCTGCCGTCGCGCTACGGCATGAACCCGCGCGATCTGCGCCGTGCCGACGCGATCGAGGTTGTCGTCGGCCAGGGCGCCAAGCCAGGCGGCGGCGGCATGCTGCTCGGCCAGAAGATCTCCGACCGCGTCGCGGAAATGCGCACGCTGCCGAAAGGCATCGACCAGCGCTCGGCCTCGCGCCACCCCGACTGGACCGGGCCGGACGATCTCGAGATCAAGATCCTGGAACTGCGCGAAATCACCGACTGGGAAAAGCCGATCTACGTCAAGGTCGGCGGCGCCCGGCCCTATTACGACACCGCGCTTGCGGTGAAGGCAGGCGCCGACGTCGTCGTCGTCGACGGCATGCAGGGCGGCACCGCGGCAACCCAGGAAGTGTTCATCGAGAACGTCGGCCAGCCGACGCTTGCCTGCATCAGGCCGGCGATGCAGGCGCTGCAGGACCTCGGCATGCACCGCAAGGTGCAGCTGATCGTCTCGGGCGGCATACGCAACGGCGCCGACGTCGCCAAGGCGCTGGCGCTCGGCGTCGACGCGGTGTCGATCGGCACGGCAGCGCTTGTCGCGCTCGGTGACAATGATCCGCGCTGGGAGGCGGAATACAACGAGCTCGGCACCACCGCCGGCGCCTATGACGACTGGCATGAGGGACGCGACCCGGCCGGCATCACCACGCAGGATCCCGAGCTAATGAAACGGGTCGATCCGATTGCGGCCGGACGACGGCTGGCGAATTATCTTAAGGTGATGACACTTGAGGCTCAGACAATCGCCCGCGCCTGCGGCAAGAACAGCCTGCACAATCTCGAGCCCGAGGATCTTGTGGCCTTGACGATCGAAGCCGCAGCCATGGCCGGCGTGCCGCTGGCCGGCACCAATTGGATACCGGGCAAGAACGGCTTCTAAAACAAACCAAATGCCAGCAAGCGAGGAACTATAATGGGGAACGATCTCGCCGCCTTCGCCAAGGAAAAGGGCGTCAAATATTTCATGATATCCTACACCGACCTGTTCGGTGGGCAACGCGCCAAGCTGGTGCCGGCGCAGGCGATCGCCGACATGCAGCGGGACGGTGCCGGCTTTGCCGGCTTTGCCACCTGGCTCGACCTGACGCCGGCGCATCCCGACATGCTGGCGGTGCCGGATCCGGCCTCGGTGATCCAGTTGCCTTGGAAGCCCGAAGTCGCCTGGGTTGCCGCCAACTGCATCATGGACGACAAATCGGTCGAGCAGGCGCCGCGCAACACGCTGAAGCGGTTGATCGCCGAGGCCGCTGGCGACGGCATGCACATCAAGACCGGCGTCGAGGCCGAGTTCTTCCTGATCTCGCCGGACGGCAAGACGATTTCCGACGAATATGACACGGCGTCGAAGCCCTGCTACGACCAGCAGGCGGTGATGCGCCGCTACGATGTGATCGCCGAGATCTGCGACCACATGCTGGCGCTCGGCTGGGGCGCCTACCAGAACGACCACGAGGACGCCAACGGTCAGTTCGAGATGAACTGGGCCTTCGACGATGCGCTGGCGACCGCCGACAAGCATTCCTTCTTCAAATTCATGGTGAAATCGGTCGCCGAAAAGCACGGCCTGCGCGCAACCTTCATGCCTAAACCCTTCCAGGGCCTGACCGGCAATGGCTGCCATGCGCATATCTCGGTGTGGGACAGGGACGGCAAGACCAATGTCTTTGCCGACAATGCGATGGAGCTCGGCCTGTCGGCAAAGGGCCGGAACTTCCTCGGCGGCATCATGAAACATGCTTCCGCCCTTGCCGCGATCACCAACCCGACGGTCAATTCCTACAAGCGCATCAACGCACCGCGCACCATCTCCGGCGCCACCTGGGCGCCGAACACGGTGACCTGGACCGGCAACAACCGCACCCACATGGTGCGCGTGCCTGGGCCAGGCCGGTTCGAGCTGCGCCTGCCCGACGGCGCGGCAAACCCCTATCTGCTGCAGGCCGTCATCATCGCCGCCGGCCTTGACGGCGTCCGCTCGAAGGCCGATCCCGGCAGGCGCTACGACATCGACATGTACCAGTTCGGCCATACGGTCGAGGGCGCGCCGAAGCTGCCGCTCAACCTGCTCGACGCGTTGCGCGAGTTTGACAACGACAAATCGCTCAAGGCGGCGCTGGGTGAGGAATTCTCGTCGGCCTATCTAAAGCTCAAGCAGCAGGAATGGAATTCCTATGCTTCCCACTTCACCCAGTGGGAGCGCGACCACACGCTCGACATCTGATCCGGATTGTTGCACGCCCGCGCGAAACAGGTTCATGAAATACTCGATCTTCTCCCTCGCCCGGGCGGCATTTTCCGGCCATAAGAACTGGCAGCGCACCTGGCGCGACGCCACCCCGAAGAGCCACTACGACGTGGTGATCATCGGCGGCGGCGGCCATGGCCTGGCGACGGCATGGTTCCTCGCCAGCGAATACGGCATCAGAAATGTCGCCGTCCTGGAAAAAGGCTGGATCGGCTCCGGCAATGCCGGCCGCAACACCACCATCATCCGTTCCAATTACGGGCTGCCCGGCAATACAGGCTTCTACGAGCTGTCGATGAAGCTGTGGGAGCGGATGGAGCAGGACCTCAATTACAACACCATGGTCAGCCAGCGCGGCGTCATCAACCTCTACCACTCCGACGCGCAGCGCGACGCCTATGCGCGGCGCGGCAACACCATGCGCATCAACGGCATCGATGCCGAACTGCTCGACCTCGCCGCGGTCAGGAAGATGATGCCGTTCCTGAACTTCGACAATGCGCGCTTTCCGGTGCAGGGCGGGCTTTTGCAGCGACGCGGCGGCACGGCACGGCACGACGCCGTGGTCTGGGGCTATGCGCATGCGGCGAGCGCGCTCGGCGTCGACATCATCCAGAATTGCGAGGTGATCGGCTTTGTTCGCGACGGCAGCGGCAAGGTGACCGGCGTCGAGACATCGCGCGGCAGGATCGGTGCCGCCAAGGTCGGCATGGCGGTCGCCGGCTCCTCGTCGCGCGTCGCGGCGATGGCCGGCATGCGGCTGCCGATCGAAAGCCATGTGCTGCAGGCCTTCGTCTCCGAGGCGATCAAGCCGCTGATCCCCAATGTCATGACCTTCGGCGCCGGCCATTTCTACGTCAGCCAATCCGACAAGGGCGGGCTGGTCTTCGGCGGCGATATAGACGGCTACAATTCCTACGCCCAGCGCGGCAATCTGCCTGTCATAGAAGATGTCTGCGAAGGCGGCATGGCGCTGATGCCGATGATCGGCCGGATACGGCTTCTGCGTCAGTGGGGCGGCATCATGGACATGTCGATGGATGGCTCGCCGATCATCGACAAGACACCGGTCGACGGGCTCTATCTCAACGCCGGCTGGTGCTATGGCGGATTCAAGGCGACGCCCGGCTCCGGCCTGGTTTTTGCCCATCTGCTGGCGCGCGACGAGCCGCACAAGGAGGCTGCCCGCTTCCGCCTCGACCGCTTTCGGCGAGGTGCCATGATCGACGAAAAGGGCCAGGGCGCCCAACCGAACCTGCATTGAAGGCTGGCTGAAGAAGCATGCGCATTGTCTGTCCCTTCTGCGGCGAACGCGAACTCGGCGAGTTCACCTATCTCGGCGACGCCAAGCCGGCGCGCCCGGCAGCCGGCGCCTCCGAAGACGAGGTGTTCGACTACGTCTATCTGCGCGACAACATCGCCGGGCCGATGAGCGAATACTGGTACCATGGCGGCGGCTGCCGGGCCTGGCTCAAGGTCGCCCGCAACACGCTTACGCATGAGATTTCCTCCGTCGGGCCGGCGGCCGGCGTTGGTGCGAAGCAGGCTGCAAGATGAATTCTGTCCAGGTCAGCGCTCATCAGGCCACAGCGACGGAAGGCGGGCGATCGTGACCTCCAGCCAGCCCTATCGTCTCGTATCAGGCGGTCTCATCGATCGCGCCGCGCCACTGGGCTTCCGCTTCGACGGCAAGAGCTTTGCCGGCTTCCAAGGCGACACGCTGGCCTCGGCGCTGATCGCCAATGGCGTCAAGCTGGTCGGCCGCTCGTTCAAATACCATCGGCCGCGCGGCATCCTGACCGCTGGTTCGGAGGAGCCCAACGCGCTGGTCGAACTGCGCAGCGGAGCGCGACGCGAGCCCAACACTAGGGCGACCACGGCCGAGCTTTATGACGGTCTGGAAGCGGCCAGCCAGAACCGCTGGCCGTCGCTGCGCCATGATCTGATGGCGGTCAACCAGCTGTTTGCGCCGATCTTCGTCGCCGGCTTTTACTACAAGACCTTCATGTGGCCGGCGAAATTCTGGGAAGCGGTCTACGAGCCGGCGATCCGCCGCGCCGCCGGCCTCGGTCGCGCTGCAGGCGTCGCCGATCCCGACCATTACGACAAGGCGTGGGCGCATTGCGACGTGCTGATCGCCGGGTCCGGCCCGGCCGGGCTGGCTGCGGCACTGGCGGCCGGGCGCGGCGGCGCCCGCGTCATCCTGTGCGAGGAAGATTTCGCGCTTGGCGGCCGCCTGCTTGCCGACGGCGGCACGATCGACGGCACGCCGGCGGCCGAATGGATTACGCGCACGCTGGCCGAACTCGCCGCACTGCCCGATGTCCGCATCATGACCCGCACGACATTGTTCGGCGTCTATGATGGCGGCACCTATGGCGCCATCGAGCGGGTCAACGACCACCTGCACTCGCCGCCCGAGCACCAGGTGCGCCAGCGGCTGTGGCGGATCGTGGCCAAGCGCTGCGTCGTCGCCGCCGGCGCCATCGAGCGGCCGATCGTCTTTGCCGGCAACGACACGCCCGGCGTGATGATGGCTTCGGCAATGCGGACCTATGTCGCGCGCTACGCGGTTACCCCTGCAAAGAGGATCGCGCTGTTCACCAATAATGAGGATGGCTGGCGCACGGTCGAGACCGCGCTTGGCGCCGGATTGCAGATCGCAGCGGTCGTCGATGCACGCCCGGACGTATCCGCCGAACGTCGCGCGCTTGCCGCCAAAGGCGGCTTTGCCGTGCTCAACGGTTTCGTCAGTGGGGTCGAGGGCGGCAAGGACGGGGTCCGGAAAATCGCGGTATCGCTCACCGGTGGGGCGCGCGCCGAGGTCGAGGCCGACGGGCTAGCCGTCTCGGGCGGCTGGAATCCGGCGGTCGGGCTGACCTCCTATCATCGCGGCCGGCCGAAATGGCAGGACGATATCGCAGCCTTCGTGCCGGACGGCGCGCCGCCCGGCATGGTGGCCGCCGGCGCCGCCAACGGCGCCTTCGGCCTAGGCGACTGCCTGCGCCAGGGCTTTGCCGCCGGATCCGCAGCAGCACAAAGCGCCGGCCGCGGCGGCAATGCCGGCACGCCGCCGGTCGCCGACGAAGAAGCCTTTTCGCTGACCCCGCTCTGGCACGTCGCCGGCAAGGGCAAGGCCTTTGTCGACTACCAGCACGATGTCACCGCGTCCGACATCGAACTGGCGCAGCGCGAAGGTTTTGAATCGGTCGAGCATCTCAAGCGCTACACGACGCTCGGCATGGCCACCGACCAGGGCAAGACCTCGAATGTCGCCGGCCTCGCCATCATGGCTGCGTTGTCAGGCAAGTCCATTCCCGAGACCGGCACGACGATCTACCGCCCGCCCTATGTGCCGGTCGCCATCGGCGCCTTCGCCGGCCATCATCGCGACGAAAACTTCCACGCGACACGACTGACGCCGTCGCATCACTGGGCAGCCGAACAGGGCGCGGTGTTCGTCGACACCGGCCTGTGGAAGCGGGCGCAATGGTATCCGCGCGCCGGCGAAAAGGACTGGCTGGAATCGGTGACGCGCGAGGTCAAGGCGGTGCGCTCAGGCGTCGGCTTCTGCGACGTCTCGACGCTCGGCAAGATCGACGTGCACGGCCCGGATGCCGGCGCCTTTCTCGACCGCGTCTACATCAACACCTTCTCCAGTCTCGCCGTCGGCAAAGCCCGCTACGGGCTGATGCTGCGCGAGGACGGCATCGTCTATGACGACGGCACGACGTCACGGCTGGCCGAGGACCACTATTTCCTGACCACCACCACGGCCAAGGCCGGGCTGGTGATGCAGCATCTCGAATTCTGCCGGCAGGTGCTGTTCCCGGAATTCGACGTGCAGTTGACCTCGGTCTCCGACCAGTGGGCGCAATTCTCGATCGCCGGGCCGAGCGCGCGGGAGTTGCTGAAACAGGTCGTTGATGAATCCGAGGATTTGTCGAACGAAGGTTTCCCGTTCATGGGGGCGCGCGAAGTCGCGTTGCGCGGTGGCATCAGAGCGCGGCTGTTCCGCATCTCCTTCTCCGGCGAAATGGCGTTCGAGATTTCGGTTCCCGCCCGCTATGGCGACGCGCTGGTGCGCAATTTGATGCTGGCCGGCAAGCCATTCGGGGTTACGCCCTACGGCACCGAGGCGCTCGGCGTCATGCGCATCGAAAAGGGCCATGTCGCCGGACCGGAGTTGAACGGCACGACGACCGCCGCCGACCTCGGCCTCGGCAAGATGATGTCGACCAAGAAAGACTTCGTCGGCCGCGTCATGGCCGGGCGCGAGGCGCTGGTCGCGCCGGACCGCCAGGTCGTCGTCGGCATCAAGCCGGTCGACAAGACGCGCCGCCTGCGTTCCGGCGCGCATATTATCCCGAAGGGCGAGACGCCCGGTCCCGACAATGACCAGGGCTATGTCACCTCGGTCTGCTTTTCGCCGATGCTCGACCAGTGGATCGGGCTTGGGCTGGTCGAGCGCGGCCGCGAGCGCATCGGCGAGATCGTCCATGCGCACGATCCGCTGCGTGGCGAAGATTACGATGTCGAGCTCTGCAGTCCTGTCTTCTACGATCCGGATGGAGGGCGCCAGCGTGGCTGAGTTTTCCTGGATTGCCCGCAGTCCGCTGGAGAAAGCGCTTGTTGTCGGCGGCTACGGCGCGCGCGGCACGGCGGCCGGCGTATCGCTCACCGAGATCCGCAATTTCGACCTGATCCAGGTGATGGCGCGGCGCGGCAAGGCGGCAGAACTGGCGAAGGCTGCCGAAACCCGCTTCGGCGTTGCCGCCCCGAATGCGCCCAACACGGTCCGAGTTCCCGACGCCACGCTGATCTGGTCGGGACCGGATCAGTTCCTCGTCTTGTCGAAGGGCGGCATTCACGCGATGGAGAAGCTGAGCCAGGCGTTCTCGCAGTCCGCCTCGCTTTCCGATCAGTCGCATGCGCGCGCCTTGATCAGCGTCTCGGGAGCCAAGGCGCGCTCGATGTTGGCGAAATTGTTGTCACTAGACCTGCACCCGGCGGCGTTCCCGGCCGGCACCGCTGCGGCGACCGCGGTCGATCACACCAGTATCAATCTCTGGCGTGGCAATGACCGGCCGGATGGGCAGGCGGTGTTCAATCTTCTGGTGTTCGCGACATTCGCGGAAAGCCTGTGGCACACGATGCTCGACGCTGCCGCCGAGCATGGCGTCGAGATCAGCCACAGCGAGGGGTTGGCATAGCCTTGGCGCGCCTTCCCTTTTCCCCTTGTGGGAGAAGGTGGATCGGCGCGCAGCGCCGAGACGGATGAGGGGCGTTCCAGCGGAGTGAGAGGCTGGCGTTCCCTGGAACACCCCTCATCCGTCGCCTTCGGCGACACCTTCTCCCACAAGGGGCCTGTTGCGCAGTAACCGGGGATGTTTGGATGGGGCGGGATCGCAGGGATTTCGCTCGTCTTTGTGAGCTCCGCCCCCTTG